>JBNKYJ010000134.1:0-5932 GCA_050300835.1 Sedimenticolaceae bacterium
GACGAATTCGTTTTCAATAATCGAGCAGGGGTCGCCATCCAGCATGATTTTCAGACCGCCCTTAAACTCATTGGTACTGTAGGTAGCCATGTCTTCCTCACGAAACAGATCGAATGCGGCGCACATCATACCTGAGTGCGCGGCAAGTTTGCAGACGCCCGCCTGGCAACAGGCCCTGAGCGAGGCCTTCACCGACCTGCCGTCGCTGCTGGCCTACCTGCAGCTGGATCGGGTTCCCCTGCCCGCGGAACTGCACGCCGCACGGCAGTTCGGGCTGCGGGTACCGAAGGCGTTCGCTGCCCTGATGCAGCCGGGCGATGCGCTCGACCCCCTGCTCAGACAGGTCCTGCCGCTGGCGGAAGAGACCGCCCAGCTGCCGGGCTACAGCGACAATCCGGTGGGAGACCGGGAGGCCGAGGTCAGCCCCGGACTGCTGCACAAGTATCCGGGGCGCGTGCTCCTGGTCGCCACCGGGGCCTGCGCCGTGCACTGCCGCTACTGTTTTCGCCGCCACTATCCCTACGCATCGAGCTCCGCCACGCCCCGCCAGTGGCGCGCCATCCTCGACTATCTGCGCGCACACCCGGAGGTGGAAGAGGTAATCCTGAGCGGCGGCGACCCCCTGATGATGAGCGACGACCGTCTCGCCGACTGGCTGTCGCAGCTCGCCTCCCTGCCCCATCTCAAGCGCCTGCGCCTGCACACACGGTTGCCGGTGGTACTGCCCGAACGGGTGACACCGGAACTGGTGGCGCTGCTCTCCGCATCCCGCCTGCAAAGCCTGGTCGTGATCCACGCCAACCACCCCAACGAACTCTCCGCCACGGTGGCGAGGTCGCTGGCCATGCTGAAAGATGCCGGCATCACCCTGCTCAACCAGTCGGTGTTGCTGAAAGGGGTCAACGACCGTGCCGAGACCCTGGCCAGGCTCAGCGAACGACTCTTCGAACTGGGGGTCCTGCCCTACTACCTCCACCTGCTCGACCGGGTCGCCGGTGCCGCTCACTTCGACGTGGGGGAGCCCCGGGCGACCGCCCTGATGAGCGCACTGCGCCGTGCGCTGCCGGGTTATCTGGTGCCGAAACTGGTACGGGAGATCGCGGGCGAGTCCTGCAAGACGCCCGTCGTCTGAGTCTCCTGCCGGCGTTTCGGTCTCTGCGCTGGCACCATTACCTCGATCGAAAATAACCGCTAAAACGGACAGCGCACAACGTGCCATTTGACCCAAACGTTCTCGCTGATGTGTCAAATCACACGGTTAAGACTGCCAGCCGGTCAATGTGACGAATTGTCCCTTTACAAGCCTCCATCTCTGATCTATCTACCTCTATTCCAGCGCTACGGGCCAGCGCGCTCGTAGCGAATGGATAGCGACCATACAAAACTGGAAAGACAGCGGATTGTCATCGTCGATTCGGTTCTGTTGATATGGAAATAACATAGGGAAATCACAGTGGAGGAACCCAAATGTCTTTAATGGAATGGACACAGGAAGCGTACGGCACCAACGTCAACGTGTGTGACGAACAGCATCAGGAGCTGTTCGTTCGGGTCAACGCGTTGAACGAAGCGGTGACGCATAACAACCGCGCGGAGATCGGTAACCGGCTGGATGCGCTGATCGACTATGTGGTGGAGCATTTCCAGACCGAAGAGCGCCTGATGGCGGAGCGCGGCTACCCCGGCCTGGAAGCGCACCGCCAGGAACATGAAAATCTCGTCTCGACCTGCACCGATCTGCAGGGACGATTTCATGCCAACCAAGCCGAGATCGAACCCGGCACCATGGCCTTCATCAAGAGCTGGCTCGATCACCATATCCCCGTCATCGACAGGAGCTATGGCCCCGCGCTCAGCGACTGATTCCCGGTCGCATCACCCGAAGGTGTGAAACGAACCTTCGCACTCCCACGCATCCCCCCCAGCAGGGAACGGTACATACGGCAAGGACTGCCAGGCGTGTGGAGGTTGCGACCGGCCGCTTGAGACCGATCCGGCGGCACGGTCGGAAATTGATACCCCGGCACCCCCCTTGCCGGGGTTTTTTTTCGCTATCCACCGGATCCCTACCAGGCGATCAGGCCCGATGGGGACGCCCCCGTGTCAAACCTCAGCCAGGCCGAGTGTCTCCATGGACCAGCGCGGCATCACCTTGATGCCCAGCGACTCGGACAGCCCGGCCATCAATCGCTGACAACCGGCATAGGCGATCATCGCGCCGTTGTCGGTGCAGAACTCGGGGCGGGGATAGTAGGCTTCCCCCCGCTCCTTCGCCATCATGTCAGCGATGCGCTGACGCAGCCGCCGGTTGGCGCTGACCCCGCCAGCCATCACCAGTCTCGGAATGCCGGTCTCCCGTACCGCACGGCGGCACTTGATTGCCAGCGTCTCCACCACCGCGTCCTCAAAGGCACGGGCGATATCGGCCAGGGTCTGCTCCGGCAACGGCTCACCCTCCTGGCGTTTCGCCTCATCGAGGGTGTTGAGGGCGAAGGTCTTGAGACCGCTGAAACTGAAATCGAAGCCGGGCCGGTCGGTCATGGGCCGGGGAAAGGTGTAGCGGCCGGGATCGCCCCGTTCCGCCAGACGGGCCAGCTCCGGACCGCCGGGATAGGGCAGCCCCAACAGCTTGGCGGTCTTGTCGAAGGCCTCGCCGGCGGCATCGTCGAGGGAGTCCCCCAGCAACCGGTAGCGGCCGATGCCATCCACCTCCACCAGCTGGGTGTGGCCACCGGAGACCAGCATGGCGACAAAGGGGAATCGGGGCGGATCGGCCTCCAGCATCGGCGCCAGCAGATGACCCTCCATATGGTGCACCCCGATCGCCGGCACCCCCCAGGACCAGGCCAGACTGCGTCCCACCGTGGCCCCCACCAGCAGGGCGCCGACCAGCCCGGGCCCGGCCGTATAGGCGACACCGTCGAGGGACTCTGGCCCGATGCCCGCCTCCGCGAACAGTTGGCGGACCAGGGGCAGCACCTTGCGCACATGGTCGCGGGAGGCCAGCTCCGGCACCACGCCACCATATTCCGCATGCAGCGCCACCTGGCTGTGCAGGGCGTGCGCCAACAGGCCCTGTTCGCTGTCATAGACGGCCACGCCGGTCTCGTCACAGGAGGTTTCTATGCCCAGTACTCGCATTTTTCCGAAATTTCGCCTTTTTTCGTGACGTCACCTTTGCATTGGGCGCCATCAATGAGTAGAATTTCCGCCTTTCATCCGGCTGAGCAAGCTTAACAGATCTAAGGAAACTGAATAGATGCCTAACGTACGCGTTAAAGAGAACGAGCCTTTCGAAGTCGCCATGCGCCGTTTCAAGCGCTCCTGCGAGAAGGCCGGCGTCCTGGCCGAGGTTCGTCGCCGCGAATTCTACGAAAAGCCCACCTGGGAGCGTAAGCGCAAGGCCGCTGCCGCCGTCAAGCGCACCCTGAAGAAGATCTCCCGCGAAAACCGCCGCTTCGAACGCCAGTACTGATCCCTCCCCAACGGGGCTCTCTCCAGCATGCTGAAGACCCGCATCCAGGACGACGTCAAGGCCGCCATGAAGGCCAAGGACAAGGCGCGCCTGGGCACCCTGCGCCTGATCACCGCCGCCATCAAGCAGCGCGAGGTCGACGAGCGGATCGAGCTCGAAAACGACCAAGTGCTGGCGGTGCTGGAGAAGATGATCAAACAGCGTCGCGACTCCATCGCCCAGTACGAAAGCGCCGGTCGTCATGAACTGGCCGAGCAGGAGAAGAGCGAGATCGCGGTGATCGAGGCCTATATGCCCGAAGGCCTGAGCGAGGAGGAGATCGCGGCCATGGTCGAGGCCGCCATCAGCGAGTCAGGGGCGGAGGGCATGCGCGACATGGGCAAGGTCATGGGCCTGGTCAAACCCAAGATGCAGGGCCGTGCCGACATGAGCCAGGTCAGCGCCCTGGTCAAGCAGAAACTCTCCGGCTGACAGCCGTCCGCCTATCTCCCGTGGGCAGCTGACACGAGATGCCCGGTAAGATCCCCGATCAATTCATCGATGAGTTGCTCAACCGCGTCGATATCGTCGACGTGATCAACCACCGCGTGCCGCTGAAGAAGGCCGGCCGCGAATTTCAGGCCTGCTGCCCCTTCCACGACGAGAAGACCCCCTCCTTCACCGTCAGTCCGCAAAAACAGTTCTACCACTGCTTCGGTTGCGGCGCACATGGCTCCGCCATCGGCTTCCTGATGGAGTACGACAACTTGGGGTTCGTCGAGGCGGTGGAGACACTGGCCGATTCCATCGGGATCGAAGTGCCCCGGGAGGGTGGACCGGAGCAGGGCCCCGACAGGCGGCCGCTCTACGCTCTGATGGAAGAGGCCTCGCGCTTCTTTCAGCAGCAACTGCGCCACCACTCCCGGGCCCAGACCGCCGTCGACTACCTGAAATCCCGCGGCCTGACCGGCGAGATCGCCGCCCGCTTCCACATCGGCTTCGCCCCGCCGGGCTGGGACAATCTGCTGAATGCCCTGGGCAAGGACCAAGCAGCCACCCGGCGGCTTGCCGAATGCGGCCTGATCATCGAACAGGACGGCAAGCGCTACGACCGCTTCCGAGACCGCATCGTGTTCCCCATCCACGATAGCCGTGGCCGGGTCATCGGCTTCGGCGGCCGAGTGCTGGGCGACGACAAACCGAAGTACCTCAACTCGCCGGAGACGCCGTTGTTCCACAAGGGGCGCGAGCTCTACGGCCTCTATGAGGCACGCAAAGCCAACAATAAGCTGCAACGGCTGCTGGTGGTCGAGGGCTATATGGACGTGGTGGCACTGGCCCAGTTCGGCATCCGCAATGCCGTGGCCACGCTGGGTACCGCGACCACCCAGGAACACCTGGAGCTGATCTTCCGCACCTGCCCGGAGGTGGTGTTCTGCTTCGACGGCGATCGCGCCGGCCGTGACGCGGGCTGGAAGGCCCTGCAGACCACCCTGCCGGTGATGCGCGACGGTCGTGAAGTCCGCTTTCTCTTCCTGCCCGAGGGGGAAGACCCCGACAGCCTGGTGCGCAAGGAGGGTCGCGAAGGCCTGGAGCGGCGCCTGGATCAGGCTCAGCCCCTGTCGGAGTTCCTGTTCCACCAGCTTACCGCCCAGGTCAAGATGGAGACCATCGACGGTCGGGCACACCTGGCCGAGCTGGCCAAGCCCTATCTGGAGCGACTACCCAGCGGCCTCTTCCGGCGCATGATGTTCCAGCATCTGGAGCAGCTCGTGGGGATTCGTGACAGGACACTCGAGCGGTCCGGCGGCTTGCCCGGAAACGTGACCCGGGCGGCGGTTTCCAACCCCTCCTTCAAGAGTCAGCGTCCCACGCCGATACGTCTTGCTATTGCACTTCTGCTGGACAACCCCCATCTCATACAGGTAGCTGATGAGGTGGAAGACAGTTGGAAGGCCTGGCACACGACAGGTACCCTGATATTGACGCAACTGCTTGAAATTATTCGTTCTCAACCTACGCTTAACAAAGCGGCACTGTTGGAACGCTGGCGCGACAGTGAGCACTTCGCCCACCTCAACAAGCTGGCACAGTACACCTTCGACCTACCGGACATGGACCAGGAGACTGAGCTGAGGGATGCCCTGGTCAAGCTGAACGAACAGTTCCGCAAGGAGAGCCGCCCACTCCCCGGGAATCTCAAACCCAGCGAACTGTCTGACAGAGAGCGGGAAGCGCTGAAACAGCGTTATCCGGGGTCGACAAGCGATGACGAGGCGTCCGAATGAATCAGGTCATCATGGTAATCCCTAATATTTCTGGCACACACATATAAAGCTGTGCTAATATGGTGTGTTCAGTCTGAACGCGGTGGACCCCGTTTCAATTCAAGGTAAAAGATGAACCAGGAACAGCAGCAATCTCAATTGAAACAACTGATTGCAAAGGGTAAGGAGCAAGGTTTTCTGACCTATGCCG
>JBNKYJ010000135.1:0-18278 GCA_050300835.1 Sedimenticolaceae bacterium
TGGGCCAGCGTGGTCTCCTCGCCCAGGCGGGTGACCCGGAACAGCAGGGTGCCGCTGCGGTTGATGGTGCCGCCGGTCACCGCATCGCCGGCCCGCTTGGCGACCGGCATCGACTCGCCGGTGAGCATCGATTCGTCGAGACTCGCCTCGCCCTCCACCACCTCGCCGTCGATGGCGATGCGCTCGCCGGGCCGCACCCGGATGCGGTCGTCGACCCGCAGCAGGGAGACCGGCACCATGACCTCCCTGCCCTGGCGTACCACGCGGCCGGTCTTGGGCGCCATCCCGACCAGGCTGCCGACCGCCTCGCTGGTGGTCCGCTTGGCCCGGGTCTCCAGCACGTGGCCGAACTGGAGAAAGGCAAGGATCAGCACCGAGGCGTCGAAATAGAGCTTCTCGCCGCGCAGCAGTGAACCGTCGGGCTGCAGGGTGATCAGGAGGGAGGAGAACCAGGCGGCGGCGGTACCGAGGGCCACCAGGCTGTCCATGTTGGCCGACAGGTGTTTGGCCTGCTTGATTGCACCGAGATAGTAGTGGCCTCCGCTGAAACGCATGACGAAGAGACAGACGATGGCCACCGCCAGCCAGAAGCTCTGGCCGCCGGGTGCCGCCGGCGAGGGGGCATATCCGCCCATCTCCAGCACCATCAGTCCGCCGCCGACCAGGCCGGCCAGCAGGGCACGCTGCCAGGAGCGGCGCACCTCCTGGGCGGCCTTGGCCGCCTCCTCCGCATAGGGATCGGCAATGGCCTCGTGCAGGCTCGCCCGGGCGCCCTCCGCTTCAAGAGCGATGAGCAGATCGGCCGGGTGCCGGGTGGTGGTGATCTGCCACAGTTCCCCCTTCGCGCTCCATTCGGCCTCCGCATCGAAAGCGGCCAGGACAGCTTCCAACAGACGCCCCTGTGCTTCTCCCGCCGGCTCCTCGATGCGCAGCAGCAGGCTGTCACTGGCCGTCTGAGTTTCGATCAGACGGGCGTCGTAGCCCTGATCGATCACGGCATTGACCACCGCCCGGGGATCGCCGCCCACCACCTGGGCCCGCTTCTCCACCAGATTGACCGACGCCGCCTCGACACCGTCGACCGCGCGGATCGCCCGCTCCACCGTGGCGACACAGCTGGCGCAGGTCATATCCTCAACCGCCAGCTGGTAGCCACCGCCGAGCGACGCCACCTGCGGCCTCTTCTCCTCCGCCCCGGAAGGGGGTTCGGGAATCGGGCAGCTGTCCGGGACCTCCGCGACCGGCCGCGCCTCATAGCCCGCTTCACGGATCGCCTCGATCGCCTCATGGGGCAGACCGCCGACCACTTCGGCGCTGTTGCTCTGCAGACTCACCGCGACCGATTCGACTCCGGAAACATTGGCCACCGCCTTCTCCACCGCGGCCACGCAGTGACCGCAGCTCATGCCGGTGACGGAGAGGCGGTAGCGCTGCGGAGGATTCGGGATTGCCGCCAGTGTCTGTTGCTGTTCGCTCATAGATACCGATTTTGAACCGTTGCGGGGAAGATCGTTCGCCAAAAAGCTTACACCAATGATTCCCCAAGGAGTTTATACATCCAGCATATGACTGGGGTGATGCCGGCAATCCACTCAATGACCGGCTGCCGCGCCTTACGCTCTGATGGATCGGCCGGGTGCGATCCACCGATCAGGTCTGTTTCATGGTGATTTTGCACGACCAGAGCGAAATCACCACCCCATGTGTCGAGCGCTTTTACATTCGCACCAGGTTCACGTCAGGCAGAGTGTTCCAACTCACTGACAAATATACAAAGTCAAAGAATGGCGTCATTTTTGCTCATGAAGAGTCAGCGCATCGTGGAGTCATTTGCGGCGTGAATTAAACGACTGCCATCAGTCGAACAAGGCCCGGCGACTCCCGGTCATATCGATAACCAGAGAATGAGATAACGACCATGATGAAACATGACGCCATCCCAACGTTGACCCCCGAACTGGTGTCGGACCCCTATGATGACTACCCCAAGGAGGTGCTGGAGTGCGAGTGGAATCCCGCACTCCAACAAGTGCTTCGTCTGCGGCAGCATCGACTGAGACCTGCACAGCTCGAACTGGTCTATGCCGAGCCGGCGGACCTGCCGACACACGCCGACTGACCACGACCCTGCCGACCCTGCCCAAGCACAAGGATGGGCTTGGGGTCTGTCTCAAGTCCCCGCTAACCAGAATGCTCTGAATTAATAAATGTTTCGGTGTGGCTTGCCGCACCGTAATCTTTGAACTACCCCTGCACCACTACGAGTAAGTAAGTACAATTCCCCATCTAACCCGACGCATTCATCCGATCGCCACGGCGCAGACGGCCCACCACACAGGGTTCAGTCCGAGTCAGGCCCGTGAGGCCACATGGGCAAAGAACCGCTGCACCACATCCGGGTCCTGGCTCTTGGTCATGGGCGGCAGGCTGCGGATGAAGATCTTGCCATAGGGCTTGTTGATCAGACGCGGATCGCAGACCACCAGCAGGCCGGTGTCCCGTTCGTCGCGGATCAACCGCCCCGCCCCCTGCTTCAGGGCGATCGCCGCCTGGGGCACCTGAAACTCCATGAAAGGATTGCCGCCCCGCTTGCGCAGGGCGTCGATACGGGCCTGCAGCACCGGGTCGCCGGGAGAGGCGAAAGGCAACTTGTCGATGATCACGCAGGAGAGGGCCTCGCCGCGCACATCGACCCCTTCCCAGAAGCTGGAGGTGCCCAGCAGCACCGCGTTGCCCAGTTCGCGGAAGCGCTCCACCAGTTCGGTGCGCGGTGCGGTGCCCTGCACCAGCAGGGGGAAGTCGAGCTTGTCGGCCAGGTAGTCTGCCGCCTCCTGTAGTGCCCGGTGGCTGGTGTAGAGCAGGAAGGCGCGGCCCCCGCTCGCCTGCAGAATCGGGATCGAGAGGTCGGAGACGGCGCGATTGAAATCGGCATGATTCGGCTCCGGCACCCCCTTGGGCACATACCAGAGCGCCTGGCGGGGATAGTCGAAGGGACTGTCCCAGCAGTGGGTCTCCGCCCCCTCCAGGCCCAGTTGGTGGATGAAGTGGTCGAAACTGCCCCCCACCGCCAGGGTCGCCGAAGTGAAGACCCAGGCGGCCGGATGTTGCTGCATGACGCCGTTGAAGATGCCCGAGATCTCCAGTGGCGTACGGTTGAGCCGGAAACCCTGGCGCGTGGTCTCGTACCAGCGGATCGAGGCCGCGCGCTCCTCCTCCGCTTCCCCCTCGCCCCACAGGCTCATCAGCCGCAAGCGCAGTTGTTCACTGCGCTCCTTGCAGCTGTCGAGACCCTTGTCCCGCCCCTCGAGGGCCTTCAGCGCCTGGCTCAGATCGTCGAGGCAGGCCGTCACCTGCTCGAGCTGAAGCTTGACCGAGGGATTGTCGGCCACCTCGGACCAGGCACCGCGTCGCGCCTCGAGACCGAAGGCGAGGCGCAGGTCGCCGGCGCTTTTCTTCAGCGCTTCGGCCCGTTCGATCAGCTCGGGGCTGTCCTTGGCCTCCTTGTGGGTCTCAATGATGGTGTCCTTGGCCAGCTCCTGCAGCTGGCGGCCGCTGACGCTGGCGCCGAAGAAGTTGCTCGCCACCTCCGGCAGCTGGTGCGCCTCGTCGAGGATGAAGCAATCGGCGCCCGGTAACAGCTCGCCGAATCCCTCTTCCTTCAGGGCCATGTCGGCGCACAGCAGATGGTGGTTGATGACCACCAGGTCGGCCTCCTGGGCCTGCTTGCGCGCCTCCATGAGGTGGCACTTGCTGTAGGCGGGACACTCCTGCCCCAGGCAGTTGTCGGTGGTGGAGGTGACGATGGGCCAGATGGCGGCGTCTTCCGGGATCGAGACGATCTCGCCGATATCGCCGCTGCGGGTGGAAGCCGACCACTCCCGGATCGCCTGCAGCTGACCGACCTGCTCGCGGGTGAGGCGGATCTCCTCCACCAGGGTGTTGTCGAGGCGATGGATGCAGAGATAGTTGGCCCGCCCCTTCAACAGGGCGGTGGAGATGGGGCTGGAGAGGGACTGGCGCACCATCGGCAGGTCGCGATGGAAGAGCTGGTCCTGCAGATTCTTGGTGCCGGTGGAGATGATCACCTTGAGACCCGACATCAGGGCCGGTACCAGGTAGGCGAAGGTCTTTCCGGTACCGGTGCCCGCCTCGCAGATCAGCACGCCCCGCTGTTCCATGATGCGACCGATGGCGGCCGCCATCTCCTGTTGCTGCGGGCGGTGGGAGAAACCCTCGATGCGGCTCGCCAGCCAGCCGTCGGGTCCGAAGATCTCGGCGTAGTCGGTCATACGTGAATGAAAGCGTACTCAGCCGGCCCGGTTGTCCCAGACCTCCGGCTCGAGGCCGTTCTCCCGGGTCCAGGCCAGCCGGCCGATTATCTTGAAACGGGCCACCGACATGGCGCCGCGCTTGGCCCGGCTGCTGCTCGACTGGTCGAGGAACTCGATGATCTCCTCCCGCTCGGCCTCGTAGATTTCATAGGGTTCATAGTTCTCGTCCATGAGCACCAGCACCACGCTGTCCCACTCCTTGTCCAGCTTCAGCTGTCCCAGGCGCTGACCCGATTTACTCTCGTCGAAGATGGTGCGTGACTTGATCTGGATGCGTTTGTCCCCGCGCGCCGGATCGGTGGCATCGTAGCCCCCTTCGCCCTCGGGTTTCGGCTTCAACTGCAGCAGTTTGATGGCATCGAACTCGGCAATCTCGTTACTGATGCCGGGTAGGGGTTTGCCCATGGTGCGCCGGTACTCCGCCGCCAAAACGCGGGCCTGGGCGATCAATTTGTCGGCGGCATAGAGATTCAATCCGGGGCTCCGCAGGGCAGGAATTACATTCAGCCCGGATTGTAGCCTATATTGACTTGCTTTCGCATGGCGTGGCGATACGGCTTTGACGCCATGTCGTCCCAGTCGACTCCAGTCCGCTTTTCCACCGACGGTGACTGAGCGGAACGGATTGCACGCCGATTCCGGGAAGCGTTTCTTCAATTGGAATCTATGCCGCCCACCGTGGCATGGGCCGAGCTACGCCCCCTTCACACGATTTCGGAGCAGATGGACCGTTGCTAGCTTCCCTGCAGTCTCGACTGGTCTTCCGCTACGGCTTGCGCCATGAACTGCATGAATGCACTCACCCTTGCCACCTGCCGCAGGGAAGGATGGGTAAGCAGCCAGCAACCCGCGGTCTGGTCGGTGAACGGACCCATCAGCCGCTTCAGCCGGCGCTCGCCGTCAGCCAGAAAACAGGGCAGCAGACCAATACCCATGCCTTCGCGTACCGCGCCGAGTTGAATCAGCAGGCTGTCGCTACGCAACACGATTTTCTGGTTCCCGGCAAGGCGCGTCATCCAACGCGATGGACCGATACCCGCCAGAAGCTCGCCAAAGGTGACGATACGGTGCCTTGCCAGATCGGAGGGCTGCGAAGGCCTACCGTGGCTACGCAGATAGCTCCCCGCCCCATAGACCGCCCAGCCAATGGCTCCCAGATTGCGGCCGATCAGGTGCTCGGGTGGTTTGTCAGTGGGCCGGATGGCGATGTCGGCTTCGCGGCGTGTCAGATCGAACAGTTGATTGCCAACAGAAACGTCCAGGCGGATTTGCGGTTGTGCCCGCTGGAAGGCTGCGAGATGGGGCTGAAGAAACCCAACCATTAAGTCTTCGGTGGTCGTCAGGCGGATGGTTCCTGAGGGGCGCAGATCCTGACCGGCGAGGCGCATCTCGGCCGCAGCCACCTCCTGTTCCACCTGTTCCGCCGAGAGCAGGAGGGTTTCACCGGCTTCGGTGAGCTGATAGCCCGCGGGGAGTCGTTCGAAGAGCCGCACACCCAATCGACTTTCCATGGCATTGAGCCGGCGATAGACCGTGGTGTGGTTCACCCCCAGCCGTCGGGCTGCCGCAGCCAGGTTGCCTTCGCGGGCGATGGCGAGAAAGTGGCGCCAGTCATTCCAGTCCGAAGATTGCATCATTGCATTTTCACCATGCAAATAAACAGATTTATTTGCATGAAAGCACGGCATAGGCTGCAAGGCAATCCCAACCACACAGGAGATCGACATCATGATTGAATCCCGCACCGCCCCTTATGCCGCCCTGCTGCTGCGCACCGCCCTTGGCGTGATGTTTCTGGCGCACAGCGTCTATCTCAAAGCCATCGTCTTCACACTGCCGGGGACCGCCCAGTTCTTTGTCTCCATCGGACTGCCTGGTCTGCTGGCCTACGTGGTATTTGCCGCAGAATCGGTTGGCGGCGCGCTGCTCCTGGTTGGTTACCGTACGCGTGCAGTTGCCGCGTTACTGGTACCGATCCTGATCGGTGCGGCCTGGACCCATTGGCCGAATGGTTGGCTGTTCACTGCATCCAATGGCGGCTGGGAATATCCGGTCTTTCTCGCCGTTGCATCGATAGTGCTGGCGCTTCTGGGCGATGGCGCCTACAGCCTCAGTCAGTATCGTCAACGCACACCGTCGCAGAACGCAGTGCACTCAGCCGCTTGAGCTGCGGCCTGACGGCACAACTGCCCGGAGATCAGCCATGAACACGTCACAGCTTACATTGGTCAGTCACACGCTTTGCCCCTACGTTCAACGGGCAGCCATTGTGCTGGCGGAAAAAGAGATTCCATTCGACCGTCAGTACGTCGACCTCTCCGACCCACCGGAGTGGTTTGTGACACGTTCCCCCCTGGGGCGGGTTCCGCTGCTCATCGTCGACGGTCAAGTACTCTTCGAATCGGCTGTCATCGTCGAATATCTTGACGAAGTGACAGCGGGCAGCCTGCACCCTGAAGAGCCAATGGAAAAAGCGCGCCATCGCGCATGGATGGAATTCGGTTCGGCAATCCTGGACAACATAGGACGACTCTATTCCGCCAGGACAGAGCAGGCTTACATGACTCAGCGCCATGATCTGATGCAGCGATTCAGTCGCCTGGAAAGGGAGTTGGGAAGCGGCCCCTACTTTTCGGGTGAAGCGTTTCGGATTGTGGATGCGGTGTTCGGCCCTATCTTCCGCTACTTTGATCTGTTCGAGCAGTACTGGACAGAGGGGCTGTTTACGGGACTGGTCAAGCTAACCGCCTGGCGCTCAGCCCTGGCCGCGCGTCCGTCAGTACGGCATGCCGTCAGATCAGACTATGCAGACGAACTCAATCGATTCGTACTGGATAGAGGGAGCTACTTGAGTGACTTGGCTCAACGGGTGTCTCCAGTCGCCTGAACAGCGGGGTGGGCTCGCTGTCTCCACCCCGCTGTTCGCGGTCGATTCAAAGGCTGATCAACTTCAACCGTATCCGGCTTTTACACCACTTTGCCGGAATCTCCGGGTTATTCCTATTGCCCCCGTCCCCTTTGTTCATTATGCCGCCTGTTTCACAGCCAGGTCCTGATGCGCGACCCTGGCCACGTTTGCCGCAAAATAACGGGCAGCGGTAAAGGTGCACCAATTCAGGATACGAATGAAATTTTCTTCATCGCCGCTGATGGCGAGTACCTTTTCATACATCTTCTCGTCTGCCTGGTAAGCGGCTTTGGCCAGCACCAGCGCCAGGCGTGCGAGATCACGATCACCGCCCTGCAGGTCCCCTAATTCATATTCGACCCAGCTTCGACTCATGGGCATACGCTCAACCCGCCAGTTTTCGAGCGATGCACAGACAAGACGCCGCACGTTTTCCGGCACAACCCTGTTGGCCTCTCTTTCGACAGCTGCGGCGTATCTTGATAGGGCATCAGCAATACGCGGATTGGGCTTCGCCCAGGCGAGATCTTCCGGCAACGGAGCGGACGGCAGCAGAGACAGGCTACGCCCCGGTTGCAGTGAGCGTAGATGGGTCGCTTGCAACTCGCCACCAAAAATGCGTAAGGCGATGGCCTTGATGGTATCCATGCCCAGGGGAGCGCTGACAGGCGAACCGTCCATGACGACATGACTGAAACGATTGATGTCGGCCATGGACATCAGGCAGCCAATAGCCTCGGGCAACTCCGCCTCGGTGAAAGGTGTCTCAGCGGGAGGCGATGCACCGGGGGTGGCGACCGCCCTGACCCACATCAAGCGTTTGCGTAGTACCGGGTCGGTGATCTCCGCTTCGTTTTCACTGAAAATGTTTTCCGCATCGTCATGTTGTTTACCGGCATGCACGAGGCTCACCAGCATGTCGCCGCAATACGGGCAATCGACAATCGCTGACAGGGTCGCCGTCATTGCCTCCTTGCTGGTACGATCGAGTTGGTCGGAAACCAGAACCGACTCCCTGCCCCAGGTCCAGACACCGGCAAACAGCTCGGGCACCTTGGATCGACTGGTCAGGGATCCGTTGACGAAAAAGTCATCCTCGATCATGTTGTAAACCTCCCCGACAATACCACTGGCCTTGCCGCGCGATACCGCATGGACATAACGCATGGTCTTCAGTGACATGTAATCGAACAGTTTGAAACGCAGTCTTTTCGGTAATATGGCCATAACCCATCTCCTCTGTGTTGCAGTGTTTGTGCAGGATCAGTGTGGAGGAGATGGCCATAGCGCTCTAGTACAACCTTTGTACCTGGTACAGATTTTGTACTGGATTGGGCGGAGCGATGGATGTAGCCTTGAGGCATGAATGGATACGGACAATTCTGCCCTATTGCCAAGGCCTGCGAGGTGATTGGAGAACGCTGGACCATCCTGGTACTCCGGGAACTGGCCGCCGGCAGCCACAGTTTCAACGACATACGCCGTGGCCTGCCGCTAATGTCACCTTCCCTGCTTTCCACACGCCTCAAGTCGCTGGAGAAACACGGCATCATCAAACGCACGGTACAGGCCGGCAGTGTCAGCTATGCCTTGTCCAAGGCCGGCGAGGAACTGAAACCCATCATCCTGTCACTCGGCACCTGGGGTCAACGCTGGGTACGCAGCGCGCTGTCCAAGGACGACCTCGACCCCGCCTTGCTCATGTGGGACATCCACCGCACCATGAACACCTCATCCCTGCCTGATGGCCGGACCGTATTCCTGTTCGAGTTCAAGGAATACACCTCCAAACTCCGCCGCTGGTGGCTGGTCGTCACCGATGGCGAGGTTGATGTCTGTATGAAAGATCCGGGATATGATGTCGACCTGCAGCTTCTGACCGACGTTAAAACCCTGACCGGTTACTGGATGGGCGATGTCAGCCTCGGTGCCGCCCTGCGTACTGAAAAGTTGATACTCTCCGGCTCAAGTCAGCTGAAGAAAACCGTTTCGAGCTGGCTTGGCAAAAACTATTTCTCGAAGACAAAAGCAGCAAAAAAATAGATCCTGCAAAAACAGGATCGGTGCACTTCCACCGTGATAGCGACCACCAGGCCATCCGCCTCCCTTACCAGGCCGGCATCACGGCCTCGGATTGTGGTCAGCGGTAATCCGACTTGGTCGCCCCGCTGCGGAGGAGACTCCCGTCACAGCGGCACGATTCGGGATCCCGGAAGGCAGAAATCACATTCAGCCCGGACCCTAGCCTGGATGGACACCCTTCAGCATGCCATCGGTACCACGATGCTGCCGGCGACTGACATCAGCTCCCGCCGGCCAGCTGTCCACGAGCGCTCTCTGCCACTTCGTTCAACACCTCTTTCAGCGGTCTCGGTTTACCGAAATGGTAGCCCTGTCCGTAGTCGACACCGATGTTCTTCAGGGCCTGGCCGGTCTCCTCGTCCGTGACATACTCCGCGATCACGCGCTTATCCATGAAATGGGCGATCTCGGTGATCGAG
The DNA here is from genome assembly GCA_050300835.1 of Sedimenticolaceae bacterium. Classification (GTDB taxonomy): domain Bacteria; phylum Pseudomonadota; class Gammaproteobacteria; order Chromatiales; family Chromatiaceae; genus Thiodiazotropha. The sequence continues at coordinate 9,741 of JBNKYJ010000135.1, forward strand.
TTGATCATCGCATAGTCGGCCGGCTTGTTGAGTATCTCGCGCACGAAGACCCCGTCGATCTTGACGAAATCGACCGGAAAATCCTTCAGGTAGGAGAATGAAGCATAGCCTGAACCGAAGTCGTCTAGCGAAAAGGAGCAACCCAGTTCGCGAATCTCCTCAATAAAACCTGCGGTCTCGCTGATATCGCCCACCAGGGCCGTCTCGGTGATCTCGAAACCCAGCAGCCGGGTCGGCAGCATGGAGCTGGAGATGCGCTCCTTGAGAAAGCGCTTGAACTCACCGTCACCCATGGATTTGCCCGACAGGTTGATGGAGAAGCTGTGTGTTAGCGGTAGCTTGTCGATATAAGGTTCGACCAGCGCGAAAAAGGCTTCCACCACCCAACGATCGACAGCGCGCATCATGTCGTACTGCTCGGCGGCACACACGAACTCCTGAGGTGACACCAGCTCCCCCGCCTCGTTGCGGATGCGTAACAGGATCTCGTGATGCAGGGACAGCTCTTCGGACTCACGCAGGGGCACGATCGGTTGGACGAAGAGTTCCATACGCCCCTTGGTCAACGCCTCCTTGATGGCCGGCAGGGACTGCACCAGCTGCTGGTGATCCTGATAGGCGGAGTCGCTGTCGAGGTAGATCCGGGTGCAGTTGCCTCCCCCCTCCTTGGCCATGTTGCAAGCGGCCAACGCCGCCTGCATCAGCTCTGCGGGTGTCTGCTCGCCGGCTTCGAGATAGACGATGCCGAAGCTGGCCGACGAGGGGATCATCCGCCCTCCCCATTCGAAAGCGTATTCGTCGATGGCCGCACGCATCGTCTCCGCTGTCAGGTAGCCCTGCTCCAGATCCTGTCCCTGCAGCAGCAGGCAGAACTCGTCATCGCCGATGCGCGCGAGAAAGCCCTCTTCCGGCAGGTAGCTGAGCAGGATATCGGTCACCATCTGCAACAGACGATCGCCCCCTTCCAGTCCGCAAAGGTCATTCACCACCTTGAACTTGTCCAGATCGATCAGCAGCAGTACGTGAGTGGACAGACTGCCCGCCTGCGGATTCAGGCGTTTTCTGAGCTCGGTCTCGAAGGCGCGACGATTGGAGAGCCCTGTCAACGGATCGACCGATGACTCCTGCTTGAACCCGTCATAGGAGCTGGAGAGGATCGACTCGATGGTGCGCTCGATGACCGGCTGCGCGGACTGTTCCATAGGCGTGATGCGTCTAGCCGCAAAACGCCCGGCCACGGCTTGCAGATCCTCGTCCAAGGCCTTGAAACCGTGCCCGTCCACCAGCAGGTAACGCAGGGTGGCCGGGTTTTTCCAGGCCAGACTGAGTACTCGCGACACACCCTGGTCGGTGCGCTCGATCAACCAGGTGTCGAGGGCAAGCCTGTCGACACGGGTACACCACTCGGTGTCGTCCGCCTGCGCGGAGGGAGCCTCGTGCAGCAGGCCCATCCCCCTGAAAAACTGATGCAGATAACTCTTGTCCACGTCGATGCATTGCTGGAAAGGGTCCCCCCCCTCGCCCACTTTATCCTGCAATGCCGTCGCCAGAGTCCGTTCGAAGTGACGGGCGCCCTCCGGGTAGACCGGATAGTCGTTGAAGCCCTTGCGAATCAAGACCAACAGGGTCTCCCGCTGCTGCTTGCCGAAGGCCCGGGCAGTCGACCTCTCACTGCCGAGTCCCGCGAGTGACTCCACCACCTGCAGGTAGGCCTGTTGTTCATCCCCGAGCACCGCCTTCTGCACCAGCAGGTTGACCCAGCCGAACCGAAACAGGTGATCGACGGCAACCGACACGCGCCGTCCCAGCAGCAGATCGGACAACGCCTGATGGATGTGAATCTGCGCGCGCTTCAGCTTCTCGTCCTTCAGGCAGCGTGAGATGGCTAGCCTGCGGTTTTTTTCGAAGCGCTCGCGCTGCTCCAGCAACAGGGCCTGGATCTCCTGGGTGACCTCGTTGACATGTTCTATACGGCCGGACTCCACCGCCTGTGTAATGACGACCAGCCGATGGGCATCCCGATCGCGTATCACGGAGGGGTGAGGTCCCGTATTCACGTAGGGCTTCAACGACTCGATGGTGTCCAGCAGACGTCGAACCGGATGTTGCGGGTTGTCCAGCAGGCTGGTGTCCTGCAGCACCGCTTCGATGACGAGGAACTTCAGACTTCCCAACAGCCCGCGCAACTCGTGCGTGATCAACGGATCCCTGCTGAGTTCGGCAACCAGCTCCTCTCCCGCCCCGATGGCCGAACGCGCCTCGGGGCTCAACTTCACCGGCCGGGCGGTCTCCTGCAACAGCCGCTTTTCGATCTGCTGCTGCAGCGTTTCGCCCTGCAGACCGGAGAGGGTGGCCAAGGTGGACAACACGACCTCCCGGTCGGCGGCCGATGCGTCAGTCAACGCCCCGTCACTGTCCTGTGTGGGGGTTTGCCGCGAGAAGGCGGCGAATCGGCCGATGGCACTGCCCGCGCGGTCCGCGAGTTCCTGTGACGGGGCAATGCTCCACTTGTCGCGCCGACTATCGTCCTGTTCGACGATTCCCTGTTGCCGCAAGCGGTTGACCAGATCGTCGTAAAGCGGATTGAGCTCGCCGAGCAACGCATCGCGAAACGCCTTCACCGTCAGGCGAACCGTCTCGAACTCAAGGTCATAGTCGTCGAGCAGGCTTTTGAAATGCGTCAGCAGGCTGATCGGAGAGATCGGATTGAGCTCGTTATGGACATTCCCCTGGCAAAGATGCGAAAGCGCGGCCTCGAGCCGGTAGAGCGTGGGTGAGAGCTCCGACTCCACCCGGCGCGCCGCCTCGTTGATCAGAATCCAGGTGTCGATCTCGCGCTTCTCCACCAACGCCAGTTCCTCGGCTTCCACCTCTTCGGCGGTAGTTGATCGCTGTGGCTCCCCGGCCAGTTCGGAGAATCCCCGCCGCACCAGATCGATGAAGCGCTCTGACAGCAGCTCCCGATCCTGTTCCAGGCTGTTGAGGGTATAGAAGATGGCCGACTCTTCCTGAGGGTCGCTGGTCTGTGCGATCAGGTGTTGTAACCGGGTTTGGGCCTCGCTGAAAAACGCACTCAGGCCGGCCTCCAGAAAACGGATCGACTGGGCCTCGATCTGGTCCAGCAGTTGGCGCATCTGCACCGGCCCGGCTCTCTGCCACTCGCTGTCCTGTCGTCGCACCTGCTGGGGCTTGGGCGATTTGGCATGCAGGCTTTCATAGAGCCGCGCTCCGTCGGCGTCGGAGCAGGAGAGGCCGAGACCGTCATTGTTGAAGTAGACCACCCGCGCTTTCAGCCGCAGCGACTCGGAGGGCAGCTTCAGCAGCACCTCCTGGCGCTCCTGCTCGGCAAAATAACCTTGCTTGAGGAACGTCTTCAGCGAGGGATCATGACAGGTCAGATAGGCGCCGCCGCGGGAGAAGTTGAGCAGGCGACAGACATCGTGTACCTGACCCTCGATCTCGATGGCCGCGGGAATATCGATTTCCAGTCGCGGATGCCGTCTGCGATTTATGTGACTCTTCACTCCCGATATCCTTCAGGGACCGGCCAATCCCTGGCAACAGAATGCCTCGACGGGGGTCAGCATGGAACACCTACAGCGTTATCGGCCAGCGACAAGCGCTCTTTAACCGTCACTTCGCCTCCCGCTGAGACGAACGCCTGCCGCAGGGCGTCCCGGCGGACTCAGTGCAACAATCTTTGCAGCCAAAGCAGCCCATCGTCCATCAGGCTGTTGCCCCGCGCGCAGGGCGCCGAGCGATCGGGTTCGCTGCCCTTGAAGAAGGGGGTCATGCGGGCATCCTCGCAGCCCTCGCCGAGCAGCCCGGTCTTGGGGTCGATGGCCACCAGCTCGATGCCGATCGGCGGCCGTTCTTCGAGTGAGGTCACCCCGACACGACGCATCATATCGGCCCACACCCGCATGGCGCCGGCGGAGCCGCTGAGACCCATGGGACCGTTGTCGTCGCGGCCGACCCAGACCACACCGACCCGCTGACGGTCGAAACCGGCGAACCAGCTGTCACGCAGTTTGTCGGTGGTGCCGGTCTTGCCCGCCACCTGCACCCCTGTCGGCAGCAACCACTGCAACGCCTTGGCGGTGCCGCTGCGGGTCACCTCCTCCAGAGCGTGGCGCAACAGGTAGACCGCACGCGTATCCACCACCGGCTTGATCGCCAGCGGATAGCGGGAGAGAGGTTTGCCGCTGGCATCGGTAACCTCGCGAATCGCCTTCAGGGCCGCCTGATAGCCGCCGTTGGCCAGGGTCTGGTACATCTGGGTCATCTCCAGGGGGGAGAGTGATACGGCGCCCAGCAGCATCGAGGGATAGGTGTTCAGCGGACGACGGATGCCCAGGGCGTGCAGGTTGTCGATCACCGGCTGCAGTCCCACCTCCAGGCCGAGCCGCACCGTGGTCAGGTTGAGCGACTCGACCAGCCCCTGCTCCAGGCTCACCTCTCCGTGCTCCTGGTTGTCGTAGTTGCTGGGGGCCCAGATATCCCCGTTGGCCCCCTGCAGACGGATCGACTTGTCCTCCAGCGGACTCATCAGGTTGAACCGCTCCGGCTGGGAGAGGGCCGACAGATAGACCGCCGGCTTGATCAGGGAACCCACCGGACGCACCGCATCCAGGGCCCGGTTGAACCCGGCGAAGCGGGGATCCCTGTCTCCCACCAGGGCCGTGACCTCTCCGGTCTCCACCTCGACCAGGGTCAGCGCCCCCTGCAGGGAGTCCTTGGGCAGCTTGCGTGCCTGTTCCAGCGTGTTCAACTGTTGCGAGAGCGCGGCCTCCGCCTGTCGCTGCGCCCAGGGATCCAGGGTCGAAAAGATGCGCAAACCCTCCGCGTTCAGGTCCTCCTCCCGATAGTCCCGCCGCAGCTGGCGCCGCACCAGGTCCATGAAGGCGGGAGTGCCCGAGGCCTGCAGGCTGCCCGCTTCGATGCCCAGCCCCTGCGACTTGGCCAGCTCCGCGGATTCCGCATCGATCACCGTCTGTTCCCGCATCAGGTCGAGTACCAGATTGCGGCGCTGCAGTGCCCGCTCCGGGTGTTGACGCGGATCGTAGGCCGAAGGCCCCCGCACCAGGGCGATCAGCAGTGCCGTGCGCGCGAGATCGAGCTCCTGCAGCGGACGGTTGAAGTAGAAACGGCTGGCCAGGGCAAAACCGTGTACCGCCCGGCCGCCGGCCTGTCCCAGATAGATCTCGTTGGCATAGGCCTCGAGGATTTCGTCCTTGCTGTAGCGCCACTCCAGAACCAGCGCCATCAGCACCTCGTTGAACTTGCGCCAGAAGGTGCGCTCACTGGTGAGAAAGAAGTTCTTCACCAGCTGCTGGGTCAGCGTGCTGCCCCCCTGCACCACGCGGGTGGCGCGGATATTCGCCAGCATGGCGCGGCCGATGGCCAGCGGGTCGATACCGAAATGGTGCAGGTAGTTCCGATCCTCCACCGCGATGAGGCCGCTGACCAGCGCCTCGGGAAGGTCTTGCCGCCGCAACAGGATGCGGTCCTCGCCATGGGCGGAGGCCAGGCTGCCGATCAGTCGCGGCTCGAGCCGGTAATAGCCTATGGGCTCGCCACTGCCGGCCCGTTTCAGGCTTTCGATCACCTGCCCGTCGAAGACCACTTCGAGATAGTCGGAGCCGCGTGCGATGTCGGCAAACTGAAAGGGACGGGTACGCATCAGGATACGCCCACGGTAGCTGGAGTAGCTGCCCGCTTGGTCCGGGTGCTTGAGGCGCCGGTAACCGAGGCCGTCGAGCATCTCGCGCAACTGCTCCACGCTCACCCAGGCCCCCGGCCGCAACGCCAGCGGACGACCGTAGACGGCGGCGGGTATGGCCCAGCGCTGCCCTTCGAAGCGGGCCTGCACGATGCGATCGAGATAGAGGGTGTAGAGGGTGAGGGCCAACAGCAGCGCGATGCCTGCGAGCAGCACCCAACGGCGCCAGGCCAGGCGTCTCGCCCGTCGGGAACTGCCTCGCTTTGTGTGTGCTGCCATGGCTCCGAAAGGTTGTGAATTCCGGGCGATAGCTTACCGGATTCGAAGGTGAAAATCAGAAGCCTGACGCACCTTTTGCGATAAAAAAGGGTTCAGATTCAGGCACGAAAAGCCCAAATCGCGCTTTGTGAATCAAGTCTCACTCCCTCCTGCCGATAGCAAGGCGAGTGAATCCTTTTTTGAAACAGTGGATTGAATCAAAAATGAGAAATCAGGCCGCACCCGTACTCTGGACTTCGAGACTGCTTCTGATCGCCGTACTGATGATCGGCGTGGTCTCCTGGGCACCCGCATCCACCAAGGAAGAGGATCTGGCACTGCGCAACCACCTGGAAGCGCGTATCGCTGAAATCACCAAGGACAGAAAACAGCACAAGAAGATGATCCGCGAGGGTCGCGACAGAACCGTGCTCTGCGCCACCTGTCACGGCCAGAACGGCATCGCGGTGCACCCGAATGCGCCCAATCTGGCGGGCCAGAATCCGGCCTACATCGTCGACCAGTTCCAACGCTATGGCGATGGTCGGCGCAACGACTACTGGATGAGCAATCTGGCCCAGACCTTCAGCGAGGAGGACAAGATCAAGATCGCCCTCTACTACTCCGAAATGGAGATGTTGCCCTCGGGCGGCGGCAAGCCGGATCTCATGGCGCAGGGAAAACAGCTGTTCAAGGAGGTCTGCGTCACCTGCCACGGTCAGGACGGCCGCGGCCAGGAGGGCTATGCCCGGCTGGCGGGACAACGTTTCGACTATGTGGTCAAGATGTTGAAGGAGTTTCGTGACCGTACCGGCAAACGCATCAACGTCTGGATGACCGGTGTGGCGATCCGCCTCAGCGATCAGGATATCGAGGCCGTGGCCACCTATCTGGCCAGCCTGAAGTAAGCTGAGAGCGGGGGGCGACTGCCGCCGAATCCGACTATTCCGGGCTCAAACCCTGGACACGCGCTTCGCGGCAACCGTAGGCGCAGGCTGTGGTCTTTTCGGCCAGGGGAAAGTCATCCAGACGTAACTTGAGGTGGGCATAGAGCTGCCCGATCCATTCGGGCGCGTCAGCCTTCAGCCTGACCTCCCGACGACGAAAGTCGTAGGGCACGATCAAGACCCCGGCCTTTTCGAGGCCGACCCTGCCCACCAGATAGAAGAGCTCCTCCACATAGCGATTGCCGATCGCCAGGCAGCCTGAAGACCAGGCGCTGCCGTGAATGAAGATATTCGAGCCGGGCGCATCCCGCCCCTCCCGGGTCGCCTGCATCCAGTCGAAGGCATTGGGATAGTTGAGTTTCATCGAAAGGTGGAAGTGGCTATTGGGATTGAGATCGACGATGCGGTAGAAACCTTCGGGAACCTGTTTGTCGCCTTCCCGCAGTTTCGGCCCCGCCTCGCCGCTGGCGGCGAAGACGGCATAGTCGTGCACATAGCGCCAACGATCCCCCTGATAGGCCCAGAGCTCCAGGCGCCGGCTCTGCTTGAGGGCGATCAGCTGAATGCGTTGTGGAGGATAGTCGACGCCCGCCAGTTCGAAGCGTTGCTTGAGGGTCGTTTCGGCCCGCTCGGCCAGTTGCTGCAGGGTTGTCTCCACACCGTCATCGGCCAGGAGAGCCGGGGGAAAGGCCAGCAGCAGCAACAGCGGCAGACAGCAAAAGACCGGCCATCTGACCTCGGCCCGTGACCAACGTCGGTGAGCGGCGCACTCCACCTTCCCCTTCATCGCTGCGCCTCGCGCGACATCACGCGCGCCAGCCACTCGCCATAGACCAGATCGGAGATACGATGCAGCCGCTCCACCCGCATCTCCAGATCGTCAAGAATGGAGTCCGCCGTCTGGCCGCAGTCGGATCCGAGGTGCAGATCGCTGCCGTAGCGATCGACCCACTGCCGCACCATCTCCGTGGTCATCTCCAGATGGAACTGCAGGCCGAGATGGTGCTCGCCGATGGTGAATCCCTGATGCGGAAAACAGTCGCTGCGCAGGACATGTCGCGATCCCTGCGGCAGGCTGAAGGTATCGGCGTGCCAGTGGAAGGCATCGAAGCGGTGCGGCAGTTCGTCGAACCACCCGCCGGCGGTCGGCGCGACCCGCTCCAGCGGATGCCAGCCGATCTCCATCCCCGCGCCCCGGTCGACGTCCCCCCCCAGCGCCTTGCTCATCAGCTGCGCGCCGAAGCAGACCCCCATCAGCGGCAACTCCTCTTCCAAGGCCCGCCGGATCAGCCGCAGTTCCCCCTCCACCCAGGGCAGAGGGTCGTTGACGCTGACCGCCGCCCCCATGAAGACCAGGGCCGAGACGTCGTCCGTACGTTCCGGGATCGGATGATCCTCATCCACACAGACCATCTCCCAGGGAATGTTTCTCGCTTGCAGAAAGTCCGCCAGATAACCGGGGGGCTGACAGACCAGATGTCGAAAGATACGAATGGGTTTCATCGGGCTCGGGTTGCAATGACTCCCGATTGATTCTAACCCGAATGGCGCAGAGTTAAAGCCATCCTAGGATGCCGGTGACTGAAAACAGGCGTTCTTCTTTACAAATGC
>JBNKYJ010000136.1:0-44972 GCA_050300835.1 Sedimenticolaceae bacterium
TACCCTGGGTCCGCTAGTGACCGATATCTCCCCCGGTTATGACCACTTCAGCTCCGGCATCGGTGCGGCGCAGATCGGCTGGTACGGCACCGCCATGCTCTGCTACGTGACCCCCAAAGAGCATCTCGGCCTGCCCAACAAGGCCGACGTGCGCGAGGGCATCATCGCCTACAAGATCGCCGCCCACGCCGCCGACCTGGCCAAAGGCTTCCCCGGCGCCCAGCTGCAGGACAACGCCATGTCCAAGGCGCGTTTCGAGTTCCGCTGGGACGACCAGTTCGCCCTTGGCCTCGATCCCGAGCGGGCCATGGAGTTCCATGACGAGACCCTGCCCCACCAGGCCCACAAGGTGGCCCACTTCTGCTCCATGTGCGGCCCCCACTTCTGCTCCATGAAGATCACCCAGGACGTGCGTGACTACGCCCGCGCCCAGGGGGTGGCCGAAGCGGATGCGCTCAAGCAGGGGATGGAGGAGAAGGCGGTGGAGTTCAAGCGGCAGGGGGCGGAGATTTACAAGGAAATGTGATTGTTGAATTTTGAAATGGCGGAATGCGGCAGACCGAGCGCCTGTCGGTTTCCCCCTCTCCCTGGCCCTCTCCCGCGAGGGGAGAGGGGATGCACGGATCAGGTGCGGGAGTAAGCAGAAAGCTTGCTACTTTGAACTGACAGGAAGCATACGATGTGCTCGAAGAGAACGTTCCCTCTCCCCTCGCGGGAGAGGGCCAGGGAGAGGGGGGTCACAACAGCATGTGAGCAAAGCGAACCCCACAATTCATAATTCAAAATTCACCATTCAAAATTATTAAGCCTTGTGTTCTCTGCGCTTCATTGCGCGCTTTGCGTTATATTTAGGGGCTAGAGCCGGCGAAGTCGACTCCGCCCCATCGCCACACCGGTCGAGGCCGGTACCAGGCACTTTCCGGCTCAGGGGCAAGCGGTGCCGGCATTGCAGGGTTTGTGTTGAATTTAGGCATGTTCAATTGGTTGAGATGGATCTTCCTGATCGCACCCTGTCTGTGTGTCAGCGGTTGTGCCCTGCTGGAGGTCCAGCAGGAGGCCGAGGCGGTCTACAGCTCGACGGTGCTGGTGGGCTGGGTCAGCGCGGAAAAGGATTGGATCGGGCCGGTCGTTGTCGCTGCCTATACCGCTGAAGCGGACAATTTCAAGCCGGTCCACTGTACTCAGCTGCACGAGATCGGCGGTTTCGAGCTGATCGTCCCCAATGGCCGCTACCAACTCGTCGCCTTCGGCGATGCCAATCGAAACCTGCGCTTGGATGCGGGAGAGCCGGTCGGTGCCTATCTCGGGACCCAGCCGGTTCTGGCGGACGGCTCGGGGGTGGTCGCCCAACTCGACATGGAGATCAAAGGCAGCGATATGCCGCCTTCGGTCGCATTGGGCAGCAGGTTCGATGATTGCGGCATTCAGCCCGGCCACAGCACCCAGGCCGGTGCGATCGTCGACCTCGACGACCCACTCTTTTCCCGGGAATATGGCAACAAGGCCTATTGGAAGCCGATGGAGTTCTTTCGGCAGGTTGGTGGCAATATCTACTTTCTCGAGCCCTACGATCCGGCAAAGATTCCGATCCTGTTCGTACACGGCGCTGCCGGCTCGCCACAGGATTGGCGCTACTTCTTCGAGCATATGGATCGCAGCCGCTACCAGCCCTGGATCTTCTACTACCCATCCGGAGCCGGCATCGACTCCATGGCCCATCTGCTCAGTTGGAAGCTGTTTACCCTGCGTCTGAAACACGGTTTCGAAAAGCTCTATATCGCCGCCCACAGCATGGGCGGCCTGGTCGCACGCAGTTTCCTCATCGATCACAGCAAGTCGGTGCCTAACGTCAAGCTGTTCGTCTCCCTGGCCACGCCCTGGGGAGGCGAACCCGCGGCCGAGCTGGGGGTGAAATACTCTCCCGGGGTGATTCCCTCCTGGATCGATATGCAGCCGCAAGGCGACTACATGCGGTCCCTGTTCGCACGCAAGCTGTCGAGCGATATCGACTACTATCTCCTGTTCGGTTTCAAGGGCGGTTCCAACCTGATGCGGCCCAACAACGACGGCACGGTAACCCTGGCCAGTGCCTTGCGATCAGCGGCGCAAGCCGAAGCGAAGCAGGTCTACGGATTCGACGAGGATCATGTCAGCATCCTCTCCTCTTCACACGTGTTGAAACAGTTCGAGGCCATTCTGGATAGTGCCGAGGGTGAGCGGAAATCCGCCAGCCAGCTCGAGCCCGGATATGTTCGGGTGACCTCTGTCTATCCTCAAGGCGGGCAGGGACCCCTGGCCAACGAGGTGCTGTGGCTGCGTCCCACGGACCGCCGGCGTGAAGCCATCTTTCTGCCCCTGCTCAGGGATGCGGCCAGGCGGGAAGTCGGTCCCATTCCTCCCGGTGAGTATGAAGCCATTCTGGTCGCGCAGTCCTTCACGACCGTGCCGGCCAGTGCAACGATCCGCATCACCTCGGGCGAGTCCGCCGATCTCGGCTTCGAGCTGAAGCCGCAAGGTGTGTTATGGGGTTATATCGGTGCCGGAAGCGGAGACACCGAGCTTCCTGCCGGCAGCTATGTTCCACCCGCGGAATCGATTGAAATCCAATCCATCCGGCTGCGTGGCGAGGGGGTCACGCGTGAACTGTTGCCGCCTCAAGTGGCCGAGGGAGACGATGTTGAACGATTTCTGGCCCGCAAAGACTTTATCTCGGAGGCGCAGTTTTTCTTTTTCGATCTTCCCGCCGGCGACTATCGATTGACTGTCTCTGCAAAAGGTTATCGGCCCTATTCCGGACGCTATACCGTAGTGCCCGGACACCCGGGGCAATGGCGGCCGGTCGTGCTGCAACCTGAGCTGTGAACGGCCGATGCACAGGTCGGGTCTTGTCCCATAGATCCCGGATTTGAGGCTCAAACACGGCGCGCTTGCCTATGATCCGACTCGACCGCTTCCTCAGTAACGCCACGGCGTTGACCCGATCCCAGGCCCAGCGGATGATCCGTGCCGGGCGGGTCAGGGTGGATGACGAGACGGTGAAGCAGGGGGGTGTACAGATAGCGCTCGATGCCCGGGTCCTGCTCGACGGGGAGCCGGTAACGGCGCCACGGCCGCGCTACCTGATGCTCAACAAACCTGTCGGCGTGGTCTGTGCCACCGAGGACCCGACTCACCGCACCGCCCTCGATCTGCTCGATCTGCCCAATCCCGCGGGGCTGCACTTCGCCGGGCGTCTCGATATCGATACCACCGGTCTGGTCCTGATCAGTGACGATGGACAGTGGACTCACCGTATCGTTTCGCCCAGGCACCACTGCGCCAAGCGCTATCGGGTCTCGCTGGTGGATGCGCCCAGCGCGAGGGATCTGCAGCAGTTGCGCGACGGTGTCCGGCTCAAGGGTGAACAGCGCCCGACCCGGCCGGCGGAAGTGCGCCAGCTGACTCCCTGCGAACTGCTGCTCAGTATCACCGAGGGTCGCTACCATCAGGTGAAACGGATGCTGGCGGCGCTCGGACACCGCGTGGTTTCGCTCCATCGGGAGGCGATCGGCCCACTGGAGCTGGACCCGGAGCTGCCACTCGGTGCTTTTCGCCTCCTGCGCGAGGACGAAATCGCACTGTTTTGAAAACATGTGGCTAAGTCTTTGTCATCCTAAGCTAAAGTTCTGTTTGATCCCGGCCGATGAAGAGGCACATGTGTATAGCGTCTGATGATTGGTTGGCTCTACGCAGTGATTATTCGATGAGCCGTATAAGCGGTTTTCTCTTCACCCGGCGCAGCTGTCTTGATCGACCACGCTGTGGCCGGTTCCTTTCAGCCCGTGTTTGATGTTTGGCAAGGGGAGCAGAATGAGGCAGGTGCGGGGTTCGGCGAAAGCCTTTCATTCCAAGCAATTATCGGAACTCGATTACACGCATATACAGGAAGTTATCGAGGCTTGTGATGTAGGGCTCTGCCTGCTGGATACCGAGATGCGGGTGCTGGCCTGGAATCGAAGGCTGGCCGACATGATCGGCAGGCCGGGCGAGGAGGTGCTGGCGCATCCGGTCACGCGGATCATGCCGCAGTTGTCCGATCCGCATTTCGCCCAGCTGGTGCGGTCGGTGACCCTCGAGCATGATGAAGCAGAAGAACGGGGGACGATGCAGTCGGGGCTGGCGAGTCCGAAGCACTATTTCAAGAGTGAGGACAACGGCTTCAAACGGGTCAGCGTGCGGCCCCTGACCATGCACCCGGGCTATTGTCTGTTGCAGATCTGCGAGGTGGATGCCGAGACCGCCTTGCGGGAACAGGCCCGGCGCACCAGTATCGCCGAGCAGCGCTCCCTCGCCATGCTGGCCTCGATCGAGGATGCGGTGATTCTGCTCGATGCCGACGGCTGCATCGAGTACGCCAACCTGGCGGCGGAGAGCATGACCGGATATCAGGGCGCATCGATGACCGGTCGCTCCCTGTCCGATGTCTATCAGGTCTTCGAGGAGCGCTCGGACAGTCGCCTTCGTCTCGACTATGAAGAGATCGTTCGTGTCGACAATCGTCCACTGCTGCTCATGCATCGGCAGGGGCTGACCTTCCCCATCGAACAGTCGATCACCCGCCTTCGGGGCGACCAGGGGCAGGTCGAGGGGCTGGTGCTGGTGTTCAAGGACGTCAGCCAGTCACGCAAGCTGGCGGCACAGCTCAACTGGCAGGCCACGCACGATCCCACGACCCGGCTCTACAACCGCTCCGAGTTCGACCGGCGGCTCTCACAGCTGCTGGAGGAGGCCGAGGTCGAAGGCAGCAATCACTGCCTGCTCTATCTCGATATCGACCGCTTCAAGGTGGTCAACGACAACTGCGGACATGTGGCGGGCGACGAGCTGCTGCGACAGGTCGCCTCACTGATCAAGCACACTATCCGCAGCAGCGACCTGCTGGCGCGAATCGGTGGCGATGAGTTCGCCATTCTGTTGAGCAACTGTTCACTCAAAGCGGCGCAACGGATCGCCGACGCCATCCGGTTGGAGTTCCAGCGCTTCCGATTTGCCTGGGGCGACAAGGTGTTTTCCCAGAGCGTCAGTATCGGTCTGGTGGCCATCGACAGGCAGAGCCAGGGACTGCAACAGGTGCTCAGTTATGCCGATACCGCCTGCTACGCCGCCAAGGAGGCCGGGCGCAACCAGATCCACATCTATCATCCGGAAAAGAGTGTGGCGGCGGTACGCCATGGCGAGGCCCAGTGGGTGACCCGCATTCGCAGTGCCTTGGAGGAGGATCGCTTCACCCTCTACGTTCAGCCGATCCAGTCCCTCGAACCGGTCGGCTTCAACGCCTGCCATTATGAGGTGCTGATCCGCATGATCGGCGAATCCGGTGAGGTGATACCGCCCGGTGCCTTCATTCCGGCGGCGGAACGCTATGATCTGATGCCGGCCATCGATCGCTGGGTGGTGAGGCACCTGGTGGAGTGCGTGGTGCGCCATCAGTGTGCGATCGAGCCGGGACAGCGCCTGTTCGTCAATCTTTCCGGTCAGTCGCTTGGGCATGAGGAGACGCTGCAGGCGTTGGTCGACCTGCTGCGTACCCCGGAGCTGCCCTCAGGGCTGCTCTGTTTCGAGATCACGGAGACGGCGGCGATCGCCAATCTCTCTTCGGCCAAGCATTTCATGCAGACACTGAAGCGCTTTGGTTGCGAGTTTGCACTCGACGACTTCGGCAGTGGCCTCTCCTCCTTCGGTTACCTGAAGAACATGCCGGTCGAGTACCTGAAGATCGACGGTGGCTTCGTCAAGGACATGATGCGCGACCGCATCGACGAGTCGATGGTGGAGGCGATCAACCATATCGGTCACATCATGGGGCTGGAGACAATCGCCGAGTGTGTGGAGGATAAGGAAATTATGGCCCGCTTGGTCGAGATCGGCGTCGACTATGCCCAGGGCTACGGCATTCGGCGCCCCTTTCCCCTGGCGAAACTCGCGGAGTCTGGGGACGGTGACTAGGCTTCCATACTATACTCGTTGTTAATCGGCTCTCCGAGTAGACGTTTGAGGGAACCAAGCGACCACTGCCCTGGGCTGACCCAATCCCTTTGGTAGCTGGATTAGAATTTCAAGAATGCTATCTCCAGATCTGCTGTCCACGATTTTTCATATCAACCCCGAGCCGATGACGCTGACTCGGATCGACAATGGCCGCTACGTCGCGGTCAACGAGAGCTTCCTCAGGACGTTCGGTTATAGCCGGGAAGAGGTTATCGGACATACCGCCAGCGAGCTCGGCATCTGGGAGAATCCACAGCGGGATCGCGAACAGATCGTGCAGCAGATCCGTAGCCGGGGTTATGCCTCGGAGATCGAGGCCGAGTTTCGTACCCGATCGGGAGACAGGGTCAAATTCTACCTCGGCGCCACCCGGATCGAGGACGATGCGGGGGCGTTGCTCCTGATCGTGGGGCGGGATATCACTGCGCTGCGCAGCTCCGAGGATGCGCTGCGGGAATCGGAAGCGCGTTTTCGCGGCTTCATCGAACATCTGCCGCTGGGTGTGGTCATCGCCCAGGACGGCTTGATTCGCTACGCCAATCCGGCCAGCCTGGAGATGATCGACTACCAGCCGGAGGAGATCATCGGTCGCCCCTTTGCGCAGCTGGTTTACCCGGACGATCGCGACATGGTGCTGGCTTTTCACCAGCGACGCATGCAGGGGGATGAGTCGGACTACTGCTACGATCTGCGCGTGCTGCGCAAGGGGGGAGAGACCTGCTACTGGCGGATACACGCTTCCCTCAGCAGCTGGGAAGGGCGCGCGGCCAGTCTGGCGGTCTGTGCGGATGTGACCCAGCAGAAGCTGGACGAGCTGAGAATGACCGACCTGGCGCTGAACGATCAGGTCACCGGTCTGCCCAATCGGGTCCTGTTGGCCGAACATATACGTCAGGCCATGGCCCAGTCCGCCCGGGGGTTCGCCATCATCTACCTGGACCTCGACGGCTTCAAGGCGGTCAACGACAGCTACGGACACGATGCGGGCGATCAGGTATTGCAGGAGGTGGCGCTGCGACTGCGCCGTTCCATCCGGGAGGCGGATACGGCGTCTCGCATCGGGGGCGACGAATTCGTGGTGCTGATCAGGAATATCGACTCCTGCCACACGGCGATACGGGTGGCCGAGAATATCCGGCTGATCCTCAACCGTCCCATTCATTCAAGCGTGACGGAACACCAGATCAGCGCCAGCATCGGTATCAGTATCTATCCCGACGATGGCAATCAACTCGAGCAGCTGATGCAGCGTGCCGACGAGGCCATGTACAAAGCCAAGCACGGTGGGCGCAACTGTGTGCGCTGCTACTCCGGTAACGAGAAGCCGGAGGATGAAAACACCTAGCCAACCTATGGTCATGGGGCGCCAGGCGGGTGTGGGGCGGCCTCGGGGGCTAAAGGACTACACCACTTGGCCTTGTGGGAAGTGGAGTCATTTCGTGGTTATATTCAACGGGATTGGTGGGGCCCCGCCCCACCAGGTTGCCGCTCATGCAGGCCTCTTTCGGGCTAGAGGGTGACCACCAGTCGCACCGCGTCGAGCCGCAGGCGGGCCTGCTGCAGGTGCCGGTGCAACTCGGCCCCCTGCGTCTGCAACAGCTGGATCTCGGCTTCCCGCACCCCGGGATTGTGTCGCCGCAATGCGCTCATGCGCTGAATCTCCTCGGTGTACTCCGTCATCATCCGTTTTGCCGCCCTTCCGATCAGTGACTGAACCTCGGACTGGGCCGCGGATTCCGCACTCGTCAGGAGCCCCTGAATCGCCTCGCGGTAGGTCTGCAGCACCGGCTGGATTTGTTGCGGTTCCAGCGCTTGGACGGCCGCCGTCAACGACTGGCAGTCGATCTCGCCGTCCAGGCGCCGCCCCCTGATGTTGAGCAGGGTGCGGATCAGGGTCGGGGGCAGGAAGCGTCCCACATGCAGCCGGCGTGGGGCCAGGCTTTCGAGAACGAATAGGGATTCGAGCAGCAGCTGTCCGGCCTTCAGTGCGGGGTGACGCACGGCGATGACGGCGCTGTTGCCGGTCTGCTGCTTGATCACCTGTTCCATGGCGCCGGTCACCAGGGGGTGTTCCCAGCTGAGGAACTGACGGTCCTCGTGGGCGAGGGCGTCCTGACGGTCGAAGGTGACGGTGAGTCCATCCGCGGGAAGCCCGGGCAGGGTGCCGGCGATGACCTGGTCGCCGGGCCTCAGGATCAGTCCCTGGCCGAGGGGTTCGGTGTCGACGTTGTAGCTGTCGAAGAGGGCGTCGAGATAGGTTTCCAGCTCGGGTGAATGGTCCCGCTCTCTGACGGCCGCGACCAGCTCACCCGCCTCCGGCTGCCGGCAACCGCCCAGCTCCAGCAGATGGTCACGGCCTTGCTGTAACCGCTCCTCCGTCTCCTGGCGCAGCTGGCGGGTGGCGGCGATCAATGCGTCCAGGGATGGCTGGTCGGAGCCATCCGGCTGCATCAGCAGCGGCCAGAGTCGGTCCGCCAGGGCTTCGCAGATGCCCGCCGCGCCCTGGACCTGATGCCTGAAGGCATCCAGTCCATCCCGGTACCACTGCAGCATCACCGCCTGGGGTCCGGGCTCCAGATAGGGCACATGGATCTCCACCCGATGGCGCTGGCCGATACGGTCGAGACGGCCGATGCGCTGTTCCAGCAGGTCCGGGTCGGGCGGCAGGTCGAACATCACCAGCTGGTGGGCGAACTGGAAGTTGCGACCCTCACTGCCGATCTCGGAGCAGATCAGCAGTCGTGCCCCTTCCGGATCGGCGAACCAGGCGGCGGCCCGGTCCCGCTCGAGGAGCGTCATCCCCTCGTGAAACAGGCCGGAACGGATGCCCGCCTGGACGCGCACCGCCTCCTGCAGCTCGATGGCCGTTTCGGCATGGGCGCAGATCAGCAGCAGTTTGGTATCGGGCTGCTGCCGCAGAAAGCCGATCAGCCACTCGACGCGCGGGTCGATGCGCCACCACTGCCTGTGTCCCAGGGCGGCGTAGATCCTGTCAGGGGCCAGGTGCCAGGCGGGAGGGATGGCCGCGGGTGCCTCGCGCTCCCGGTCGAACTCATAGGCGGAGGGTGTCGTCAGAGGATGGCTGTGGAGCCCGCGCCCGGGAAAGCCTCTGATGCGGGCCCGGGTGTTGCGGAACATGACACGGCCGGTGCCGTGACGGTCGAGCAGCAGGTGGATCAGTTGCTCGCGCGCCGCCTGGCGTTGTTCGTTCGCCAATGCGGGATCGCTGACGGCGTCCAGCAGCGGTGTACTCTCGGCTTCATCCAGCCGCTCCAGCAGGCGGCGGGCGGCGGCCTCGGGTAGCGGCTCCCGGCGCAGCAGATGCGCCACCGCCTCGGCCACCGGCTGATAGAGTCGCTCCTCCTGCAGAAAGGCCTCCAGGCTGTAGTAGCGATCGGGATCGAGCAGCCGCAGGCGGGCGAAGTGCCCGGCCTGGCCCAACTGCTCCGGGGTGGCGGTCAGCAGCAGCACCCCCGGTGTTCTCAGCGCCAGCGCCTCCACCAGCAGGTATTCGGCGCTGGGGTCCTCCTCGGACCAGGTGAGGTGGTGCGCCTCATCCACCGTCAGCAGGTCCCACTCACCCTCCAGGGCCTGGCTCAGGCGGTCGGGATTGTGCTTGAACAGGGCCAGGCTGCAGAGCACCAGCTGCTCACTGTGGAACGGGTTCTCAACCGTCTCCGAGGCCTCGATGGCCTGGCAGGTCTCTTCGTCAAAGATGCGAAAGCGCAGATTGAAACGTCGCAGCAGTTCCACCAGCCATTGGTGCACCAAGGGGTCGGGCACCAGGATCAACGCTCGCGAGGCACGGCCTGTGAGCAGTTGATGGTGCAGGATCAGGCAGGCCTCGATGGTCTTGCCCAGTCCCACCTCGTCGGCCAGCAGCACTCTTGGCGCGGGCCGGTTGGCCACTTCGTGGGCGATGTAGAGCTGATGGGGGATCAGGTCGATGCGGGGTCCCGCCAGTCCCAGCACCGGTGATTGCTGCCAACGCTTCAGGGCTTCGAGGGTGCGCTCTCGCAGGTCGAACCAGTGTGGCGGGTCGAACTGGCCCGCCAGCAGGCGCTGTCTGGGCTGCACGATGCGCAGGGTGTCGGCCAAGTCCTGTTCAGGCAGTTGCAGGGGGTTACCGTCATCCCCCAGGCCGTGATAGAGGAGTCGACCCTCACGCTCCTCGACCCGCTCCACCACCAGGCTGAGGCCGCCCCGCGTCTCGATGCGGTCGCCGCTGGCGAAGCGGGCCCGGGTCAGAGACGCGTTCTGACGCGCATAGACGCGCTGTACGCCCACCGCGGGAAATTCCAGTGTCAGATGCCGATCGTGGCTCTCCAGCAGGGTGCCGAGCCCCAACTCCGGCTCACTGTCGCTGATCCAGCGTTGACCGGGTTTGAAGGGCGTGTTCTGTGGCATGACGTCGGTTGCTGTCGGTTTATGAGCCGGTTGCCGGCGAATGAAAAAAGGAGGCCGATGATAGACGCTTGTCCGATACCGCGCCAGGGTGGAGGTGGCGGAATAACGTCGCTGTGGGCAATGCGGGCTTGTGTCTTGTCCCGCCCTGGGAATAATAGGCGGCTGATTGCGGAGGAGGAACCACGCGTGGAGAAGATATTCGAGAACCTGCTCTGGAACAGCCGGCTGGTGGTGCTGGCGGCCGTGGTGGCGAGCCTGTTGGCTGCCTTCGCCATGTTCTACATGGCCTCGGTCGATGCGTTCTATATGATCGCCCACCTGGGGCACTACGCCTCGCCGGAACTGACCACGGAAGCGCGTATCGATCTGCGCTCTGCCACCGTGACCCATGTGGTCGAGATCGTAGACGGCTACCTGCTGGCCACCGTACTGCTGATCTTCGCGCTCGGGCTCTACGAACTGTTCATCAGCAAGATCGATCATGCCGAGGGGTCGGAGAGTGCTTCCAATGTGCTGCTGATCAACAGCCTGGACGACCTCAAGAGCCGTCTGGCCAAAGTGGTGATGATGATTCTGGTGGTGCGCTATTTCGAGTATGCCCTCGGCATGGACTTCACCACCCCGGTGGATCTGCTGCAGTTTGCCGGCGGTATCGCCCTGCTGGGACTGGCGCTCTATTTGTCGCATATGGCGGACAAGGGCACGCATTGATTCCCGCTTCACGCGTCGGCAGGCGTCATCACCCCGAATCGCGGCCCGGCACCTATATCCTGCTCATGTACCTGTCCCAAGGTCGTTCGCTGACGATCGGTCGGCTGGGAGCACAAGCGCTCACCCGCGGCTGGTATCTCTATGTGGGTAGCGCGTTCGGGCCGGGCGGCGTGGCGGCGCGATGCAATCATCACCGGCGTATCAGCCAGGATCCCCGCTGGCATGTGGACTACCTGCGCACGGCTGCTCCGCTGCGCGCGATCTGGTACTGCCACGGCAGCATGCCGCTGGAGCACCGGTGGGCTGCGATACTGGAGCAAATCGCCGGCCTGAAGGCTCCGATTGCGGGATTCGGCGCCAGTGATTGCGACTGCTTCAGCCACCTGTTTCAGACCCGGGTGCGACCCGATTTGGGGCACTTTTCCACACTGTTGCAGTCTCAATCCGGGCAAGGTGATCCTGTATATTGTGAAATTCTGTGATTGATAAATGTCTTTGCTAGGCAATTGTTGGCCATTTATTTTACAATTGCCGCTTTTCCGGGGATGGTTGGTTTGATCCCTGCTGGTACAACCTGTTGTTCAAATTGAAAAAACTGCGAGGTAAGTTTCGGATGAATAAGATGAAAATGATGGTGCTGGCAGCCAGCACGGCCGCTCTCTCCCTGGGTATTGTGGCGAACGCCAGTGCCGAAGATGCTACGGCCCTGGCCACCAAGAGTGGTTGCCTGGCCTGTCATCAGGTCGAGACCAAAGTCGTTGGCCCCTCTTACAAGGATGTGGCTGCCAAATACAAGGGCCAGGACGCGGTCGAACAGCTGGTCGCCAAAGTTAAAAATGGCGGTTCCGGTGTGTGGGGTCCTGTGCCCATGCCGCCGAACGTCAATGTCAGCGAAGATGACATCCGGACCATCGTGACCTGGGTGCTCTCCCTCTGATCCGAGCCTGGCTCGCATCACTGTGAACGCCTGCCGCTCGGCAGGCGTTTTTGTTTCCGATGATGGTCAAATCCTGAGTGATATGGCCTGCTGTCTGTGTCATATGCCGATATTAGGGACTGCTGGCACGATTTGGCGTCAATTCGGGTTGCGCTCGGTGTCTGCGCAGTGCGATTCTTCGGCGGTAGTCAGCCGCGTGCTGGCCGAATCGATCTTTCAGGACTCCGGCCGTCTATCGTTGCTGTTCGCAGCGGCTGGGCGCGACGGTCGGACTACGCATTATCCAGAACGAGAGGAAGTCTTATGAAACTCAATCCTGTGACCAGCCTGCTGGCGATGGTGCTTCTGCTGCTGAGCGGTGCGGTTTCGGCTGAAGCCGTTGGCGAAGTGGATGTCGAGGGTGCCTATGTGCGCGCGGTACCGCCCGGACAGCCCAATTCGGCCGCATTCATGAAGATGAACAACAAGGGGGCCGTCGCTCACGCCCTGGTCGGCGGTAGCAGTCCCGCGGCCGAAGTGGTGGAACTTCACACCCACACCATGGAGGGCGGAATGATGCGCATGCGTCAGGTGGAGAAGATCGAGCTGCCGGCCGGTGAGAGCGTCTCGCTGCAGCCTGGCGGTCTCCATGTCATGCTGATCGGCCTGAAGCAGAAGCTGGTCCCCGATGAGGAGATACCCTTGACACTGCGCTTCGAGGATGGCTCCGAAGTGACCCTGCAGGCCCCGGTGCACAAACTGCAGATGAAGATGAACCCGATGGATCATGGGCAGATGAGCCACTAGGCCAGAGCCGAATCCGTCACTCGGTCCTGGCCGGCGGTCCGCCGGATCCGACCAGGGCCGATTTTCCTCGCCCTTTCATCACATTGACCCGCGAGCTGGGGTAGACTCTCTCCCCTTTTGATCCGAATCCCGCGAGTCTCATGTCCCAATCCCCGTTTACTTCCTTCGATCACTTTCGGCTGGGCTTCTCCAACGGGCTGGATCGCCTGTTGCAAAATCCGGCCTTGGGTACCTATATCCTGGTTCACGCGAATGCCGGTTTCGATCCTCAACTGTTCGGCATCTTGCGCCCGGGATTGCGTAAGGCCTTCGATCATCTGGTCAGGGAACTGCGGGAACCGGCGGGTGCGGAGCCGGAAGCCGCTGCTGCCGGAGAGGATGCAGCGGTCTTTCGTAAATTGATGGAGATCGGTTTCGAAGGGATTCAGCAAACCCGCTTTCGATCCCTGGGCGAATGGGAGCTGCAGTTCAATCCTCTACGGGCTTTCCGGCCCTCCCGCATGACCGCTGATCATGTGAGCGGAATCCACCGGGCCTTCGATCCTTCAGGATTCCATTTCAACAAACCGTTCCTGCGACAGGAGGCGATCTGGGCGGGTGAGCTGCTGGGCGAACCCGTGGAACTGCTGTACAACAAGTACCCCTTCGTGTCGCTGCATGGACTGCTGGTACCCGATCGCCAGGCACAACATCCGCAACTGCTGAGTCGCCGCTACCATGACTATGTCTGGCGTCTCTGCGAGGCCCTGGGTGAGACACTGCCGGGTTGGGGTGTCGGATACAACAGTTACGGCGCCTACGCCTCGGTCAACCATCTCCATTTTCAAACCTTCGTGCGGGAGACGCCTCTGCCGGTGACACGGGAGGTCTGGCAGCACCAGGGTGGTGAGCGGGCCTACCCCCTCGATTGCGAGGTTTATGAGGCAAAGGATGAGGCCTGGCAGCGTATCGAATCACTGCACGCCGAAGCCTGCAGCTACAACCTGATCTATCTGCCAGGGCGCCTCTACTGTCTGCCGCGAAACGCACAGGGCACCTATGCGGGGGCATCGTGGAGCAGCGGTTTTGCCTGGTATGAAGTGGCGGGGGGCTTTACCACCTCCAGCCTTGAGGCCTTCGAGGAGTTGGATGAGGCGACCATATTGCGGGAGCTGGCCAGACTCGAGCTCTCCGCCGGGGATCGGTATCAATCGAGCCAGTCGAGCAGATAGTAGAGACGAAAGCCCTCGGAGGAGCGCGAGGGGCCCATCACCCGGGCCGGATGGTGGTCCGCCTGGTCGGAGGCTTGTTCGATGGCGTCTTCGGCGCTCGCCACCGGTGTGACACAATTCTCGGGAAACCGTTTACGTCGGCGACTGGGGGTGTAGATCACCGCATAACAGGTCTGGACGAGGGTGGAATCGGGGTCGTTTTGCATAGTGGTGTTCGTCATGTGGCAGCGCTGAATTCTATCCTAATCCTTCGCCACGCGGATTGTCGCTGGAATCCCCGGCCATTTTGACGTTTATTAGAAAATTCTGGTATAGTTCCGCAGCTTTTTTGGGTCTGTGGCCGCCCACGGTTGTAGGGCCGGACCTTTGATACCGGGTATCCAGCAAAATATCAGAGCAGGTTTGATCATGAACAAATGGCTTGTAACCGCCTCCATCGCCCTCGCTTTCACCGTTAACTTTGCTCAGGCAGCGGGGAATGCGGATGAGGGAAAGACCAAATCCGCCGTCTGCGCCGGTTGTCATGCGGCTGACGGAAACAGCGGCCTCAATCCGCTTTGGCCGAAACTGGCAGGCCAGCATCCACAATATATCGAGAAGCAGCTGAAGGATTTCAAAGCGGGCAACCGCAGCGACCCCCTGATGTCGCCCATGGCGCTGCCCCTCAGTGAGCAGGATATGGCCGATCTGGCCGCCTATTTCTCGAGTCAGACCAAGAAGATCGGAACCGCGGCTGCCAATCTGGTGGTCAAGGGTGAGCAGATCTATCGTGCCGGTAACCCCGATACCGGTGTGGCGGCCTGCATGGCCTGTCATGGTCCCGCCGGTTCCGGCAATCCCCAGGCTGTCTTTCCCGCGCTGAACGGCCAGAATGCGGCTTATATCGAGAAGGCCCTGAAGGACTTTCGTTCCGGTGCCCGTACCAACGACAACGCCGGCATGATGCAGGGCGTGGTTGCCCGCATGACCGAAGACGAGATGGCGGCGGTCGCACAGTACATTCAGGGGCTCAGTCGCTAAGACCGTTTTCGATGCGGCCAGGAAAGGCGGCCATGGGCCGCCTTTCTTGTTTTTGGCTGGAGCCCAGGGCGGCCGAATGTCAGGCTCGGGTCAAGTGCAATCGGCTGTCAGGGTGTATTATTTCTATTGGAACTAGTCAGAATTTGCCATGTCTTGGAAGGTGTTGCGATTTTGTGGCCCTGACCTCAAGTTTTGGGCCGGACTTGCCGTAAACTTTTGCACATAACCAAGAACCGTTGCGACGACCATGACCCATCAGTTGTTAGAAAACCAGATCACACTCGACGGTACCCACCGCTTGCGCCTGTTGAGCTACAACATCCAGGCCGGCGCGGACACCCGCCGTTATAGGGAGTACGTGACCCACGGTTGGAAGCAGATGCTGCCGCACAAGGAGCAGCGGGAGACCCTGGATCGCATCGCCCATCTGCTGAAGGACTTTGACGTGGTCGGTCTGCAGGAGGTCGACTCCGGCAGTTTTCGCAGTGGTTTCGTGGATCAGACCGCCTACCTGGCCGAGCATGCCGGCTTCCCCTACTGGTTTCGCCAGGTCAATCGCAGGCTCGGCAAGCTGGCGCAGCACAGTAACGGTGTGTTGAGCCGGGTCCAGCCCAGTATGGTGACCGAGCATCGCCTGCCCGGTCTGCCCGGTCGCGGTGCCGTGTTGATGGAGTTTCAGACCAACGAAAAACCCCTGGGGATCTGTATCATGCATCTGGCGCTGGGTCGCCGGGCCCGTCTGAGGCAGCTCTCCTACGTCAGTGACCTGGTCTCGCACTACTCCCACCTGGTGCTGATGGGGGACTTCAATTGTGGTTGCAGTTCCCAGGAATTCCGTTACCTGCTCGACCGCACCAACCTGCAGGGTTCGCCCTGCGATATGATGACCTTTCCCAGTTGGCGGCCAAGCCGCAAACTGGACCATATTCTGACCTCGCCCAGCCTTACGGTGGCCAAGTCGGAAGTGCTCAATTACGCACATTCCGACCATTTGCCGATCAGTCTCGAAATCGAGCTGCCGAAGGATGTGATACTCCCGGTTGCCGCTTGATTCTACAGCGTCGAGCTTGGATCGGTAGCATCAGACGTTATACTGGCCCCGAGCTGAGTCATCCGGCTGGATGACGGCAGACTGTCATGGGGGTGACCACCGGTAAGCCCCTTGTTGTGATGCATACCATAGGGCTTGTTCTGGAATGAGCGAAAAAGACTGGAAGCGCCTTTACGAGCAGTTGCTGCAGCAACACGAGAGCGAAAAGGAGGCGAACCAGGAACTCGAAGAGCTGCTTACCCGGACCATTACTCGCCTCACCCTGGCGTCTACGGGTCTGGATCGTCGTCTCGATCCCCATCTCAAAGGCATCCGCGATGCGGTGCGCAAAGGCGTCGATCGGCGTCTCAAAGAACAGTTCAACGCCCTCTCGGACGGGCTTCTCCATTTCACCAAGGAGGCACCTCCAGACCAGCAGGAGGAGAAGCAGGCTTATCGTCATCTCTTCGCCACCCTGTCTCTGAACAGTAAAGAGCTTATCGAACTGGAGCAGTTGATCTCTCGCCTGGCGGCTGATCCGGCCGCTATGAAAGAGGAGCAGTTTGGCCGTCTGTGCCAATTGCTCGGTCAGGGCGGAGAGGGACGGTCGAAACGCGGTGGCCTGCTTGACCGACTGTTCGGCGGTATGGCCGCGGAAGAGGGCGGTGGTCCGCAACCCAACGATATCCTGCTCAATCTATTGGAGAAGGCGAGCTGGCCGGGGCACTGGGGTGAACGGATCAATGAGTTCAAACGGCGCTTGATTGACGGCCAGGCCAAGCCCGATACCTGGACCGGCGTGCTGGAGGAGCTGTTGGCGTTGTCGGCCAAGTCCTTTGGCGAGATTCAGTCCGAGATCAAGGAGGCGGAGGACTTCCTCGAAGAGCTGACCAAGCGGCTGCAGGACCTGGGTGTCCATCTGCAAAGCGCCCATGATGGGCGTGATCGCATCGCCCGCCACGGGCGTAAACTCAGCGAGCAGGTCAGCGGACAGGTGGGGGAGCTGGGCTCGCACGTGGCCAAGGCCATGGATCTGCACCAACTCAAGGAGGCGGTGAGTCAACGCCTGAGCCAGATCAAACGGGGCATCGACGACTACCTGCAGGAGGAGTTGGTCTGGCATCAACAGGCCGAAGCCAGCGAACAGGTCCTGCGTGAACGGCTGAACAAGCTGGAGTGGGAGTCGAGCGAACTGCGTGCGCGCATGCTGGAGGCGCACCACCTGGCGCTGCTGGATACGGTGACGGGATTACCGAACCGGCTCGCCTATGAAGAGCGGATCGAACAGGAGCTGGCGCGCTGGAAGCGCTTCGGCAATCCCCTGACCATGCTGATCTGGGATGTGGATGACTTCAAATCGATCAACGACCGTTTCGGTCACCAGGCCGGTGACAAGGCGTTGCGGGTGATCGCCCAGAGCCTCAAGGCCCGTCTACGGGAAACCGACTTCATTGCCCGCTTCGGTGGAGAGGAGTTTGTCTGTCTGCTCTGTGGAGCCCAGGGGGAGGAGGCGTTGGCCGTGGCCGAGGAGATGCGCCGATCAGTCGAGAGCAACGGCTTTCACTCCCAGGGCAAGCCGGTGCCGGTGACCATCTCCTGCGGCGTGGCATCCTTCGCTACGGGGGACACGCTGGATGACGCCTTCTCGCGGGCCGATCGGGCGCTCTACGAGGCGAAACGAAACGGCAAGAACCGCTGTCATCTGGCGTAGCGGCCCGGGAGATATCCCCGGGCGCATACGCTGTCCGATGAGTTTCAGGCGGTCTTGAAGTGAGAGATCATCCCCTGCAGGGTCTCGCCCAGTCGTGAGAGTTCGGCGGTGGCCTGGGCCACTTGCTCGCTGGCCAGTGAGGAGTGCTCCGCCAGCTGGGAGATCTGCACCACGCTGCGGTCGATCTCATGGGCGACGGCGGACTGTTCCTCGGAGGCGCTGGCGATCTGAGTATTGCGATCGGTGATCTGCGCCACAGAGGAGACGATCTGATCCAACGACTCCGCCGCGGCATGTGCCTTTTCGACGGTGGCGGAGGTGGTTTCACCGCTGCGGTGGATGACGTCGACCGCATTCTGAGTACCGCTCTGCAGCCGTTCGATCATATCCCGGATCTCCGTCGTCGCCTGCTGGGTCCGACTGGCCAGTGAACGAACCTCGTCCGCAACCACGGCAAAACCTCGTCCCTGCTCGCCGGCGCGTGCCGCTTCGATGGCCGCGTTGAGCGCCAGCAGACTGGTCTGTTCGGCGATGCCGCGGATCACATCCGAGACGGAGCCGATGCTCTCGCTCTCCTTGGCCAACAGATTGATGACGTCAGAAGCCGAATGCATCTCGTTGGCCAGGTTGTTGATCGCATCGGTGACATCGACCACCACCTGCTTGCCTTTCTGAGCCTGTCCGTCGGCCTCGCGGGCGGAACCGGCCGCATCTTCGGCGCTTTCGGCGATCTCTTTCACAGTGGCCGCCATTTCGGTGACGGCGGTGGCCACCTGCTGGGTCTCGTTCTGCTGCTGGGTGATGTTTTCGTGCGTCTGGCTCGTGGTGCCGGAAAGCTCTTCCGCCGCGGTGGCTAGCTGGGCGCTGATCTGGCTGACCTGAATGATGATCTGCTGGATCTTCTCCGTGAAGCGGTTGAAGGCGCACGAGAGTTTGGCGATCTCGTCCTTACCCTTTTCGTCGAGACGTCGTGTGAGGTCGCCTTCGCCCATGGAGATGTCGTCCAGGGCCGTGGTGGTTTGCCTGATGGGGTTTACGATGCTGCGCGTGATGGCGATGGAGAAGCCCAGCACTATACCCATGACGACCAGGGCGACCAGGCCAAGCCACACTGCGTGGCTCCAGAATGCCGCTTCCACGTCATCCACATAGATACCGGTACCGATGACCCAGCCCCAGGGCTTGAAGGCCTTAACGAAGGAGATCTTTTCAACCGGCTCCGACATGCCTGGCTTTGGCCACAGATAGGGCACGATACCTTCGCCGTCGCGTTTTGCGATGGCCGCGAACTCAGTGAAGATCCGCTTACCATCGGGGTCGGTGAATGCGGCCATGTCCTTGCCGTCAAGCTCCGACTTGATCGGATGCATGACGATGCGGGCATCGAAGTCGTTGATCCAGAAATAGTTGGTATCGTCGTAGCGCAGCGCCTTGATTTCGTTCCTGGCCTGTTGCTGTGCCTGCTCGACAGTGAGCTTTCCCGCTTGCTGCTGTGCATGCACGTCGGACAGAATGCTGTGAGCGGTCTCGACCAGCATATGGGTTTGCTGTTGCTTCTCCTCGAGCAAACCACTGTGATACTCCTCGAGGGCGAGCGCCGTGATGGTAATCAGTCCGACCGTGATGAGCAGGGTCAGCAGCCAGAGTTTGTGGCTGATAGTGAGGTGTCTCAAGCTGAGCATGATGACCTCCGGGGTATCAAGAGTGAGCTTGTCTTAACGACCCTGTCTGTAATTTAATTCCTGCTCTGTATATCGGTAGTAAATGTGTGGTCTTTAATATTTTGTGGTAATGGATCACGTTTAGCCGATTTTTTTTGCACATCGAACAGGAGCGAAACAAGCAGAGCCATCGTGAAAGGATGCGAGTTCCACCCGGGTATCGGCGCTAATAGGGTGCCTGTAGTGACACCTACTCCTGCTGATAGAAGTAGTGCCAGGGAGCAGCCTCCGAAACGGCCGAGAGGTTGTCGAGCAGCGTGGGAGAGGGAATCGCTTCCTGGGGAAAGATGTTTTCAATGAAGAGGAAGAGACGGCCGCAGCCGGCGGTCTGCCGGAAATCGTAGGTCGCCGGATCCTGTGCGTGGCCGCAGTGGGGGCAGGTCGCCAGCCAGCCGGGTGTCGCTGCAAGCCAGTGCTCGACACTCTCCTGCCAGTTGTCGATGCGTTTGCGGCAGGCTGCACATCGGGGCGGCGTGGTGTTCTTGCCTCTCAGCAGTCGTGGCTGGGGGGAGGGGCCGTCGATCACCAGATGACAGAAGGCTTCGCCGCTGCGGCCGGGTTCCAGCTGAATGTAGGGTGAGCAGCCCATGAAGGTCACCAGCTGCATGAAGCGCTCACCCAGCAGGAAGCGGTCGACGCGATCGTCCAGCGCCGCACCGATCAGACCGATCTGCTGCAATCGGGTGGTGATCGCGGTCTGATCATCCGGCACGAAATAGGGGTCGGTGGGAGTCAGCACCAGCCGACCGGTGTGCAGGGGCTTGGGCATCGATCAGGGTGATTCGGGGGCGGGTGCCGGGGTGGGTTGGTAGAGCGGTACCGCCGTGATGCTGTTCTTGGGCGAGCCTTCCACGAGTTTGTCGCTATAGGTGAGGTAGATCAGGGTATTGCGCCGGGCATCATAGAAGCGCACCACCTGCATGGTCTTGAACAGGATGGAGGTGCGCTGCTTGAAGACCTCTTCACCGTCCCTCGAACCGTCGAGAATGTCGGGACTGAGATTGACCGGTCCGGTCTGGCGGCAGGCGATGGAGGCGTCGGAGGTGTCTTCGGCGAGTCCCACCGCGCCCGACATGCCCCCCGTCTTCGCCCGGCTGAGATAGCAGGTGACGCCGGCGACCGCCGGATCGTCGAAAGCCTCGATGACGATCTTGTCGTTGGGCCCCAGCATGCGAAATTTGGTGCTTACCTGCCCCAGCCGTTCCGCCGCCAAAGGCAGGCTGAAGAGGACCAGCGTGAGTGTCAGAAGTGCGTGTTTTACGGAAAATCGCAGCAAGGGTGATAGATCCGGTTGATGATTCAGACCGGACCTATCATACCCGAACCAGGCGGGTTGGGGGGTCATGAGACGTCCGCTGTCTCATGCGATGCATGGGATTTAGAGTCCACGACCTGTGCCGAGGCAGCCATCGCCCAGTCATGCAGGGCATGATTGACAGGCGTTGGCGCCTTGTTGTCAGTTGCCGTCTCCTAACAGGCTACAAGTCGACTAGACGCAGCTTTTACCGACCGGGGCCGGCAGGCCGGCATAGCGGCAGGCCGTCCTGGCGCCATCCGGGAAGAGTTGCTTGATGTATTTGCGTGTCCAGCGGCAGTCGTTCTGATCCTTGCACAGCGTGCGTGACAGGATCGGCAGTTCAGGCGCGATTCCATACTCTTTGTAGAAGCGGTGCAGGAAATCGATCAGCAGCCAGTGGTCGTCTGTCAGCGTCACGCCATCGTATTCCGCCATCTGTTCACAGAGGGCTGCGCTCCAGTCTCCGGGGTCGACCAGATAGCCGTCTGCGTCGAGTTGAATCAGACGCCCTTCCACTTCGATGGTGAAGGTGGTCGCGAGGATATTCGGGCTGTTGCTGCTTTGTTGCGGTTCGAGTCTCATGTCGTTCTCCTTTGGAGGTCCACTGCCCGTCAGGTGGCCGGCATGGCACTGAGCATCCCTGAAGGAACTCGGCGCTGGAATGAGGAGAACGACCCCTAAAAACCGCTTATACAACTCCCCTCATCCGGCCATGTTACGCCCACACCCTGTGGGGCCGGCCTGCTCCCGCCTCTGATCGGCAAAACGGCTTCCCGCCGATTCGACTCCCAGAGGGAGGGGGACCTGCAAACAGCTAGTTTTCGACACCTTGGGTGCCGGGTTGATGTGATGATGAAAAATTATCGTTGTTGTACTCCCAAAAATAGCAGGGTATTCGTAGGCTGGATCGAGATGGATTTGATCTGGGTCAACACTTCTACACTTAAGAGATATTGAATATAGTCGTGTCTTATGACCTCGCAGGAACAAGGTCCCTTCGAGATCCCTATCATTTTGTTTGATGCTACGGAAGTCCGATGTTGTCGATCATTTCACCGCCTGCCCTCTTCACCACCCGTACAACAGTTTGCAGGGGGGCTCACGATGGACAACGGTGATCTCGACAAACGGCTGTTGGGGCATCTGTCCTTTCTCTACGGCGAGGCGCGCGCCGGGGAGCTGTTGCCGCGTCTGCATGGCGTGATCAATCACCATATCGAGCTGCGCCAGGGCAAACGGCTGGAGATTCCGCGCTGGGACGAGCGGGACAGTGTGTTGATCGCCTACGGTGACAGCGTGCAGTATCCTGGGATGACGCCGCTGGCGTCTCTGAAGCAGTTTCTCGATCGCCGCCTCAACGGTGTCTTCAGCCTGGTGCATCTGCTTCCCTTCTTTCCCTTCAGCTCGGACGATGGTTTTTCGGTGTCCGATTTCCGCGCGGTCAATCCGCAACTGGGGGACTGGGAGGATGTGGCGGCGCTGGGCGAGCATTTCTCCCTGATGTTCGATCTGGTGCTCAATCACATGTCCCGCGAGCATCTCTGGTTCGTCAATTTCGTGCATGACGAGGCGCCGGGACGCGACTATGTGATTGAGGTGGCGCCGGAGGAGAACCTCACCATGGTGGTACGGCCACGCAGCTCGCCCCTGCTCAGCCGGGTGCGCACACCGCGCGGCATGCTGCATGTCTGGGCCACCTTCAGCAACGACCAGATCGACCTCAATTACGCCAATCCCGATGTGCTGCTCGAGTTCATCGACGTTCTGCTGGAGTACATCCGTCGGGGTGCACGGGCGGTGCGTCTTGATGCGGTGGCGTTTCTGTGGAAGCAGATCGGCACTCCCTGCATCCATCTGCCGCAGACCCACGAGGTGATCAAGCTGTTCCGGACACTGGTGGAGGTGCTCGAGCCGGGCGCCATACTGCTGACCGAGACCAATGTCCCGCATGTGGAGAACATCAGTTATTTCGATCAGGGTGAAGAGGCCCACATGGTCTATCAGTTCAGCCTGCCGCCACTGATTCTGCATGCGATCATGCGGCAGACCACGCAGTACCTTGTGCCCTGGGCGCGCTCGTTGGAACAAGAGCAGCTTCCGGAGGGTTGCACCTACCTCAATTTCACCGCCTCGCACGACGGTGTGGGGCTGCGACCTCTGGAGGGAATAGTGCCTGATGAAGAGCTCAATACACTCCTGGATATGATGCGCAGGCGCGGCGGTTATGTCTCCATGCGGGCGACCACCGAAGGGCGTGATCGCCCATACGAGCTCAATATCAGCTATTTCGACGCCTTTGCCGCGGAGGATGACGATGTGGATCCCTGGCGCATCGCCCGTTTCATGCTGTCGCAGACACTGCCGCTGTCGTTTCGCGGTATCCCCGCCGTCTATTTCAACGCCCTGGGGGCGACGCCCAACGATCCGCTGGGTGTGGAACGCACCGGCATGACGCGCAGTATCAACCGCCGCAAGTGGGACGGTTCGGAGCTGGAGCGCCTGGTCGATCTGCCGCTCACCGATGCCGGGCAGGTCTTTCCCGAGTACATACGCCGGCTGCGTATCCGGCGCGGCATCAAGGCCTTCCATCCCGATGCGCCGCAACGGGTAATCGACATGCCTGAGGGTATCTTCGCCTTGGAGCGGGTCAGTCTGGATGGGGCGCAGCGCATCTACGCCATACACAACATCAGAGGCGGGCCGGTGTCGGTCGATCTCTCCCGTTTCGGTGGGGAGGCGACCCGCTGGTTCGATGCCTTGCACCAAACGGTGCCGGACATCGACGGTGAGGGGTTGCGTCTGCGTCCCTACCAGTCTGTGTGGCTGATGGCGAAAGGTTAGGATCTGATGGGTGCGGGTTGACAGCGCCTAACGTGATCAGGCGCGTCTTAATCTTTTCCCGGCTTGTCGATGTCGTAGCGCTGTGAAGCCATACCCCGCTCGCTCATGGGGGATGTCTCCGGGGCGGCCGCCGGATCGGTTCAGGCGGCCATGAAACTTTCATAATAATCAGGGCGTTGCTCCATCCGAATCCGGATTGAATTCACCTCAAGACGGGCGCGGTTGCCTCTCAAGTCAGGGAAGAGTTCCTTTTTCACGCACTCCAACATAAACATTAAGATTAACATTTAATTTCTTAAGTTATTGTTAATATTAGTTATTTTTATTTCCCTTTCGGTAAGAACGGTCTATTCTGGGAAATTATTCCCAGTTTGCTTCTGGGGATGCGTGATGCTCGATCACATTTCATCGAGCACAGTACGGAGGAGAAGTCATGCAATACAGAGGAGATATTTTTTACTTCTTGGTCCTCTTGCTTGCAGTCGGTGTTCTTGCAGGTTGCGGCGGGGGCGGCGGAGATAGCGGGACGGCAGGCGGAGGGATGACAAGCGTCGGCCGGGTGGACGGTTTCGGCAGCGTCTACGTCAACGGTATCGAGTATGACACAACCCATACCCGCTATCGGGTCGACGATGAGGACGGTTATGACGACTCCGTTCTTGCGGTCGGCATGAAGGTGAGGGTGGAAGGGCGTGTGAACGCCGATGGCAGAACCGGCAGGGCGGACAGTATCTATTACGACGATGATCTGGAAGGGCCCATCGACAGCGGCAGTGTCGTCGAGAGCGGCAGTATCAAGACCTTCAGCGTGCTGGGCATACAGGTGAGTGCGGACGCCAATACCACGGTCTTCCACGATGGGGCGAGCTTCGCCGGTTTGGTCGATGGTGTGGAGATCGAAGTCAGCGGCTTTTTCGACGGCAGCGTGCTGGTCGCCTCGCGGATCGAACTCCAGAGCGACAGCAATCACGACTATGAGATCAAGGGAACACTCGTCCAGTTCGACGGTTTGACCGTTACTCTCGAACTGCGCAGCGGCGCGCCGGCAGGTCCTTACCCGGTCAGCAACAGCGCGCGTGTCGAGCTGCCGGCGGACCCCATTGGCAGTTATGTGGAGATCAAGCTTGTGGACAGCGGGGGAACCCTGGAGGTGGTACGCATCGAGAGCGAGAGTAGATATCTGGTGCATGACGATGACCACGCTGTCTCATTGCGCGGTATCGTCTCTGGAAATGCAACCGACGGCTTCAGCATCGACGGGGTCCCCTTCGAAATCTCACCGGCCACTCGCTACGAGCCCCGCAGTCTGGCAGGCAATCTTTCGGCCGGCATGGTGGTCGAGGTCGAGGGCGATATGTCGAGC
Source organism: Sedimenticolaceae bacterium (assembly GCA_050300835.1). Lineage (GTDB taxonomy): Bacteria > Pseudomonadota > Gammaproteobacteria > Chromatiales > Chromatiaceae > Thiodiazotropha. Next base: position 25,063 of record JBNKYJ010000136.1, read on the forward strand.
GGTGTGCTGATCGCTTCCAAGGTCGAAGCGAAGTCGGGTGAGGCCGAGGTCGAGGCACGGGTCAGTTCCGTCGAATACAGCGACGGCAAGAACGGCAGCATCACGCTGGATCTCGGCAACAGCCAGACCCTCACTGTCTACACGGACAACGCGACCTCGTTCGAGGACGGCGACGCTTCGCATCGTGGCAGCGAGAGCAGCTTTCTATTGAGCGAACTGACCGATGCTGACTTCGTGGAGGTGGAAATTACGGTAAGGGACGCCGGCTTCTATGCGCATAGCATCGAGCGCAAGGGTTATCAGCAGGGTACGGAAGTGAAAGCAAGGGTGGAGGCGTTTGGCAGCGACACCATTACCGTACTGGGCGTCACATTCATGATCGACAGCGGTACATCGATCAGTGGCACGCTTGAAGTGGGCGTCAAGGTCGAAATCCGTGATGCAAACAGTGATGGCACCGCGGATAGGATTGAGGTGGAGTCGCGTTCCTGACCGATGCCTTTCAATAGTCGTTGGAGTGATCTTTCGCGGCACCAGGGAAAGGGCGGGGTTTGGGGAATGCGAAAAGCAGAGCTCGCTTTTCCCCTAACCCCGCCTTTCTCCCTGAAGGCGAAAGTGAGAGCGCCGGCTTCCTGCCATGCTTCGAAGCGATTGCGGGAGAACAGAGCGCCGATGGAAGAAGGTCAATCTTCCGACGGGATGACTGTGTGGCTCTAATAGAGATCGAAACCGACCACCTTGACATGTGAAACGCTGAGGCCGCCGACCAGCGCCGGAAATCGAAGATATTTCAGTTTCATCTCCGCTCCAACGCTTACATACAGTTCGCTATCCAGTAGCTGCCGGTAAAAAACTTCAATCCTATCGTTGGTGAGAGGGGGCTGTGTGTCAGACTTAGGAGTTGTCTGCGGCTACCGCCTCGAACAGGCGCTGTGTGAAGTCGGGCATGGCGGAGAGCACCCGTTTCCAGTTGGGTATGAAAGGGGCTTCCAGGGGATTGTCGAGAAAGGCCTGGCCGGCTTCGACGACGCTCTGCTGAAAGACCTCTATGGCCTCCTCCTCCGCATGCCGGTTGAAGGCGAGGGCATTGAGTTTGGCGTCGTGGTAGTACATCTCCACCATGTCGAGGGCCTTGCGCAGATAGGCCGCCTTGAGGCTGCGGAAGAAGGCCTGATTCATCTGGATGCCTTCGGTGGCGAGTTTGCGGTAAAAGGACTTGGCGATATCCCGGCTCATCTTGGCCAGCCCGCCCTCGCGGTCCTCGGCCGAGAGATCCTGATGCTTGTGGTCGTAGTGGTCGGCGATGTCGACCTGACAGATCTGGTGATGCGAGATGTTGCGATAGACCTCGGACAGCAGGCCGACCTCCAAGCCCCAGTCACTGGGAATGCGCACCTGCGAGGCCAGGTCCCGGCTCATGGCGAACTCGCCGGAGAGGGGATAGCGGAAGCTGTCCATGTACTCCAGGTAGTCGAGAGGACCGACCATCAGGCGCAGCGCCCGCAGCAGCGGAGTGACGAAAAGCCGCGTTACCCGGCCGCTGAGTTTGTCGTTGTTGACCCGCGCGTAGTAGCCCTTGGCGTATTCGAAACTGAAGTTGGGATGGACCAGGGGGTAGAGCAGTCGGGCCGGCAGGTCGCGCGAGTAGGTGAGGATGTCGCAATCGTGCAGGCCGATCGCCTCCAGCTCCTCGATGGCCAGTGCGTATCCCATGCAGAACCAGACGTTGCGGCCTTTGCCCGGCTCGGGTGGCGAGAGTTCCCGCTGCTTGAGCTCTTCGTCGAGCGCGCGCAGGCGGGGACCGTCCTGCCACAGCAGGTGGGTCTGCTGCGGCAGCCGGGAGAAGAACGACTGCGCATGCCGGAACTGCGCTCCGTCGGCGCGGTCGAGACCGATGATGATGTGCGAGAGGTAGGTGGCGTGCTGCAGATCGTCGAGGATCTTGCTCAACGCCGGACCTTCGAGTTCGGAGTAGAGGCTCGGCAGAATCAGGCCGATGGGGCGCTTCTCGGCGAACCGGCGGAGTTCCTCTTCCATCGCCTCCAAAGGTCGCTCGGTGAGTCGGTGGAGGGTGGTGATCTTTCCGAACTGGAAGAAATCCGCCATGCTTTGAGCCCTCTATGCTTCAGGGTCGGAGGAGGCTGTGTCTCCGCCGAATTGGTCCAGTAGGCGGATGATCGCCTGGTTCCAGCCGGCAGGTCCAGGCTGGTCGGTGAGGATGGCGTCTGGACGCTCGGCGAGCGTGATGTGCGAGCCATCCGGTTTCTGAATGATAACCGGATTGTCCACCGCCAGCAGCATATCCCGGTCGTTGTCGCTGTCGCCGAGGGCGATGGTGCGGGTGATCGCCTTGCCGCGGCTGCGCAGGTGCTTGACCACCAGCCTCACCGCCGTTCCCTTGTCGGTATCCCCCAGCAGATGCATGAAGCGGCCACCCTGCAACAGACGCAGCTTGGCTTCCGCCACTTCCTGCCGGAAGGCGAACAGGCCCTCTCCATCGCCGCGCCAGAGAAAAGGCTCGGAGGCGAGCCGCCTCATGGCCCGCTTGGCGTCTTCCCGTGGCAGACCCGTGTGCTGCATCACCTCTTCGAGGCTCATGTCGCCGAAGCCGAGGGTGTCGAAGCGGGGATTGGCGCGACGGTCGATCAGGAAATCGCGTATCAGATGGTAGCCTGGAGGCGCAATCTGCGGCTCCTCGCCCGGGTAGGCGATGACGGCGCCGTTCTCGGCCACGGCAGGCCCTTTGAGGTGCAGGCGTTGGCGTATCGCTTTCAGCTCGGCCAGTGTCTTGCTGGAGACAGGGATCACCGGTATTCCCAGCTCGCGAAGTCGTCGCAAGGCCGGCAGTGCGGGAGAGTGATCGTAGGTATGGTGATCCAGCAGCGTGCCGTCGAGATCGGTAAATACAAGCCAGCCTTTATGCATGCGGGATCAGTTCCGACGGCTAGGGTTCACAATCACAGCATACGGCTTGAGGCGTGGCAGCCCGGACCTGGGGTGGACGAACTGTTGTGGATCAGGGCGCTTCATGTGCTGCGATTCGGTATCAGGCCTTACCCAAATATACATGCGGTGCAACCTCATGTCGAAACGGTACAGTACGGCGTTGGGCCGGGAGGCGTCGAATCACCGCTCAGATGCAGCTATCCGAGTTGATGATTGACGCATAGGTTAATCATGACCGTTCTCTGTGGGTGTGACCATCGACAGCGAGCGTGACCTGGATTGGGAGACTTCGCTCACTACCTTTTTCATCAGCGGCCTTTATCGTTTTTGATCAGGCGTCGTCACTGCACTTTGACTGCTACGCTTTCGGGCGTGATGGCGACATCATCCTGGACAAAGAACTCACCTGGGGTGACGGTGTGTATCCGGTCAAGGCCAATCTGAAAAGCAGCATGGTGCAGGATATCTTCAAGTTTTCCTGCCTCTGGTCCTTTCATCGCGATGAAAAAGTCGAGTTGGAGATCAGCGCCGGACTCCACACCATGCGCTTGTCGGTCAATCCGGACGACAATCTGCTGGGCTTGAATGGCTACCAGACATACCGGTACTAAGGGTTTCACTGCAGCTGTCGCTGCTTCGGCGTCGAGGCTACGATCTCGCGAGCCAGGTTGCTCATCATGCGGGTGATCTCCGGGCTGAAGGGATCAAGCTCCAACAACTGGAGATAGAGCTTCAGAGACGCCGCCAGCTCGATGGCGAGCTGGTCATAGTCCGCCCGGGTCAGGTGGTCTCCCAATGAAAACCTGTCTTTCGGGCGAGTCATTGTCCGTGCCTGCCGGAACGGCGCCGAATCATTGTGTGCGGGCGTTCCTCTGCGGTCTGCTCATGTTCCTCGGAGAGCGAGATGCCCATCATCTGTTGGTAGGCGTTGATTGTGATATAGGACCAAGAGGCGTGGGACTCGAACAGCTTACTGATGAGGCGCTGGTTCAGGGCATGTCCCGATTTGTGGGCATAATAGTGTCCGATGATGGGTACCCCGGCCAGTGCCAGATCGCCGTAGGCGTCGAGCACCTTGTGGCGCACGAACTCGTCGTCGAAGCGTAAACCCTCCCGATTGATGATCCTGTCGCCGTCGACCAGGACGGCATTGTTCAGTGAGCCGCCCAGCGCCAGGCCCCGGCTATGCAACTGCTTCAGTTGTGCGGAGAAGCCAAAGGTTCTCGAGCGGGCGATGTGGTGCATGAAGGCCTCGTTGACCAGTTCGATGGAATAGGTCTGTGCGCCGATCGCGGTGCCAGGGAAGTCGATCGACAGGGTGATCCTCTGCTTGGAGGCGGGAAGCAACAGGGCATACTTGTCGCCGTCACGGACCTCGATCGGTTGTTGGAGCCAGATTGCGTTGCGCGGTACCCGGATCGAGACGGTCCCGTACTGTTCGATCGAGGTGGCGAAGGGTTCCGCGCTGCCATCCATGATCGGCACCTCCGGTCCGTCGATTTCGATAATCGCATTGTCGACGCCACAACCCGCCAGCGCCGCCATCAGATGTTCGATGGTGGAGACGGAGACACCGTGCTCATTGCTCACCGTCGTCGACAGGGTGGTATCGCTGACGTTGTACCAGCGTGCGGCGATCAGGCCGGTACCGTCCTGGACGTCGCTGCGCTGAAAATAGATCCCGGTTGAGTCGTGATTGGGCCTGATGGTCAACGTGGTCTTGCGACCGCTGTGCAGACCGATGCCGACAAAGGACGCCGCTCGGCGTATGGTGCGTTGCTCTACGATGTTTGTGCGCTGCATGAGTCTTCTCCTGTTGTGACGGCAACAGGATAGGCAGGGGGATGAGGCGCCGGCTTGTCAGTTCATGCCAATCGGTTATCACCATACGCCAGGTTGCTTTTAGACGGGCGGCGCCCGGGAACTGGGGTGCTACAGCGACTTGTCCCGGTATTGCTGGGGGGATTCGCCTGTCCAGCGCCGGAAGGCGCGGGAGAAGTTGCTGCTTTCGGTGAATCCCAGCAGGTAGCCTATTTCGGTGAGGGGCTTGTGCGTGGTGTTGAGATACTCGATCGCCAGCGCCTTGCGGGTCTCGTCGATGAGCTGCTTGAAATTGGTGCCTTCATCCTGCAGCTTGCGCTGGAGATTGCGCAAACTCAGATTCAGCTGCTGTGCGATCTGGGCCTGCCTGGGAACACCGTTGGGCAGGTCCTCGATGATTCGGGCACGTACCCGGCCGGTCAGGTCCTGCCGATCCAGTCGCTTGAGGTAGGCCTGGACCAGGGAGTCGTTGACGCGCGCCAGTTCGGGGTGGGCGCTGGGGATGGGGGACTCCAGGTGGACACGATCGAAAAGCATGCTGTCGCGCGCCGACCGGAAAGACACCGGCGCTGAAAAAAAATGCCGGAAGCGCTCGCTGCAGGGCGGCTCGTCATGCCTGAAGGTGACACGGCGAGGATTGACCGTAGGTCCCGTGGTGATGCGGCACATGCGCATGAACGCGGCCAGGGTGGCGTCTATCGCCGCCGCTACCGGTTCCGATGCGGCCTTGTGGGCGAACTGCAGCCAATAGCCGTCCGCTGTCTCGACGAGTCTGATGTCCAGAACAGTGGAGACGGCGTTCTGATAGCGGATCAGTCGCTTCACCCCCTCCAGCAGCGTGTCGCTTGCCGCCCACGCCAGCCCCATGCCGTGCAGCGAGGCCGGTTGAATGTACTCGGCGTACTGCAGGCCGAAGCAGGGATCTCCGCTGGCTTCCGTGGCCAGCGCCCAGACCTTCTGAAGTTTATCCACCGGCAGTCGTTCGTCCGGATCGTAGTAGCGGTCCGGGTCGATACCCGCCTGAAGCACGATCGGGCGATCATCGAGTCCGTAGAACCGGATGGTGTGCGCAAGCAGCATCGCCACGCTGGCAAGGGTATGGTGCTCCGCAGTGCGCTCCGTCATGGCCGAGGGCTCCAAAAGAGTCTTGAGGTCATGATGACATGCCTTTTGTGTGGCAATCCAGATGGCGGTAGAACAATGGTGTCATCGTGGCAGTCTAAGCGGGCTACGGGGGCGCCTGCCGGCCGAGAAACCCGTAGGCTTTGGAATGCGTTTCCATTAGCATTGGTCCGGATCTCACCGCCGAGGATTCATCATGCCCAGTTGTCGCTCATCCTGTCTTATGGCCGCCATCGCCATGCTGATGGCCGCCTTTGCGGTCAGGGGTGAGGATAAACCGCCCCCCCAAGTGATCGTGGCCGAAGCCAGACAGGTGGCCTTCGTCGATCGGATCGAAGCGCTCGGCACGCTCAAGGCCAACGAGTCGGTGGAACTGACTGTCAACGTGACCGAGACGGTTACCGCCATTCATTTCGACGACGGCCAGCGGGTCGAAAAGGGGCAGACCCTGGTGGAGATGACCAGCAGCGAGGAGCACGCCCTGCTCGAGGAGGCACGCGCCAATCTAAATGAGGCCTTGCGTCAATTCAGACGCGTGCAGCAACTGGAGTCCCAGGGCATCGAGGCCCAATCCCTGCTGGATCAGCGCCGGCGCGAGGTGGAGACCGCCCGTGCCCGGCTGGCGGCCATCGAATCGCGTCTCGCCGACCGGCTCATCAAGGCACCGTTCAGCGGCGTGCTGGGACTGCGCAACATCAGTGTCGGCGCCCTGGTGGAGACCGGTGATCTGATCACGACCCTGGATGACGACAGCGTTATGAAGCTGGAATTCGCGGTGCCCTCCACCTATCTGTCGACGCTGCGGCCGGGGCTGCCGATCCGGGCGCGTACCCGTGCCTATGGGGAGCGGGTCTTCGAAGGGGAGGTGAAGGTGGTCGACAGCCGGGTCGATCCGATCAACCGCTCGCTGCTGGTGCGGGCCCTGTTGCCCAATCCGGAGCGCATGCTCAAGCCCGGCATGCTGATGACGGTCGAACTGCTCAGCAATCGGCGTCAGGCGCTGGTGATCCCGGAAGCGGCGCTCATGCCCAAGGGCGGCGACCAGTTCGTCATGCGGATACAGGGTGAGCCGCCGCAGGTGGAAAAGCTCAAGGTCCTTATTGGCTCCAGGCGGGCCGGCGAGGTGGAGGTGGTCGAGGGATTGAAGGCGGGGGATCTGGTCATCACCCACGGTATGGAGAAGGCGCGCGTGGGTTCACCGGTTCGCATCAAGGGGCGTGAGGGCGAAGGAAAATCGATACCTGAGCTGCTGAAGCCTGCCGGCGGGAAAACCGCAGGGTCCGAGGCATGATCCTCTCGGATATATCGGTCAAGCGGCCGGTCTTCGCCTCGGTCCTCTCCCTGCTGCTGATCGCCTTCGGTCTGGTCGCCTACCAGCAGCTGCCCCTGCGCGAATACCCCAACATCGACTCCCCGGTGGTGTCGGTGGAGACGCTCTACCGGGGCGCCGCCGCCAATGTGGTGGAGACCCGCATTACCCAGCTGATCGAGGACCGGGTCTCCGGCGTCGAGGGGATCCGCTTCATCTCCTCCCAGAGCGAGGACGGCCGCTCGGTGGTGACCATCGAGTTCGACGTCGAGCGGGACATCGACGCCGCCGCCAACGATGTGCGCGACCGGGTCTCCACCATCCTCGACGACCTGCCCCTGGAGGCCGATCCGCCGGAGATCCAGAAGGTCGACAGCAACGAAGACGTCATCATGTGGTTCAACCTGGTGAGCGACCGCATGACGGTGCCGGAGCTGTCGGACTACGCCCGGCGCTATCTGCTCGACCGCTTCTCGGTGCTCGACGGGGTGGCCCGGGTGCGGGTCGGCGGCGGCCAGACCTTCGCCATGCGGGTCTGGATCGACCGCCAGGCCCTGGCCGCTAGAGGGCTCACCGTAGCCGACGTGGAGCAGGCCCTGCGCAAGGGCAACCTGGAGCTGCCCGCCGGCAGCATCGACTCCGAGGAGCGGGTCTTCACCGTGCGCGTCGACCGCAGCTTCCATACCGCCGAGGACTTCGCCAGCCTGGTACTGGCCCGCGGCAGCGACGGTTACCTGGTGCGCCTGGGCGAGGTGGCTCGGGTGGAGAAGGGGGCCGAGGAGACGCGCACCTTCTTCCGTCGCAACGGGGTGCCGATGGTCGGTATCGGCATCATCAAGCAGTCGACCGCCAATACCCTGGAAGTGGCTACCGCGGCCAAGGCCGAGCGGCTGCGCATCAACGCCACCCTGCCCGAGGGCATGGAGATCAAACAGAGCTATGACAGCTCGGTCTTCGTCGAGGGTGCGATCAGGGAGGTCTACAAGACTCTCGGCATCGCCATCGCCCTGGTGGTGACGGTGATCTTTCTCTTTCTCGGCAGCGTGCGCGCCATGATCGTGCCGGCGGTGGCGGTACCGGTCTCGCTCATCGCCACCTTCCTGGTGCTGCTGGCGTTCGGCTTCACCATCAACATCCTTACCCTGCTGGCGCTGGTACTGGCCATCGGCCTGGTGGTGGACGACGCCATCGTCATGCTGGAGAACATCCACCGGCGTATGGAAGAGTACGGCGAGTCGCGGCTGGTGGCCGCCTATCGCGGGGCGCGTCAGGTCGCCTTCGCCGTCATCTCCACCACCGTGGTGCTGATCTCGGTGTTCGTCCCCATCGCCTTTCTCGGCGGTGATATCGGCCGGCTCTTCAGCGAGTTCTCCATCACCATGGCGGCGGCGGTGGCCTTCTCCAGCCTGGTGGCCCTGTCGCTCTCCCCCATGCTCGCCTCCCAGATTCTGCCCCAAGAGCATGCGGGAGGGATCAGTCTCACCCGGGGCGTGGACTGGGTGCTGAACCACGTGCGGGATTTCTACCTCGTCACCCTGAAGGGCGCCATCCACCACTACTGGCTCATGCTGCTGCTGTTCGGCGCCATCCTGGCCGGGGCCTGGTGGCTGTTCGAGCGCATCCCGGACGAGTATGCGCCCAAGGAGGACCGGGGTGCCTTCTTCCTCATCGTCAACGGCCCCGAGGGGGCCTCCTACGACTACATGAAGGACTACATGGACGAGATCGAGCACCGTCTCATGCCCTATGTGGAGTCGGGGGAGATCATGGGGCTGCTGGTGCGCGCCCCGCGCACCTTCAGCAACTTCGCCATCTTCAACGGCGGCATCGTGATCAATGTGCTGAACGATTGGAGCCAGCGCCGCTCCGCCTGGGTGATCATGGGAGAAATCCGTGACAAGCTGGCCGACCTGCCCGGGGTACGTGCCTTTCCGGTCATGCGCCAGGGCTTCGGCCGGCGTATCCAGAAGCCGGTGCAGTTCGTCATCGGCGGCGGCACCTACCAGGAGCTGGCCGAGTGGCGCGACATCCTGATGCAGAAGATCGAGGAGAACAACCCGGGCCTGGAGGGGGTCGACTACGACTACAAGGAGACCAAGCCCCAGCTCAAGGTCGACATCGACTACGACCGGGCCTCCGAACTGGGGGTCACGGTGGAGACCATCGGCCGCACCCTGGAGACCATGTTCGGCTCACGCCGGGTGACCACCTACATCGAGGCGGGCGAGGAGTACGACGTGATTCTCGAAGGGGAGCGTGCCGATCAGCAGACGCCGGCCGATCTGAGCCATCTCTACGTGCGCTCCGACACCAGTGGCGAGCTGATCCAGCTCTCCAACCTGGTCAGGCTGCAGGAGGTGGCCGACTCCATCAGCCTCAACCGCTACAACCGGGTGCGCGCCATCACCCTCGAGGCCAACCTGGCCGATGGCCTGGCCCTGGGGACGGCGCTCCACTATCTGGAACAGCTGGTGCGCGACAATCTGCCGGAACAGGTGATCATCGATTACAAGGGCCAGTCACGGGACTATAAAACGGCGGGCGGCTCGGTGGTTTTCGTGCTGTTGCTCGGCGTGGTGGTGGTCTACCTGGTGCTGGCGGCCCAGTTCGAGAGCTGGATCCACCCGCTGGTGATCATGCTGACGGTGCCCCTGGCCATGGCCGGCGCCCTGCTGGGGCTCTATCTCAGCGATCAGACGCTCAACATCTACAGTCAGATCGGTCTCATCATGCTGGTGGGACTGGCGGCCAAGAACGGCATCCTCATCGTCGAGTTCGCCAACCAGCTGCGGGATGCGGGCAAGGCGTTCGAAGAGGCCCTGCTGGAGGCGGCCCATGTGCGCTTCCGGCCGATTCTGATGACCGGTATCACCACCGCCGCCGGCTCCCTGCCGCTGCTGCTCTCGTCGGGCGCCGGGGCCGAGACCCGGGCCGTGATCGGTACCGTGATCCTGGCCGGCGTCACCGCGGCGACGATCTTCACACTCTACATCGTACCGGTGGCCTACCAGCTGCTGGCGCGACACACCGGCTCACCGCTGGAACTGACGCAGAGACTTGAGCAGCAACTCTCGGCGCAACGCGACAAGGCCCGATAGCCCGCAAGAAATGAAATGGAATCCGGAGCGATGGGAGGCTGAGCTCCCGGATTCCGCTGCGCTGCATCCGGGCTACGATCCACTCACGCGGTCAGATGGCCACGTAGCTCCAGCCCTGCTGCAGCCGCTCCACCACGAATTGTACCGCCGACGGTTTGACCACGGCGTTTTCGATCAGGGCCACGTCCTTGCCCTCGCGCATGAGCTTGGCGATGGTGTTGTTGCAGGCCACGAACTGGAGCGCCGCGTAGCTGTCGCTGAGGTCCCTGATGCGCTGGAGATAGGGCGATGAGGCCTTGCGCAGCAGGTCGATGCCGCCCGCGCTGGCCACCAGGTTGACCTCCACTCCCTGTCCATGAAATTGGTTCAGCAGCTTCTCGGCACGATCCAGGGCCAGCTGGAACTTGGCGCTGTCGGAGCTGCCCACGAAGAGGACGACCTTGTTGGGCTGTGGAACGACCTGGGTCAGCTCGAAAGGAGCCAGCGGATCGTTGGGCAGGGTGAGACGGCCGCCTACGAAGCCGATGCTGAACAGGACCACCGCCGCGGCGGCGACACTTGCGCCAAGGCGAAAACGGTCTGTCAGGCGCTGCTGGCGGGGCGGTGGTTCGCACTCGGCATAGGCGTATCGCACCATGTCCTTCAGGCGGTGGATGTCGCAGAGTGACTCCCGCAGCTCGGCATCCTGCTCGATCTCCTCGAGCAGTCCTTCGCTCTGCGCGGCGTCCAATGAGCCGTCCGCCAGTGCATTCAGCTTTTCGTAGGTGTCGTCGTTCCTTTTGTTCATTTCACACTCCTGAGATGACAGCGTTCAGGATTCAGGTCGCCATGCAGGGAGATGAGGTCTTCCTTGAGCGCCTGCCTTGCCCGGCTGACACGGCTCATCACCGTGCCGATGGGGATTTCCAGAATCTCCCCCACTTCGTTGTACGAAAATCCTTGCAGGTCCACCAGGGTGATCACCTGGCGCTGGCCCAGCGGCAGCCTGCCGATGGCGCTGCGCACCCTGTCGATGACCTGCTGCCTGCGCAATCCGCGCTCCGGCGTCTGATCGGTGCCCAACACCAGGCTCTCGATCTCGACGCTCGGATGCAGCCGTCGCAAATGTTCCAGCCAACAGTTGTTGAGGATGCGGAACAGCCAGTGTTCCAGCTTCTTCTCGTCCTTCAACTGGTGCTGCTTGGTCAGCGCACGCGCCAGGGCCTCCTGGGCCAGGTCGTCAGCCAACATGCTGTCGCCACACCACGACAGCCCCACCCGATAAAGGTCGTTTCTGTAGTCGCCGAAACGTCGTTTTAGTGTCAGGGCCGAGCGCCCCAGATCGAATATTTTCATTATCGGTATCACTCCTCCAGAGCATAGAAGATGCAGGAGGCGTCGGTTTTATTCCATTTTGGGGGATTTTTTTTCACGCGACCAGTTTAGGCCGCAAAGACGGAATAAAAACCGCGTAAAAAACATCAAGTGGTACGTAATCGCTCCGGCACGGCCCGGGCGCGGAAAACGTCATTTACACAACTAGATTGAGGATAAGGAGTATGAAACGACCCAACCCCGCAGCCAGCGTGACAGTGAGCCTGTTGCTGTTGCTGGCCTCGCTGTTCACTGGTTTCGCACCCGTCTGGGCGACGGAGGACAAGCCTTTCGCCGAGAAGCATGTGGTACTGCAGATCAGCGATCCCGACCCTTTCAAGCAGACGCTGGTGCTGAATGTGGCGAACAATCTGCTCAAACACTACGGTCCCGACCGGGTCGACGTGGAGATCGTGGCTTTCGGTCCCGGCTTGCGTCTGCTGCAGGCGGGCAACGACAACATGTCCCGCATCGACGGCCTCTCCGGTCAGGGGGTGCGCTTCAGTGCCTGCGAGAACACCATTGCGAATTTCACCAGGAATCTGGGTAAACCGCCCGAGTTGAATTCGCATGCCGTCCGGGTTGCGGCCGGCGTGGTGCGCATCATGGACCTGGTCGATCAGGGTTATCTCCTGATCAAGCCCTGACACCGATAATCACTTAAATACCAAGGGGATTTTAGATGAACAAAATCGTTATCCGCGCCTGCGGAGGGGCGGCTATGCTCTGCCTGTTGCCGCAGGCCCAGGCCACCAACTGGCTCATGCTGCAGGGCACCGAGCCCGAATCGGCGGCGTCACGCGCCAAGGTCTGGGGCATCATCCAGGCCCAATACCAGAAGGATTACAGTGATGCCAACACCACGGGCGGTTACATCCCTCCCAAGCTCATCGGGCCCGATCTCGACACCCAGGACAGTTTCAACATCAATCGGGCGCGCCTGTCAGTGCGCGGAGCCGGCTTTCCGCTCGACGGCAAGACCAACTACTTCCTGATGGCGGAGTTCGGCAACAACGCCATCACTCAACCGGGCAACACCTTTGCCAAGCTGACGGACGCCAGCGTCACCTTCAACCATATCCAGGGTGCGCGTACGCGTGTCGGCCTGTTCAAGACGCCGGGTTCCGAAGAGGTGTTCCAGGGCATCATCAACATCGATTACATCAACTTCACGGAGTTCGGCAATCAGCAGCTGATCGAGCGTCTGCCCAACGCCAAATACACCAACAACGTGGCTCCGGTGACGCTGCCGGTGGATTCCGACAAGAGTCTGAACACCTTCGAGAAACCGGTGGCGGCGGCGAGGGACGTGGGTATCCAGATCTTCGACACCTTCGTCGGGGCCGACTGGGAACACAGCTATGCGCTGATGCTCGGTAACGGCAACGGCCTCACTCTCTCCGACAGTGACGACAGCAAGGACGTCTACCTCTACTGGGCATCGGAGAAGGTTTTCGGCGGCAAGGGACCGCGCCGCGAGGGGCTGAAGCTCTTCGCCTGGCACCAGGACGGATCGCGCCTGCTGGACAACACCAACGACAGTGTCCACAACCCGAAGGAGTTCGACCGCACACGCTGGGGTCTCGGCAGCCAGTACCGCAAGATGCCCTTCCGGCTGACCTTCGAATACCGCGAGGCCGACGGCATGGTCTTCGTGGGACCGGACAAGATGACCTTCGATCAGAACGTGCAACCCAGCGGCGCCAACCCGGGCGGCGCGGACGGGGCGACGGGCGAGGCCTGGGGCGCCTACGTCGAGGGCGGCTGGTACATCCCCCAGACCAATTGGGAACTCGATGCGCGCTACGAGCACTATTCGCGTCTGACGGACGACACCGGCCATCCCTCGGGCAACAGCTTCGAATCGATCTGGAAGACCCTCACCCTCGGCGTCCAGTACCACTTCAACAAAAAGACCCGGGCCACGCTGAACTATGCCATCCGCGACGTGAGTACGCCCGACTTCGCGGCGGGCGCCGGTCCCAATGCGCAGATGGACGGCATCGACAACCGGTTGGCGCTGCAGGTCACAGCCGTATTCTGACCCGTCCCGGGGCTGTCCCTCACCTGGGTATGGGGAGGGGCGGGCAGAGGTGCCGGGGCGGCAGCCCCGGCATCCTCGCTTCGAGGGGGATTCGTGAAGGCCATGGTGCCTGATCGAAGCGTGAAGACGCCCCTTCGATATTGGCCATTCACATCCCGATGCAATCGACGTATGGTTGCGTCATGACGCCCAGGTTCAAAAGCAACCGCACTGTTTCCACGCCCGCCTCTGCACAGCGACCATGAGCGAGCGATTGTTGCGCCTCTACCCCGAGCCCTTTGGGGAACGACCTCTGCGTGGTCTCTATCTCGAGCACCGACTCCATACGCTGGGCAGAAAAGACAGGCCCTTCGTCTACGCCAACTTTCTATCCAGCCTGGATGGTCGCATCGCGGTCGAGGACAGCGCCAGGGACAATGCCTACATACCCGAGCACATCTCGACAGAGAGTGATCTGCGGCTGTTTCTCGAGCTGCAGGCCCAGGCGGACTGTCTGATCACCCACGGCGGCTATATGCGTGCATTGAGCGAGGGCCGCCTGGGCAATATCCTCCAGGTCGGGGTGCAGCCCGGTACCGAAGACCTGCCGCAATGGCGGGAGGCACAGGGGCTATCGCCACAGCCCGCCATCGTGATCGCCAGTGCCAGTCTCGACTTCCCGCTTCACCCCAGCCTCGAGGCGCACGGCCAGAGCGTCTACATCGCCACCGGTCGTGGTGCGAATGAGGCCCGGGTGCATGATTGGCGGGCGCGGGGTTGCCGCATCCTGTATGCCGGCGAAGGGGCCTCGGTCGAGGGAGAGGCGCTGGTCAGGGTGTTGCAGGAACTGGGGCTGGTCAGTATCTATCTGGCCGCCGGGCCACAGATGCTCGACACCATGGTCAGGCAGCGGCAGCTATCCCGCCTCTATCACACCATCACCCACCAGCTGGTCGGCGGTACCGACTTTCATACCATGCTGCCCGGTCCGATGCTGGGCGCGGAGGGGAATCTTCGGCTGCGTTCCCTCTACTACGATTCCGATGCGCCCGCGGGCTCGGGACAGTTCTTCGCCCAGTTCGACGCCTCGGCAACCCTTTAAATCCACGGTATTAGACCGCGGATCCATTGTCTAGAGTCTGAGTCAGAGAGCACGCCCGCTCGTTCCGATTCCGGAGGTGAACGCATGGCACCGAGTGATCGCCAACAAGAAACGACCTACAGTGACGAGGAGGTCGAGGCCCGCCTGAAGCGAGAGCTGCCCCATTGGTACCTGGAGAAGGGTTGGATCAGGCGCAAGTACAAGACCAGCGGCTGGAAAGGCACCCTGATGGTGGTCAACACGGTGGGCCATCTGGCGGAAGCGGCCTTCCACCACCCGGACCTGACGGTCTCCTATGCCTTTGTCATCGTCAAGCTGGTCAATCATGCCGCCAAGGGCATCACCGACAAGGATTTCGAACTGGCGCGCAAGATCGAGGAGGTGGTCATGTGGCAGCCGGGACTGGAGGGGGGAGCGCTCGAGGGCACGCCGGACGATCCGCGTTTCAAGTACATCAAATACGACTGAGCGAACACTGGCCGCAGGGCGGCGAATGTATCGGACCGGTTCGGTAGTGGACCGGATAGAGATCGATTTTAGCTGCACGGGTTTCATTCGAACCCGAATTGAAAGGTCAGTCGTTTTTTTTGCAAGGAATCCCCTTAAATTCTTTTGTTATTTCGCCGATATACCTATATTCAGGATTCATAGGCCGTAGAAAGGGATCTTTAGCAGAGATACGAACCACTGCATTGGAGGAACCCTCTCTTTCATGCCTGACTCGATCGAAAAGAAGAAAGCATCCGGAACAGATCACCAGCAAAACCTCGCCCTCTTCCGGGCACTGCCGGACTCGGTGGCGGAGCCCATGTTCATTGCCGAGGTTACAGCGACAGGTCAGTTTCGGTTGACCGATGCCAGTCCGGCCTGGCTGGACATGATGAGGATCACCACCTGGGCCTCTGGAGGTACCTTCCCGGAAGCCGTGAAGGATCATCCCGGCGTCAGGGAACTCCTGGGGCACCTGCATAGAACTCTCCAGGGGAGGGATTGGATCAGCCTGCCCGAAGGGATGCCGTTCGCTCTCGGGCGTAGACAGCTGCATATCTCATTGATGCCGGTGCTTGATGCTGACGGGAATCTGCTGAGAATCGTCGGCAGGATCAGCGATGTCAGTTCTCCCCAGACGGCAAAGGCCGGGCAGAGACAGCTCGATCGCGAACTGATGATGTTGAGCGAATGCAATCAGGCGATGATGCGGGCACGGGACGAGCAGGCTTTGCTGTCTGACATCTGTCGGATCATATGCGAGCTGGCCGGCTATCGTATGGCCTGGGTGGGGTACCCCGATGGGGAGGATCAGAAACTCATCAGCCTGATCGCCTGGGCAGGAGAGGAGAAAGGCGATTTTGCCGATGCCGATATCTTCCGGCTGGAGCAGAATGGGCTGGACCCCGGTCCATCGGTTTGCGCCGTACGGAACGGTGCCACGACCATCGTTCAGAATTTGCAGGCGGAAGCTCGGGCAGGGTCTTGGCGCGGGGTGGCCGTCTCTTGCGGTTACCACTCAGCGATCGCGCTGCCACTGAAGGACACACTGGGCAGACCCTTCGGTGCGCTTACGATCTATGCCGGCAACAGCGAAGCCTTCATGCCTGAGGAGAGCCTGCTGCTGGAGAAGTTGAGCAGCGATCTGGCTTTCGGCATCACCGTCTTGCGTGCGCGTCTCGAACAAAAGAGGGCGGAAGCGGAACGCCTCTCGAATCTGCACTTCTTCGAAAGCATGGATAAGGTCAATCGGGCGATTCAGCGGGCGTCCGACCTCGAGCAGATGATGATCGACGTGCTGGATGCGGTACTGAAGGTGTTCGGATGCGATCGGGCCTATCTGCTGCATCCCTGTGATCCTGACGCACCGACCTGGAAAGTGCCGATGGAACGGACCCGGCCGAGCTATCCCGGTGTGCTGGCTCTCGGGCTCGAAATGGAGATGACGCCGCAAGTGTCCAATACTTTCCGGCTCTTGCTGGAGAGTGACGGTCCGGTTCAATTCGGGCCGGGAACTCCCTATGCCGTGCCCCCGGACGTGGCTGAGCGCTTTCAACTGAAGTCATTCATGTCGATGGCGCTCTACCCGAAAATGGGCATGCCGTGGCAATTCGGTATCCACCAGTGCTCATCGGTACGCAATTGGAGCCCCAATGAAGAGCGCATCATGCATGAGATAGGACTCCGCCTGGCGGATGGCCTCACCAGCATGTTGAGTTTTCGCGCCCACATGGAGAGCGAAGGGAAATTGAAAGAGGCGGAACGCCAATTCCATACCCTGGTCGATAACCTTCCTGACTGCATCGCTCGCTTCGACAGAGAGGGGCGGGCGGTTTACGTGAACCAGACGGCTGAAAAGAGTTTCGGTTTTCCGACAAAGGATGTGGTCGGTACTCATCTGGCTGAAACCGGAGCGGGCGACGGCTCCCTGAACATCACCTTGTCAGCGTTGGTTGAGCGCGCCTTTCAGGAGGGTGTGGCGAATTCATTGGAGACGGAGTGGGAGACGCTGCACGGAAGACGTCATTTCGACATTCGGCATGTTCCCGAGAGAGATGAGGAGGGCAGGGTGATCAGTGTCCTCGGCATCGCACACGATATTACCGACCGCAAGTATACCGAGGAGGCATTGCGCAGGAGCGAAGAGCGTTACCGGCGTATTGTCGACACCGCGAGTGAAGGCATCCTGATGATGGATGACGAGCTGCTGATCTCCTTCGTCAATGCCCGTATGGCGGAGATGTTGGGCTGTCAGGTGGAGGATATGATCGGCACTCCGCTGCTCGATTTTCTG
Source organism: Sedimenticolaceae bacterium (assembly GCA_050300835.1). Lineage (GTDB taxonomy): Bacteria > Pseudomonadota > Gammaproteobacteria > Chromatiales > Chromatiaceae > Thiodiazotropha. The sequence goes on from JBNKYJ010000136.1 coordinate 42,619, forward strand.
TTCAAAGAGGACAAGCCCGGTTTTCAGCAATGCCATGCCGCCATGGGGCAGGGTAGTCAAACCAGCCAGGAGCAGCGTTTTCGCTGTTGGGATGGCGGTGCATTGTGGACGCTGACCTCGGCATCTCCGATCTCTGATGGAGAGGAGGGTTTTCGGGGGACCATCACCCTGGTCACCGATATTACCGAACGTAAGCGTCAACAGGAGCAGCTGATCTATCAGGCCCATTTCGATCCCCTGACCGACCTGCCGAATCGCCTTCTGGCTATGGATCGTCTGGAACAAAACATTAGAGTGGCAGCTCGCAACGGTAGCTCAACGGCACTGCTGTTTCTCGATCTGGACGATTTCAAGAAGGTCAACGATGCCCTGGGCCACGAGGTGGGTGACCAGGCGCTGAAACTGGCTTCGGCCCGCCTCCGGCAGGCGGTGCGCAGTTCCGATACGGTTGCCCGCCTGGGTGGGGATGAGTTCATCATCTTGATCCATGAGATCGCCGATGCCGATGCGGTGCGCCCTGTAGCGGAAAAGATCGTACAGGCTTTTCAGGAGGTCTTTCCGGTCATGGGGCGGGAGGTGATGCTGACGGCCAGCCTCGGCATTTCGATCTATCCTGACGACGGCAATGAACCGCTGGTGCTGCTGCGCAATGCCGACACGGCGATGTATCACGCCAAGGCAAAGGGAAGAAATGCCTACCAGTTCTTTACCGAGTCGATGAATCTGGATGTGGCGCGTCGCCTGCAGATGGAGGAGCAGATGCGATTGGCGCTGGGAAGAAATGAGTTCCGTTTGGAGTACCAACCGATCGTCGAGGTCTCGAGCGGTACCATTGTCGGGGTCGAGGCCCTCCTGCGCTGGCGAAATCCCGTGCTGGGCGACGTGCCGACCCCCGATTTCATCGAGGTGGCGGAACAGACCGGTTTGATCATCGATCTGGGTGAATGGGTCATCGAGACTGCATTGGGCGATTTGCAGGATTGGGGGCCCTGGTGTGTGAGCGGATTTCGTCTTGCCTTGAACGTCTCACCTCGCCAGTTCAGGCAAGCCGGCTTCGTGGCCGGCCTGCAACGGGCGATGAAAAAGACGGGTATCCGAGGTGAACAGCTGGAACTGGAGATCACCGAAGGGATTCTGCTCGGGGGTGAGGTGGGTGCCGCCGAAGTGATCGCGCAGTTGAGGGACCTTGGCGTGAAGGTTTCAATGGACGATTTCGGCACCGGTTACTCGTCCCTGAGCTATTTGCGCAACTACCGTTTCGACACCTTGAAGATCGATCGCGTCTTCATCCGGGATATCATCGACGATCCGAACGATCGCGAACTGATCATTGCAACCTTGCGCATGGCCCGTGGACTGGGTGTGAGGGTGGTGGCCGAGGGTGTCGAAACGGCCGAGCAGTTTGCCTTTCTGCGTCATGAGCGTTGCGATTGCGCCCAGGGTTTCTTCCTGGGCCGTCCGCTACAGGCGAGTGAGATCGCCGGCTATCTGGAACGCAATGAGCGACTCGGCGTGGCCGGCTGATACGGGCTGGCCGATTCGAAAGGCTTGGCCTTGGGCTGAGCCTGTTTTCAGAGCGGGAATACGGTGGTGAAGATCAGGCTCCGCCAGTGGCCGGGAATCCAATCCCTCATCAGAGCGTCTGCCTGGCTGCCGCCTGCACCCGTGTGGGGGATCTGGCATGGCTGACTGTGCCTCGAAAGCACAGCAGATACCGGCTGTATGCAAAGGCTTCTCCTGCCTGGTGACTCAAACTCAGGTTATCCGAGGAGCTGCGCGAAGATTTGCCCAGCGGTCTGTTCGGACTGTGAGGATGAGTGCGGAAAGGATAAGGACAAGTACAAGGAGTGCAGGGATTGCGCCGAAACCTGTGCTAATGGTGTGGCCTCGGTCAACAAGGCTCTGGCCTGGATCGAGGGTAGAGGTGCCCGTCATCCGATCTCGTGTCAGGTGACGGGCCCCGGGGTCTTGATTCAGGAGATGGTGCCGTCGTCGAGCCGGGATGACTCGAGAAAGAAGTCGTAGCACTGATCCTTCAGCTTCTTGTCGGCACGCACCCTCATGGCCGCACGCGGGTGCTGGTTGAAATGGCCGCCGATGCCGTAGATGTCGTTGAAGCCCCACTCGATCTCCTTGCGCAGGGGCACGAACTGCTCCTGAATCACCCGGTAGATCGGGCGTACGTCGAACTTGGGGTTCTTCAGGAAGTTGAGCAGCAGCTCCAGGTTGCAATTGCCAGCGCCGCGGCCGATGCCGTTGACCGTGGCGTCGAGCAGGTTGACGCCGTCGATGATCGCCTGCTGGGTATTGCTGAAGGCGAGCTGCTGGTTGTTGTGGGCGTGGAAGCCGAGCTC
>JBNKYJ010000137.1:0-8735 GCA_050300835.1 Sedimenticolaceae bacterium
GGCAAGCCGCACCCTACGGCTTGATTCCGGGTAGGGTGCGGCTTGCCGCACCACGAATCTTTGACAAACCCAGCACGATTTCACTGAAGCAAGCGGCATTTGCCTCTGACCTGCGTTCAGAGGTCCAGACTGTTCACAATCTGGAGCGGATCCATAGCGACAGCCAACGGCCCGTGGCCGCCCTCTCCCCACTGCGTGTAAACTACCTCTCAAGGCCGCACAGACAGACGGCCCCTAATCAACCAGGAGCCGGAGATGCAGAGAGTGACCATCGTGGGCAGCGGTTTCGCCGCCCTCACCGCCGTGAAGACCTTGCGCAAAGTGGACCGCTCGATCGAGATCACCGTCGTCAGTCCCAAGGCGGAGTTCCACTACCTGCCCGGATCCATCTGGATCCCCTCGCGCATCCGCGAACCCGAGGATCTGATCGTCCCCCTGCAGCCCTTCTTCGACCGCATGCGGGTCAACTTCGTGCAGGCGGAGGCCAGCGGCCTGAGTGAGGATGGCCGGAACCTCAAGACCACTGCAGGGGAGATTGAGAACGACGGTTTGATCATCGCCTCGGGCGGTCGTTTCATCAAGAAGCTGCCGGGTATCGAACACGCCATCACCCCCTGCGAGGGGATCTCCGCCACCCTTAAGATCCGCCAGCGTCTCGAGACCATGGAGGGCGGCACCATCGCCATCGGTTTCGCCGGCAATCCCAAGGAGCCGAGCGCCATGCGCGGCGGTCCCATGTTCGAATTCCTCTTCGGCATCGACCGCCAGCTGCGGCTGGAGCAACGGCGCGACAAGTTCAAATTGATCTTCTTCACGCCGGCGGAGAACCCGGGACAGCGCCTGGGTCCGAAAGCGGTCACCGGCCTGGTGCGGGAGATGGACAAGCGGGGTATCGAGACCCATCTCGGCCACAAGATGAAAGCCTTCAGCGAGAACAGCGTCACGACCGAGGGCGGCACCTTCGACGCCGACCTCATTCTTTTCATGCCGGGCATGACCGGCAATCTCTGGTTCGACAACACCTCCCTGCCGCGCTCCGAAGGCGGCCTGATCAAGGCGGACGCCCAATGCCGCGTAGAGGGACTTTCACGGGTCTACGTGGCCGGTGATTCCGGCAGCTTCCCCGGCCCGGAGTGGATGCCCAAACAGGCCCATATGGCCGACCTGCAGGCAACGGCGGCGGCAAACAACCTCATCACCGAAATGAAGGGACAGACACCGACCGAAACCTTCAAGGTGGAACTGGTCTGCATCGTCGACAGCCAGACCAGCGGCATGCTGGTGGCACGCACCATGAAACGCAACATCGTGATGCCCAACATGGCCGTTTTCCACTGGCTGAAACGCTTTTTTGAATGGTGGTACCTGCGGCAATACCGCTGATCGAACCACAACCTCGACAACATTCAGCTAAAGTTCGCCATCCATCGGGCCGCCATAAGCAGTTATCCTGCAGACATTAACGGCAGGCGAAGCCACGCTGCACCCTCCAGCCGAAGGGACGGAATAAACAACGACAGGACAGTGGCACGGACGGCATGACAAGATGAATGACTCTCACGCACAGCTCGACGAACTGTTGCGACATGAAGAACAGAAAAGCGAGCGTTACGCCAACTATGTGCGCCTGCTTATCACACTGCTCTATTTCGCGGTGGCATTCGCCATTCGTAAAGAGCTGCCCGTCCATTCGCTCAACGCCATTATCATCGTCTCCGGCATCAATCTGCTTTACGGCATCGTTGTCTTTTTCGCCCTGCGCAGACCCGAACCGCCCCACTGGATCAAGTATCCCTCGATCACCATCGACATCCTGCTGCTCTCCATCGTCATCTACAGTTTCGGCACCTTTCGCACCTTCAAGACCGAGGCATATCTGCTCTATTTTCTCTGGATCGGTCTCTCCACCCTGCGTTTTTCCCCTCTGCTGACACTGGCCTCCGGACTGTTGAGTCTCGGTTCCTACGCCTTTATCACCTGGCTGGCGATCGACAGTAACAGCATCGTACTGGGCACCATTACCGAGGAGTTCACCAGCGAAAAAGTGAGCGATCTCAACATCGGCCTGAGAATGCTCTTCCTCACCTCCTATGTCGGTCTGGCTGTCTACACCGCCAAGGTCTTCCGCCTGATCGCATCCCGAGCGATGACACGGAAGATCCTGCAGGAGAGAAATACCCAGCTCAACCAGACCCTGGAGAAACTGCGGAGAACCCAGAAACAGCTGGCGGAAAAAAATCGGGAGCTGGCGACCCTGTCGGAGATCGATCCCCTGACCCAGCTCTACAACCGGCGCAAAATCGACCAGATCATGACCCAGTCGTTGCACCAGGCAAGGCCCGATTCATCACTCGCCCTGATCCTGCTCGACATCGATCATTTCAAGGCCTATAACGACCGCTTCGGTCATCCCACCGGGGACAGTGTGATACGCAACGTGGCCGATATCCTCGCGCAATCCGCACGCACCAACGACAGTATCGGCCGCTGGGGCGGCGAAGAGTTCCTCATTGTCTGTCAGGATACGGACGCAGAGCAGGCCCGCATCCTCGCCGAGCGGCTGCGTTGCTCCGTAGCCGAAAACACCACCGGCCAAGTGAACGGTCTGACCTGCAGTTTCGGCGTTGCCTGCTACCGTCCGGATGATAATGAGGCGAGCCTGTTGAAGCGGGCTGACGATGCCCTCTATCGCGCCAAAGCGGCAGGACGCAACCAGGTCATCGTTAGCGGGTATGAAGCGACGGATGCTACCGGCATCGATGACTGAACGAACAGTATAAGTTTTGAGTGTTGAGTTTTTAGTTTTGAGTGGATGAGTTTGCTGCGCTCACAGCCCTTTTTTATCGGTTTCACACCCTGTTTCTCTCATGGCAAAAGGCACGACATGAGCGACATGGAACATCATGTGTGTTCCCGGCAACTCAAAACTCAACACTGAAAACTCAAAACTTTCCGTATCGTTCCAAGAACCTCATGCCTGACTATTCAAGACTGACTATGATGCGTAATCAGGCTCACCCAGAATTCGAGCCCCTTAAAGCTGATAGTTCCTCTCAAGGCGATCCGCGATCAAGTCATAACCACGAAAACGCATTTCCGCGATCTCTGCGCTTTCATCGTAGATGCGGTTGAGCTGTCGCAGCGCCACTTTGTCCTGCCGCTGCAGTCGTTCACTGGCAAAGGCTTCCGCCAAACCGATGTGTATACGATAGGCTTCGATATAGGCCCGGTGATCGCGGTCACCGAAATGCAGCAGTGAGCGTTCGAAGCGTTCGTACTTCTCGAGCATACGTAGATGGTGAGCGCGATTGAAGAAGAGTTCCGCCACCTCAGGGACACGACAGGTGGCAGCGATCGAGAGCAACGCTTCCGGTGTGTAATGCTCATCCAACCCGATCTTCGCCTGACAAGCGGGATCTTCCTCCGCAACCGCCTGCCATCCCCATACGAACAGCGCCATTCCCAACAACCATCGCAGCATGCCCCTGTCTCCCGATTCACTACAACAATATTTCAATCACATGAAAACTACCTATAGTTGAAAATAATGGCACTGCAAGCCCGGTTATCGGGAGTGAGATTGCAGGAAAGCGTAAGAAGCCAATGCGTTACTCGCATTTCCTGCCAGTTCAAGGCCTGATCACCCGTTCAGGAGCGCTATTCTCAAATCGACTCCCCGCTCAGAGACAGGGGTATGTCGCTGCTGAACAGGGTCATGCTCCTCACCCTGTCCTGCTCGACTTCACAAAAGACTGCCTGCCTGTCCAGGGGCCGTAGCGCAAAGGCTACAATGGGATCGAGGATTGCAACCACAATGGCGGACACCATGGCCAGAATACTGCTCGGACTCCTGCTCCTGTGCACCCTGATCAGCCCACCGGCATCGGCCGATGAGATGCAGATATTCGATCTCAAGGGCGCGACGCCCCAGGAGATGATCCCACTGATCAAACCCTTCGTCGGCCCCGACGGCACGGTGACCGGCATGCACAACCAGCTGATCGTGCGCACCAGCCCGGAGCGCATGGTCGAGGTGCGCAAGATCCTGTTGGAGTTCGACCGCCCTCCCCGGCGATTGCTGATCCATGTGCGTGATACCGCACCCAGTGAGTCGACTGCGGACCGCATCGACCTGTCGCTGAAGAATCCCCATCTGCAGATCGGTGAGACGGAGAAAAACAGTCTCGCGCTGAAGCGCCACACCACCGAGAGTCGGCAGGCGAACCAACGCACGCTGCAGACCGTCGAAGGCCAACCCACCCTGATCACCAGCGGTATCATCCGCCCGGAGGTCTCCCGCAGCGGCTATGTCATCGGACCCCACGGCGGCTATCAGACCAGTGTCGACTACCGCAACATCGATTCCGGTTTCTATGCCCGGGTACAGGTGGTGCGGGACCGGGTGCGTATCGAGATCTCCACCCGCAAGCAGGAGCCGATCAGCGGCTCACCCGTCATCAACCACCAGGAGACCGAGAATGTGGTGAGCGGACAACTCGGCGAATGGCTTCCGCTGGCGAGGACACACACGCAACGCCGACTCAAGAGCACCGGCATCGGCAGTTACGCCACTACCGAGTCGATCAACGAAGAGGCGCTCTGGGTCAAGGTGGAACTGCTGCCCGATTGAGTCGGTCTCCGAGTTCCTGAAACGATGACTCAGGCCGTGGTGTCCGCAGGCCGCCGCCCGCCTGTCATCCTGCTCACAACCACGATCGCCAGCGCCGAGACGATGAAACCGGGAACGATCTCATAGAGATCGAACAGCCCGCCCTGCAACGGCTTCCAGATCACCACCGTCAGCCCACCTGCCAGGATACCGGCCAGCGTCCCCCAGCGATTCATGCCGCGCCAGTAGAGCGAAAGCAGTACCGCGGGTCCGAAGGCGGCGCCGAATCCGGCCCAGGCATAGGCCACCAGGTCGAGCACTTTGTTCTCAGGATCCAGCGCCAGCAGAAAAGCGGCGACGGCGATGGCCAGCACCGCCAGACGACCGACCACCACCAGCTCCCGCTGCGACGCCTGCTTACGCAACACCACCCGGTAGATATCGCCGGTGAAGGCGCTCGACGAGACCAGCAACTGGGAATCGGCGGTGCTCATGATGGCGGCCAGGATCGCCGCCAGGCAGATGCCGGCCACCAGGGGATGGAACAGCAGATCGACCAGGCGGATGAAGACCTTCTCCGCATCCTCCAGGGCCGGTTCGAAGACCGGGATACCCAGCAGTCCGACCAGACAGGCCGCGGTCAGGGTGATGAAGACCCAGCTGACCGCAATGCGACGGGCCCGCGGCACCAGGTCGACCGACTTCACCGCCTTGAACCGGGCCAGGATATGGGGCTGACCGAAGTAACCCAGACCCCAGGCCAGCAGGGAGACGATGGCCAACAGGCCGAGCGGCTTACCCTCGCTGTCGGTGAAGGGATCGAGCAGGGCCGGATGCCGGGCGGCGATCGCATGCTCCGCCCCGCCGGCGGCTCCCAGCGCCATCAGGGGCACAGCGACCAGCGCGGCGGCCATCAGCAGCCCCTGAAACAGATCGGTCCAGGAGACGGCGAGGAAGCCGCCGAAGGCGGTATAGAGGATGATGGTCAGGGCGCCGAGCGCCACCGCCCACAGATAGGGCAGTCCGAACATCGCCTCGAACAGCTTGCCGCCCGCCACCAGGCCCGAGCTGGTGTAGAAAAGAAAGAACAGCAGCACGAAGAGGGAGGAGACGACGCGGATCAGACCGCTCTCGTCGTGAAAACGGTTGGCGAAATATTGTGGCAGCGTGAGGGCGTCTCCCGCCGCTTCCGAGGCCAGCCTGAGCCGGCCCGCCACCAGCCGCCAGTTGAGCCAGGTCCCGAGCAGCAGCCCGAAGGCAAGCCAGAGCGACTCCAGTCCCGCGACATAGGCGTAGCCGGGCAGGCCCAGCAGTAACCAGCCGCTCATGTCCGAGGCGCTGGCGCTCAGCGCGGCGACCCAACTGCCCAGGCGCCGCCCGCCGAGCACGAAATCGGCCAGATCCCGGGTACGTCGCCAGGCGATCACGCCGATGACCAGAATCACCAGCAGATAGGCGACGAAAGTGAGGCCGATGAGGAGTTCTCTGTTGTCCATTCCGAAAGTGCCTTCTTGTGAATCGTCGGTTCGGTCAGCTTGGCGGGGCAGAGCCCCGCCCGATCGATGTAGGGTGGGGCCCTGCCCCACCGACAAGCCCGTTAAAGGCTTAGCGCGTAGGGTGCGGCGCCGCACCATCTACCCGAATTCACGATCAGTTGCGGCGCGAGAAGCCGCACCCAGTGTAACATCGCGTGCCCCATCGGCGGATGAGCGACGGCCTCAGCGCCTCGGCGGGCTATCGCCTGCGCTCGATCTTATCCAGATAACTGCGCTTCATCGCCGCCTCGAAGGCGTCGTTGCTGGGATAGTCGTAACCGAATACCGGCTGCCAGAGGCGCGCGTTCTCCATGCACAGATAGAAGAAGACCTTGCCGTGCCAGGCGGCCAGCGAACGGTAGGCGAAGCCGAACATCTCCCGCTTGATCGCTTCCGGATAGGAGAGCTTACCGTCGGCCTCCACCATCGGCATCTGCAGGATACGGCTCTTGAAGCCGGGGCGTGCGCGCAGCTGTTTGATCACCGGCTTGATGTACGTGAGCGTGCCGAGGGAGACCAGCGCCACTTCCTCGCTCTCGAAGCTTCCGCTGAGCCGCTCGAAGATCTCCCCATAGCCCTCCTGCCAGCCCTCATAGCGAATCATGGGGTGGAGGTGAAAACCGACCAGCACCCCCTTGTCGGCCAGGCGGCGGGCGGCATGCAGCCGCTCGTCGAGGGAGGCGGCGAGATGCTCCTCGTTGTCGATCACCACCTGGGGATTGAGCGACCAGGTGCAGAGCACGTTGGGCGGCACCTCGTTCTTCAGCAGGTAGTTGATGTTCTTCGACTTGGTCTTGAGCTCCAGAATCACATTGGGATGGCGGCCGGCGAAGTCGAGTAGGGCCTCGAGTATGCCCGCCTGATTACCCCACATCAGCGAGTCGGAGGACTGGCCGGTACCGATGTGGTAGGTCTTGTCGGGATCGATCTCAAGCGCCTCGAGCTTTTCCGCGAAGCGGCTGTCGAAACGCACCTCGTCACCGTGGTAGAAGGACTGGATACTGCAGTAGCTGCAATCGAAACCGCAGTTCTCCACTGCGTCGAGGGTGAGCAGATTGCAGCAGCGGGTGCGGGGCGAGGCTACCGGACACCAGCCCAGGCCGAGCCGCTCCTTTGCCACGCTGAGCCGACGGATACGCTCTGCCGTGTAGCCGTTCGATACCGGTAGCTCGGGGAAGCGGAAGGGTTGCTCCTCGAGCGACAACCAGTGTTTGCGCAGCGAATCCAGCAGCTGTCGTCGACGCTGTTTCGGTCCCACCGGCGCCTCCGGCGGTTGCGGCCAGATCCGCTCCAGCGGACCTTCGTCCCACATCTCCAGATCGGCCGCCATATCGCAAAGCTGCCGCAGATCCTGCTGGGTAAAGCGGTAGTCGTGCGCCTGGCGCTGCAGAAACGTCCGCTGATCGCCACTCAAACGGTCGGCGCCCGCCTGCCTCAACAGCTCCGGCAACTTGTCTTCATAGCTTTTCGTAGCTGACATATGGCGTTCGAATCTCGGCTCGCTCGGGTCGCGATCTACGATTATCCCAGCTGCCCTGTTTGTCGTGCTCAGATCCAGTGCGCCTGCTGACCGTTCACTAAAACCGAAGTGATTCGGTGCGGCAAGCCGCACCGCGAACTTGATTCTCAGGCATCTCCGAACAAGTTTCGCAGAGACGGCATCACTTGCGCTTGACGAATTGCTTGAGCCGCTGGCGTTTCTGGACCTGACGCTTGGTCAGCTTGTTCTTCTTGCCCTCGTAGGGGTTCGTGCCGGAGCGGAACTCGATGCGGATCGGCGTACCCTTGAGGTTCAGCGCCTTGCGGAAGCGGCTCACCAGATAGCGCTTGTAGCTGTCGGGCACCTCGCTGGTCTGATTGCCGTGGATGACGATGATGGGCGGATTCTTTCCGCCCTGGTGGGCATAGCGCAGCTTGATGCGCCGGCCGTGGACCAGCGGCGGCTGATGCTCCTGGGTGATCGCCTCCAGCAGCCGGGTCAGGTCGGGGGTCGAGAGGTCGCGCATGGCGCTGGCGTAGACGCCCTCCACCATCTCGAACAGATCGCCCACGCCGGAGCCGTGGAGGGCGGAGATGAAGTGGTGGCGGGCGAAGTTCAGAAACGGCAGCTTGCGCTCGATCTCGCTCTTGATCCACTCGCGCTGGTCCTGGTCCAGGCCGTCCCACTTGTTGACCACCAGGATCAGCGCCCGCCCGCTCTCCAGCACATGGCCGGCCAGGGTGGCATCCTGCTCCCCCACCCCCTGGCGGGCATCGAGCACCATCAACACCACGTTGGCCTGCTCGATCGCCTGCAGGGTCTTGATGATGCTGAACTTCTCGATCGCCTCCTTGATGCGCGCCTTGCGCCGCACCCCGGCGGTGTCGATCAGGGTATAACGGCGGCCGTTGCGCTCGAAAGGGATGAAGATACTGTCGCGGGTGGTGCCCGGCTGGTCGAAGGCGACCACCCGCTCCTCGCCCAGCAGCCGGTTGACCAGGGTCGACTTGCCCACATTGGGCCGCCCCACCACCGCGATCTCGATGCCGGGCTCGTCCGGTTCGGCATCCTCGGCCGGCGGCATCTGCTCCAGCACCGATTCGATCAGGCC
>JBNKYJ010000138.1:0-41275 GCA_050300835.1 Sedimenticolaceae bacterium
GAAGTAATATTTAGATGCTTTCCAGCTGGTAATGATATGCTTGGGACCAAATTTTCTATTTCTTTAATAATATCATTTGGAAAAAGATCTGAATGATAATTTTCGCAAAGAATACTAAATATAAACCTTTGCGGGCTTGGCGCTTCATTGCGTGCATTGCGTTATATATTCCTGCTCACGATGCGGCATACGGGCTGATAGTATTCCCGCAAATTCATTACATATAAATTTCCGAAGGAAACAACATGGCTATCAACGTTTACTACGACAAAGACTGCGACCTGAACATCATCAAGGGCAAGACGGTCTCCATCATCGGTTACGGCTCCCAGGGCCATGCTCATGCCAACAACCTGCAGGATTCCGGGGTCAATGTGATTGTCGGTTTGCGTGAGGGTTCGCCCTCGGCAATCAAGGCCCAGAACGCGGGCCTGACCGTGAAATCGATCGAAGAGGCGGTGCAGTCAGCGGATGTGGTCATGATTCTGGCTCCCGACGAGTTCCAGGCCAAGCTCTATCGCGAGCAGATCGCGCCCAACATCAAGCAGGAGGCTACCCTGGCTTTCGCCCATGGCTTCGCCATCCACTACAATCAGGTCGTGCCGCGCGAGGATCTCGACGTCGTCATGATCGCACCCAAGGCTCCGGGCCACACGGTGCGCAGCGAATTCGTCAAGGGCGGCGGCATTCCCGATCTGGTGGCAGTGTTCCAGGATGCTACCGGCAGCGCCATGGACACCGCGCTCTCCTACGCCTCCGCCATCGGCGGCGGTCGCACCGGCATCATCGAGACCAGCTTCAAGGATGAGACCGAGACCGATCTGTTCGGCGAGCAGGCGGTGCTCTGCGGCGGCGCGGTGGAACTGGTCAAGGCCGGTTTCGAGACCCTGACCGAAGCCGGCTATGCCCCCGAGATGGCCTACTTCGAGTGTCTGCATGAACTGAAGCTGATCGTCGATTTGATGTACGAGGGCGGCATCGCCAACATGAACTACTCCATCTCCAACAATGCGGAGTACGGTGAGTACGTGACCGGCCCCCGGGTCATCAACGAAGAGAGCCGCAAGGCGATGCGCGACGCGCTGCACAACATCCAGACCGGTGAATACGCCAAACAGTTCGTCTCCGAAGGCGCGCTCGGTTATCCGTCGATGACCGCCTATCGCCGCCTCAATGCGGCCCACCCCATCGAACAGGTGGGCGAGCGTCTGCGCGGCATGATGCCCTGGATCAAGAAGATCGTCGACAAGTCAAAGAACTGATCCGCACACTAGACGACGAATCGAATCAAGATAAGTGAGGCTGCCGACTTTCGGGTTGGCGGCCTCTTCTTGTTTTAGAGTGGCGTTTTGTTCCTGCAACAATTGATGCAGGTCAAAGGAATCTGCTGTTGCCATAAAAAAAAAGTAAAACCGCACGATGTTGTGAACAGGTCTACTGACCGGCACAGCCGGAAGAAAGCAGCATAGAGGGACATCTGCAATCATGGATGATGACTTCCATTCCTACCGATATCTCATCATCGACGACTTCGACCAGATGCGTGTCTCGTTCAAAGGCATGCTCAGCAGTGTCGGTGCCCGCGATATCGTGACCCAGGGCAATGGGGAGGCGGCGATCAGGAGTCTCGCCAGCGAGAAGTTCGATGTGGTGATCTGTGACTACAACCTGGGTGAGGGCCGGGATGGGCAGCAGGTATTGGAGGAGGCGCGGCATCTGGGTTTCCTCGGGCATGCCTCTACCTTCTTCATGATCACGGCGGTGAGCAATATGCCGATGGTGCTCGGTGCCCTCGAGCACCAGCCCGACGAGTACATGATCAAGCCGGTCAATCGCGAAGTGCTACTGCATCGCTTGGCCGGTACGCTCAAGCGCAAACGTCAGTTGACGGTGATCGACGAGGCACTGGCACAGGGAGACAAGTCGCGCGCCATTGAACTCTGTGTCGAACAGCGGGGTAGTGATCTCAAGCGCAGCCTCTATCTGGCCAAACTGCAGGGCGAACTCTGCATCGATCTGTGTCGCTACGAGCAAGCGCAGCAGGTCTACGAAGCATTGCTGCGCATCCGCAACTTTCCATGGGCACAGTTCGGCTTGGGTAAGATCGCATTTCTGCGTGGTGAGCAGGCGCGAGCGAGGCGGATCTTCGAGACATTGATCGAGCAGAATCACCACTACGTGGAAGTCTATGACTGGTTGGTCAAGGTGCTCGAAGAGGAGAGTGAGTTCGCGCCTGCGCAATCGCTGTTGATGCAGGCGACTCAACTCTCGCCAAAGTCGGTGGCACGTCAATGCGCCCTCGGTCGACTCGCCTTGCGCAACGGTGACCCGGAGGTTGCGGAGCGCGCCTACCAGGCGGCGGTACGTTGGGGCAAGCACTCCTGTCATGCGAGTGCCGATGAGTACCGACAACTGGCCACCCTCTATCGTGACAGCGGGCAGACGGCAAAGATGTTGAGGCTGTTGGCGGATGGGCGCAAGCGTTTCAGCCATCAACCGGGCGACATGATACAGCTGCTTTGCAGTCAAGCACTGTTCAAGCGGCAGTTGGACGGGAATAGTGACATCGACACTACCCTGCAGGAGGTGGAGCGTATGTTGGAAGCGCACAAGCACGAACTGCTCGAAGACCATCTGCTGAATACCGCGAGCGAATGCTATCGATTGTCGCGTGCCGAGATGGCGGAATCCATCCTGCGGATCGTCCTCTGTAATCACCACGATGACGGCGAGTGGATCGAGCAGGTGCGACAGTTGATGCAAGCGCATGATCGTCAGCTGAATGCCGAGCAGCTTATTCGCAGCGTCAAAGGCGAACTGGAAGAGATCCATTGCCGTTGTAACGAACTCTTGAGTCAGGGTGGACTCGAGAAGGCGGTCAAGCTGCTGAATGACACCGTCGATCTCTATCCGGGCAACCGAACCCTGGTGTTGTTCTCCGTGGCCACCATGATCGACTTCATGCGGGAACACGGTGTGGAGCAGAGCTACCATTTTCGTTGTCGCCACTCGTTGGCAAATCTGCTGGAACGTGACCAGCTTGATAACGATGCCAATCACTATCTCGAACTGCTGACCCAACTGCAGGCTTAATCGTAAGTGGAGACCTATCTTGCTGGAGACCCAAGCCGTGAATGAGAAACTCGATATGACCACGGCCTTCGCCATGGTTTCGCACGACATCAAGAACTCACTTGGCGTACTGTTGAAGGACATCAACAACATCAACGAGCGCTGCGACGTGGGCTCGTGCGTGATGCGAAGTCACTGTGCCGATATGGAGTACGAAGTGCGGCGCATCAACAACAACCTGGTCAAGATGCTGACCCTGTTCAAGCTCGGGGCGGGTGACTACCTGCTCAATGTGGATGCCCACTCGGTGCGTGATTTTCTAGATGAAATGATGCTCGAACAGGCCGTGCTGATGGGACAAAAAGGCATCGGCTACGAGATCGCCTGCGAGCCGGACCTCTACTGGTACTTCGACCGCAATCTGATGACCGGGGTCATGGGCAACGCCATCAGCAATGCCTTGCGCTACACCAGGGACAGGCTGTTGATTTCGGCTGAGGCTTCGGCAGAGGGATTGAAGATCGCGGTTGAGGACAATGGCAGCGGTTTTCCCGCCTACATGCTCGAACAACAGGCGGAGTTCCTGCGACCGGAATCGGGCTTTCTGAACAACAATACCGGGCTCGGTCTCTATTTCACCCAGCAGGTTCTGGAGCTGCATCAGCACGATGATCTGCATGGGAGTGTGGTGTTGGACAATGGGGGCGGCCTGTCGGGAGGACGCTTCTCCATTCTGCTGCCTTGATCTTTTGGGCAGCCGGTAACCTGTGTTCATGTTTCGGCAATTCGAACACTTCGTGGGATCGGGATAAGACGGTAACAGACCCGCACGGCACTGACTTTTGCCGGTAGCCCGGATGCAGCGAAGCGGAATCCGGGATGGTCGGATTTGCCCTGGATTCCGCTTCGCTGCATCCAGGCTACGCCTTCTCTGCGCACTGTGTTGCGCGACGATAGGGGCGTTGATATCAGACCCTATCGCGCCGCGAAATCCTGGGTCCAGTAGATGCCGTACGTGGAATCGGGATCGCTGCCCATCGCCGCCCCCATCTCCATGAAATTGGGATTCATCAGGTTGGCGCAATGGCCGGGACTCGCGATCCAGGCATCCATCGCCGCCTGTGCGTCCCCGTAGCCGGCGGCAATGTTCTCGCCGTAGGTGTACCAGTCGTATCCCGCCGCCGTGATCCGCTCACCGGGACTCGAGCCGTCCAGCCCCGTGTGGTCGAAGAAGTCGTTACTCGCCATGGCGTCGGAGTGAACCTGCGCGGCATTCTCCAGCTGACAATGCCAGGCCAGAGCCGCCACAGCGGCGAAGTGCGTGCTGCCACAGTCACGCGCCGCGGCACGGGTGTTGTTGACCAGGGTAAGCATCTCCTTGTCATTGTCATTCATGCAGAGATCGATGGTCTGCTGGGTGGTGGCTCCGAGGTTGTAATCCGCCGTGGTGGTGAAGCTCCAGCTCTGTGCCGTGACGGAATTGCCCGCCAGGTCGGTCGCGCTGTCTCCAAGCGAGACGCGGTAGCCGCTCGCCTCGGCCAGTGGCGCGCTGGGTGTGAAGATGATGCTGTGGCTGTTGCCGTCGTAGCTGACCGAGCCGGGGATGGCATCACTGCCCAGACCGAGCGTCAGGCTCGATGCATCGATGCTGGTGGAGAGCAGGGCCTCGTCAAAGCTGACGGTGATCCGGGTCGTGACCGCCACACCCGTCTCGTCGGGTGCGGGAGACCTGAGCGTGACCGACGGTGAGACAGCGTCACCCAGGGGTGATACCTGCAGATTGAAATCGCTGCTGTCGCTCAGCTCGCCGTCGTCCACCAGGAGCCTGAAGCTGTACTGTGTGGGCTGTGCGACCGTTGGCGCGACAAAGCTGAGGCTGCTGTTCGAGGTGCCGCCAAGGCCGAGTGCGGGCCCAGCGGTCTGGCTCCAGTGAAAGACCAGACTGTCGCCATCGGGATCGCTCGATGCACTGCCGTCCAAGGTGACGGTCTCGCCCGAGAGCGTGACATGGGAGCCGCTGATCCGTGCTGTCGGCGGTCGATTGTCAGTGCCGGTTGGCGGGGGTTGCGTGTCGTTGGTGCTCGAGGTGGCGGAGGTGGAGCCGCCGCAGCCGCCGACGGCGAGGCAGAGCAGCAGGGTCGAGGCGAGGGCGATGTGGTGCTGACGGATCGGCATGATTTCTTCCGTGTCGGGTTCCGGGTCCCCGGGGCGGGGTCTGTTACCAGACAATAATGAAGACAGCCGGGTGGGACATTGCAGCGGTTCGCAAAACCGGGGCGCGGGTTCAGGGCCGGGATGAAAATCGAATGATCGTCACAGGGTGGTGGCGTCGATCGAGCGAGGCGGGCACCGAATAGGGTTAACAAGCGCCGGCGGGGATGGTCTATAATGCCCGACTTTTCAAGCCCCAATCACCGGGAGAGAGTAGATGTCGAAAGCAGGCATAAACAAGGTCGTGCTGGCCTATTCGGGCGGCCTGGATACCTCGATTATCGTCAAGTGGCTGCAGGACGAGTATCAATGCGAGGTGGTCACCTTCACCGCCGATATCGGTCAGGGCGAAGAGGTCGAGCCGGTACGCGGCAAGGCGGAAGCCGCCGGTATCAAGGAGATCTATATCGAGGATCTGACCGAGGAGTTCGTGCGTGATTATGTCTTTCCCATGTTCCGCGCCAATGCCATCTACGAGGGCGAGTACCTGCTCGGTACCTCCATTGCCCGCCCGCTGATCGCCAAGCGGCTGATCGAGATCGCCAACGAGACCGGCGCCGACGCCATCGCCCACGGCGCCACCGGCAAGGGTAACGACCAGGTGCGCTTCGAACTGGGTGCCTACGCCCTGCGCCCCGACATCAAGGTGATCGCGCCCTGGCGCGAATGGGATCTCAACTCCCGCGAGAAACTGCTGGCCTACGCCGAGGCCCACGGCATCTCCATCGAGATGAAGCGCGAGGGCAAGAAGTCCCCCTATTCGATGGACGCCAATCTGCTGCACATCTCCTACGAGGGCTACGACCTGGAGGATCCCTGGAACGAACCGGGCAATGACATGTGGCGCTGGTCGGTCTCTCCCGAGCAGGCGCCGGATCAGCCCAGCTATATCGAGATCGGTTTCGAGCAGGGCGATCCCGTCTCCATCGACGGCGAAAAACTCTCCCCTGCCCAACTGCTGCTGAAGCTCAACCAGCTGGGCGGCGCCAATGGCATCGGCCGCGCCGACATCGTGGAGAACCGCTACGTGGGCATGAAGTCCCGCGGTTGTTACGAGACTCCCGGCGGCACCATCCTGCTCAAGGCCCATCGCGCCATGGAGTCGCTGACTCTCGACCGGGAGGCGGCCCATATGAAGGACGAACTGATGCCGCGCTACGCCAAGCTGATCTACAACGGCTACTGGTTCGCCCCCGAGCGCCTGATGCTGCAGGCCGCCATCGACGAGACCCAGAAGGTGGTCAACGGCGTGGTGCGCTTGAAGCTCTACAAGGGGAATGTCTACGTGGTCGGCCGCAAGTCGGAGACCGACAGCCTGTTCGACGAGTCGATCGCCACCTTCGAGGACGACGCCGGCGCCTACAACCAGAAAGACGCGGAAGGCTTCATCAAGCTCAACGCCCTGCGCCTGCGGGTGGCGGCGGGCAAGAAGGCGCGCAAGTAGTTTGAACCTGTAGGGTGTGGCCCTGCCCCACCTTGATACCTGATGATCGGCGTTTTGGTGGGGCTGGGCCCCACCCTACAGTTAACCCCGGGCCTTTGTTTGTACCCCAAAGCAGAAAAAGCCGGCGGCATTGACTGCCGCCGGCCGAACTAGGCGGCCTGGCGCTGGCGCTGCGCCAGGTTGAGGGCGGAGAGTGCCGATTTCAGTGTTGCGCTGAGGCTGTCGTGGTCGAAAGCGGCACCGGCGATGCGTTCTCCCTCGATGTCGAGCAGGAGATAGGCCACCGCTTCCGCGTCCGTGCCTTCGCCAATGGCGTGCTCGCTGTAGTCGAGCACCTGTATCTGGCGTCCGAAGGCGCAGGTGCAGGCATCGATGAAGGCGGAGATGGCGCCTTCGCCGCAACCGTGGATGGCGCGGGCATGGCCCGATTCCGTGATACGGGCTTCAATCACATCCTGATCCTTCCGACGGTCGATGCGGTAGCCTTCGAGCGTGATCGGCGCACTGTCTGCCACGAAGTGCTGAAGGAACAGCCGGTGGATCATGGCACTGTCGATTTCACCCGGCTGCGCTTCGCTGAGACGCTGCACCATGGCCGCCAGCTCCACCTGGATCCAGCGCGGCAGCACCAGGCCGTAATCCCGCTCCAACACGTACGCGACGCCGCCCTTGCCCGACTGGCTGTTGACCCGGATCACCGCCTGGTAGTCGCGGCCGATGTCCTGCGGGTCGATGGGCAGATAGGCCACCTGCCAGGGCTCGTCCGGCTGCTGGCGATGGAGGCACTTGCTGATCGCATCCTGATGAGAACCGGAGAAGGCGGTGTAGACCAGCTCGCCGACCCAGGGGTGGCGCGGGTGAACGGGCAGGTCGGTGCACTCGGTGTAGACGCGGATGATCTCGTCCGGCTGCGAGAGGTCGAGCTCGGGGTCGACCCCTTGGCTGTAGAGGTTCATCGCCAGGGTGACGATGTCCATGTTGCCGGTACGCTCGCCGTTGCCCAGCAAGGTGCCCTCGACCCGGTCGGCGCCGGCCAGGATTGCCAGTTCGGCGGCCGCCACCGCGCAGCCCCGGTCGTTGTGGGTGTGGACCGAGACCTGGATGGCGTCGCGGCGGGAGATCTCCCGGCAGAAATACTCCACCTGGTCGGCGAAGCGGTTCGGCATGCTGCTCTCCACCGTGGCCGGCAGGTTGATGATGCAGGGGTTTTGCGGGCCGGGCTGCCAGACCTCGATTACCGCGTCGCAGACCTCCACCGCATAGTCCCATTCGGTGTTGGAGAAGCTCTCCGGCGAATACTGGAAGGTCCAGGCGGTGTCGGGGTAGCGGGCGGCCTCCCGCTGCAGCATCTCCGCGCCCGCCACCGCGATCGTCTTGATGCCTTCCCGGTCGCGGTTGAAGACCCGCTTGCGCTGCACCGTGGAGGTGGAGTTATAGACGTGCACGATGGCGCGTTTCACCCCGGCGAGGGCCTCGAAAGTGCGGCTGACCAGCTCCTGCCTGGCCTGCACCAGGACCTGGATGGTGACGTCATCGGGTATGTGGTCGCCCTCGATGAGCCAGCGCACGAAGTCGTAGTCGGGCTGACTGGCGGCGGGAAAGCCGACCTCGATCTGCTTCAATCCGATCTTCACCAACAACTCCCAGAGCGCCCGTTTCTGCGCCACGTCCATCGGCTCCAGCAGGGCCTGGTTGCCGTCACGCAGATCGACGCTGGCCCAGATCGGGGCCCGGGTCAGGCTATTCTCGGGCCATTGCCGATCAGGCATCGGCATACCCGCGGTGGGGCGGTATTTAGTGTGGTCGAATCGTTTCACGTCCTGGCTCCTGGTTAGGGTGTCATGTCGCGCTGTGGGCGATATCTCTCTCGGGGCTGGTCGGCAGGATATCCCTGCCGACCCCGAAATCGGCTTTGACTGGGTCGAACAGGCCTTTGTGGGGCTTGTCGTTCTCGCCCCGGGCTTGTGGCTGGGGCGCTGTAGGTGGCTTGTGGCCGATGGTGAAAGCTTAGAGCAGGTTGCGGGGCAAATGATTGCGAATCGTGCGTAAGTTTGGCTTAAATGTGAAAATATATGCTAAAAATATCTAATATATTGGAATAATATTCTTCATTAACTGGACTGCGAGCAATGTAATGGATCTGGATCGCTACGACAGACGAATACTCGAGACCCTGCAGGAGGATGGCCGGATCAGCAATCAGGATCTGGCGGATGCCATTGGCCTCTCCCCCTCGCCCTGCCTGCGGCGGGTGCGCGCCCTGGAGGAGTCGGGGGTGATCACCGGCTATCGGGCTCACCTCGATCCGAACAGGCTCGGCTTGAGTCTGATGGCGCTGATCCATATCTCCATGGATCGTCATACGCCGGAACGTTTCGCCAACTTCGAGGCCAAGATCTCGGCTCTGCACGAGGTGCTCGAGTGTCTGCTCATTACCGGCCAGGACGCGGACTATCAGGTCAAGGTGGTGGTGCGGGATATGCAGGCCTATCAGGATCTACTGCTGAACAAGATCACCCGCATCGAGGGGGTGACCGGGGTCCACTCCAGCTTTGTCATGCGACGGGTGGTGGACAAGACGGCGTTGCCGGTGTGAAGCTGTGGCGGTTATGCGTGGGCCTGGATCCCGGATTTGGGCAACAGGGGCTGATCTGAAAAGTATTGGGAGAGCCACTCCAGCGCCTCGTCGCGGTCGTAGAAGGATCTGACCTCCACGTCGCGGAAATAGGTGCTGGCGGCGATGCGGGTCATGATCACGTCCCGGTGATTGCGCTCGATGAAGGCCACCGCCTTCAAGCGGTGTTTGGTCTGCTGCATCATGGCGATCTGTACCAACACCGATATGGAGTAGTGCCCCAGACGTTCGATCAGGGCAGGGACCGGGGCTTGGAACTGGTCGAGAAAACTGGTGACCGGCTCGATGTCATGCTCTGTGATCTCTCCATCAGTGTAAATGACGGCATGCAGATATCGGTTATCCACAACCTTCAGTCGAACCTTCCCGGTGTCTTTGTTTTCCATGTCCTGAGTATAGCCCACAACGTCCAGGCCAAGTCATCTGAGACGCCGCTGCTAGGTAGGTTTGAATCGATCATCCAGGCTGGCTGTCTACAGTGTAAGTAACGCTATTTCAGGTGGAGGAGAGCGGTGTTGAAATCGATTACGCGAGCTGTGCTGCTACTGGGGCTGCTGATGGGGGGGGCCGTATCGGCCTCGGACTATGTCATCGACACCGAGGGGGGGCATGCCTTCATTCAGTTCCGCATCGGTCATCTTGGCTTCAGCTGGCTGAGTGGACGTTTCAACCGTTTCAGCGGTCGTTTCAGCTATGACGACAATGCCCCGGAAACGGCGACAGTCGAGGTGGAGATCGATACCACCAGTATCGACACCAACCATGCCGAGCGTGACAGGCATCTGCGGGACGACGATATTCTCGACGTGGAGCGATACCCCACTGCGCGGTTTGTCTCCACCTCTTATCGGCCGACAGGTGAGGGCGAGGGTGTGCTGACAGGCGACCTGACCCTGCACGGGGTGACGCGTGCGATAGAAATCCAAGTCAGGCGGGTGGGCTCGGGCACAGATCCCTGGGGCGGCTATCGCATGGGCTTCGAGGGTACCACGCAGATCACCCTGGCCGATTTCGGCATCACCAAGTTTCTCGGCCAAGCCGCCAGGCGGATGCAGTTCGAACTGGGTATCGAAGGCATCCGTCAGTACAGGTCACAAGGTCCGAGACGTCCGGGTGGACTGCGCATCCATTGAACCGCATCAAGAGAGCATCTCCACGCGGATGCGTATCTTGCGCCAGGGATTGCGTTCATCCAGCAACCGCACGATGCGTGCCTCCAGCCGCTGTCCCTGGTCCATGAGCATGGCCAGGGTGCGGTTCTCCCGCCGCGGAATGTAGCCCAGATGTTCGTTCTTGAACCACACCGCTATCGCATTGCGATCGTGCGGATTGCTCGGTTCGCGTCTCAGCAGCAAAGGTTCGCCGACACGGAGAAAGGGCCAGATCGCTGCGGCCCGGTGGTATTGAAACCCGGCCAGTGGCGACTCCTGAAGCAAGAGTCTGCGACGGCTTTGGATTGGAGCGATTTTTGCGTAGACTGGTCGCCCGAGGCCGATCCCCAATCCGCCGAGCAGGCTGTGAAGAAAATTTCTGCGGCGCATGGCAACTGCTCCCGAAAGTAGTATTGGTACGATGACAGCCTAACCGGATGGGTGGCTCAAAAGGTGAGCCCGCGGACATATTGAGTTGCCGGATTGATAACATGCTGGAATATATCTTTTTCGACGAGCGTCCCTGGCGTCGGTTTATCGACTACCTCGAGTCGCTCGGCCTGGAACCCCAGGCCTCAACGGGTGAAGAGGGTTGGCTGGTCGCCCTGCCGGAGGATCTGGAGGATGAGCTGGATGAGAAAATCGAGGACTTCTACGACCAGATGCTCGAGATGAACGAATCGCTGGTGGCAGAAGCCGAGGGCCAGTCGCACGTGCATACGGCCGGTGTCAATGTGACCCTGGCCGACGGACGGGTGGTGCAGGCTGCCGTGGATCCCAAGCTGATGCAGCGGATACTGTCGGCGATTTCACCCGAGGAGGTGGGCGAACTGGTGAATGCGATCGTCGAGGCGGTGGAGAATCCGGACGAGCGTCCCTTCTGTCAGCGCTGAGAGCTGGCCGCTTCCAGGGCCTCATCCGCTTTTTGCGAACTCTCCTGCAGTGATTGCTCCATGGCCTCGGCGGCCTGTCGCGCCGCCTTCTTCTGCTCCACCAGCTCGATATACTGCTTCGGGGTCTGGTTGTAGCGGGTCTCCGGCGGATTGTCGCTCCCCTTCATGATGTAGAGCACGGCCAGAATGAGGACGATGAGTACTGCGAAAAAGGCGCTGTTGGCCATCGAAAACTCCTGATTGTCAGTCCCTGGGACGGTTCTCGTGGTATCGACACTCCGCACCCTTTGTCTAGGGCCTGTCCGGCCGTGGTGTGGTGGCCTGTCTGGTAAATTATGGACCAATCTCAGCCGTGCAGTTCGAGAATCGGCCATTGGCGTTCCTGCGCCACCCGCGTCAGGGTAGCGTCGGGATCGACCGCCACCGGATGATCGACCCGCTCGAGCAGGGGCAGATCGTTGTGCGAGTCGCTGTAGAACCAGCTTCCCTGCAGATCGGTGTCGTGTTCCGACAGCCAGGCCTGCAGGCGGTTGACCTTGCCCTCGCGGAAGCTGGGCTCGCCGGCCACTTCACCGGTGTAGTGGCCGTCCAGGGTCTCCGGTTCGGTGGCGATCAGGTGTTCGATGCCGAAGCGCTGGGCGATCGGGCGGGTGACAAAGGCATTGGTGGCGGTGATGATCATCAGGGTGTCCCCGGCCTGGCGATGCTTCTCCACCAGTTGCCGCGCCTGTTGGCTGATCAGCGGGGCGATATGCGTCTCGAGAAACTCATCCCGCCAGGCCTCCAGGGTGGCGCGAGGGTGTTGGCGCAGGGGGGCGAGGGAGAAGCGGAGAAACTCGAGGATGTCGAGGCGACCCTCTTTATAGAGCTGGTAGAAACGCTCGTTCTCACGTTCGTATCGGTTACCGTCCACCGCCCCTTTTTCGACCAGGAATCGGCCCCAGAGATAGTCGGAGTCCCCTGCCAGAAGGGTGTTGTCGAGATCGAAAATCGCCAGTGCCATACTGCTGTCCCACCATAGCCGGGCATTGCGCCGCCAATTCAGCGGCGATGCCCGCGAATCCCTGCAGACAGTACAGGAATTTTCTGAATTAGCAAAGGCTTATGTTGGGCGTTCCTTGCCGCCCCCAAGTGATTGTGGAAGAATCAATCTCATCGATTTCAAACCTGATTTGGCCACTGACTTGATAGATTCGGACGGTTTCAGACCCAATGTGGGGATCATTCTCTGCAACAGTGAGCGCCTGCTGTTCTGGGGCCGGCGCGTGGGTCAGGACGCCTGGCAGTTCCCCCAGGGCGGGATCAAGACCGAGGAGTCGCCGCAGGAGGCCATGTACCGTGAGCTGCGGGAGGAGGTCGGCCTGAGGCCGGATCAGGTGGAGGTGCTCGGCGCCACCCGTGATTGGCTCAGGTACCGCTTGCCTGAGCGCTACATCCGGCGCAACTGCGAGCCCCTGTGCATCGGCCAGAAACAGATCTGGTTCCTGCTGCGCGTGCAGTGCGGGGAGGACGCCTTCTGTTTCGATCATACCGATACCCCGGAGTTCGAGGACTGGCGCTGGGTCAAGTACTGGCAGCCGGTGCGCGAGGTGATCTACTTCAAGCGCCAGGTCTACACCCGGGCGCTGGAGGAGCTGGCGCCGTTGCTCTATCCCGAAGGCACGCCGGCGCGTTCCCATTCCAACTATCTCAGACAGAATCGCCGGTGAATACGCTCTCCGCCCCCCTCCGGTTCGGAGAGCGCGGGTCGCACGACCATGCTTGACCCGCTTCACCGCATCGTCAAAGAGGTCAATGCCGCCTCCGACCTCAACGAGGTGCTGCAGATCATCGTCACCCAGGTGAAGCAGGCCATCGAGGTCGATGTCTGCTCCGTCTACCTGACCGATTTCGAGCGTCACAGCCATGTGCTGATGGCGACCGACGGCCTGCGGTCCGAGGCGGTCGGCAAGGTCAGTCTGCCCTATCACCGGGGTCTCATCGGCCTGGTCTGCGAGCGGGCGGAACCGGTCAATGTGGCCGACGCGCCGAGCCACAGCCGCTACCTCTTCACCAACGAGACCGGTGAGATTCAGTACAAGGGTTTTCTCGGCGTACCGATCATTCAAAACCGCAAGGTGCTCGGCGTGCTGGTAGTGCGGCAGATCGAAATGCGCACCTTTGCCGACTACGAGGTCACCTTCCTGTTTACGCTGGCGGCACAGCTGGCCGGCGCCATCACGCATGCGCAGGCCACGGGGCAGCTGGTCACGGCGGAGAATACGGCGCCACCGAGACGTTTCCTGCAGGGTCGCCCGGGATCGCCCGGGGTCGCCTTCGGTACGGTCGTGGTGGTCTACCCGCCGGCCGATCTGGATGCGGTTCCCGACAAGACCACCACGGATCCACAGGCGGAAGAGGAGGCCTTTCGCACCGCGGTTGCCGCGGTGGTGCAGGATTTGATGGCGCTCGAAGACCGCTTCGAGGACAGTCTGCCGGCTGAAGACCGGGCCCTGTTCGAGGCCTGGTTGATGATGCTCGGCGGCGAGTCCCTGATCGGTAGCACCGTGAGTCGCATCCACCAGGGCAACTGGGCGCCCGGGGCATTGCGCATGACCATCGAGGAGCATGCCAAGGTCTTCGACAACATGGAGGATATCTACCTGCGCGAGCGCGCCTCCGATGTGCGCGACCTGGGACGGCGCATCCTCATGCACCTGCAGCAGCGCGTGAGCGACCAGGTCGACTATCCCGAGAACACCATCCTGGTCGGTGAAGAGGTGAGCGCCATGCAGCTGGCCGAGGTGCCGAAGGAGCGCTTGGCGGGCATCGTTTCGGCGCGTGGCGCCAGCTTCTCTCACGTGGCGATTCTGGCCCGGGCCATGGATATCCCGGCCGTGATGGGCGTGACCAACCTGCCGGTGTCGCGCATGGATGGCCGCTTCGTGATCCTGGACGGCTATGTGGGCAGGGTCTACGTCTCACCGGCGCCTTCGGTGTTGCAGGAGTACCAGCGCCTGGCCGAGGAGGATCGGGAGCTCACGCAGGAGCTGGAGGCCAACAAGGCACTGCCCAGTGAGACCACCGACGGCATCAGCGTACCGCTCTATCTCAATACCGGTCTGATCTCGGAGATGAACACCCATGGTACCGAGGAGTCGGCCGGTGTCGGCCTCTACCGGACCGAGCTGCCCTTCATGGTGCGGGACAGCTTTCCCGGCGAGTCGATACAGGTGACCAACTACCGTAAAGTGTTGAAGATTTTCCATCCCCGGCCGGTGATCATACGCACCCTGGACATCGGCGGTGACAAACCGCTGCCCTACTTCCCGCTGCAGGAACAGAATCCCTTCCTCGGTTGGCGTGGAATCCGCGTCTCGCTGGACCATCCGGAAATCTTTCTGACCCAGGTCCGTGCCATGCTGCGGGCCGCCATCGGGCTGAACAACATGCGTCTGCTGCTGCCGATGATCAGCCACGTGGACGAGGTGGACGACGCCCTGCAGCTGATACGTCGTGCCCACGACGAGCTGACCGAGGAGGGCTTCGACGTCCATATGCCGGAGATCGGTGTCATGATCGAGGTGCCGGCCGCGGTCTATCAGGTCGAGGCGTTGGCGCGGCGGGTCGATTTCCTCTCCGTGGGGACCAACGATCTGACCCAGTACCTGTTGGCGGTGGACCGCAACAACGGTCACGTCGGCGATCTCTACGACGACCTGCACCCAGCGGTGTTACGGGCACTGATACAGATCGTCGAGGGCGCCAGGGTCTATCAGCGGGAGGTCAGTGTCTGCGGCGAAATGGCCGGTAACCCGGCCACGGCGGTTCTGCTGCTGGGCATGGGCGTCGACAGCCTGAGCATGAACGCCGGCAGCCTGCTGCGGGTCAAGTGGGTCCTCCGTTCCATCTCCTCGTCCCGTGCCCGGGAACTGCTGCAGGCCGCTCTGCGCTGCGAGCGCGCCTCCGAGGTCAAGGCCCTGCTCGGCAGGGCTCTGGAGGATATGGGCCTGGGCGGCCTGATGCGCGCCGGGCGTTGATCATCGGGACGCGTCGGCGATGTGCTGGCGCCGGTCCCGATGCAAGCGGGCTAGAGCGATCCCCAGGAGCTGCGGCGTCGCTGGAAGCGCAGATGGGGCAGGATCAGGCCGATGAGGATGCCGGCGATGATGACGCCGGCGCCGATGAGAAACCAGTCTCGGGTCGCCTCGTTGCTGAGGTCCCGGTTCTCCTGTTTGAGATCCTCGACCTCGCGGGTCAGGTCCGCCACCTGTTTGCGCAGTTCGTTGCGCTCATTGGAGATGCGGATGGCATTGGAGGCGGTACGCTGGATGCTTTGCAGCTCCTGTTCCTGTTTGTTCTTCACCGTCTCCAGCTCCTTGTACGTCTGGCTCAGCTCACGGTGTTCCTTCTGCAGATTCGCCAGGTTGGAGCGCAGTTCCCCCGGTGCGGCCTTGAGCGCCTCGATCTCCCGCTGCATGTTTGCCAGCTGATCGCGTGCGCTCGGCTCCCGCATCAGCTGGCGGGTCAGGACATAGCCCTCGCCGCCGCCGGCGCGGACCTTGCTGTAACCCGAATCGGGATTGGTGGAGAGCACCTCGACCGCCATGCCGCTGTCGAGCATGCGCAGGATCTTGTGGGAAGTGCTTTCACCACTGCGCATGGTGATCTTGAAGACGTCGGTGACATAGCGGGTCTCCGCCTGAGCCAGTTGCGGCAAAGTCAGGATCGAGCAGAGCAGTAGCAGGGCGTATTTCTTCATGCGAGCTTTCCGGCTGGGCTGAGCGGTAAAGGTCGGTATTCTACAAGTAACCGGGTCCCTGTTCACGAAACAGACCACAATTTACCAAACCATAACCTGAATACTTAACCATTCAAGGGGATATGGATGTGGTTTACGACGAGGGAGGAGAACGCTCGGCGGACAATCCCTCGTGGACAAGGCGGCCTTAAACGCGTCCCAGCAACAGGAACTCCATCAGCGCCTTCTGCGAGTGCAGGCGGTTTTCCGCCTCATCCCAGACCACGCTGTCGGGGGCATCCATGACGCCGGCGCTCACCTCCTCGCCTCGATGGGCGGGCAGGCAGTGGAAGAATAGGGCGTCGGAGGACGCCTTGGCCATCAACTCCTCGTTCACCTGGTAGTCGGCAAAGGCCTCGCGGCGGGCTGACTGTTCATGCTCCTGGCCCATACTGGCCCAGACGTCGGTGACCACCAGGTCGGCGCCTTCCGAAGCAGCGAAGGGATCGCGCACGATAGCCGCGCTGTCGCCGGCGGACTGCAGGACCTTCTGATCGGGATCGTAACCCTCGGGACAGGCGATGTTGAGACGAAAACCGAAGCGTCGTGCGGCGTTGATGTAGGAGTGGCACATATTGTTGCCGTCGCCGATCCAGGCCACGGTTTTGCCCGCGATATCCCCCCGGTGCTCGAAGTAGGTCTGCATGTCGGCCAGCAGCTGGCAGGGGTGGAGCAGGTCGGTGAGGGCGTTGATCACCGGCACCTTGGAGTGGCTGGCGAAGAGTTCCAGCTTTTCGTGTTCGAAGGTGCGGATCATGATGATGTCGAGCATGCGCGAGAGCACCCGGGCGCTGTCCTCGATCGGTTCGCCCCGTCCCAGCTGGGTATCGCGGGGAGAGAGAAAGAGGGCGTGGCCGCCAAGCTGCGATATGCCGACCTCGAAGGAGACCCGGGTGCGGGTGGAGGATTTCTCGAACACCATGCCCAGGCTCTTGCCCTTCAGAGGGGTGTGGATGTCGCCGCGATGCTGCATGCGCTTGAGTTCGCTGGCGCGCCGCACGACGCTGTGAAGCTCATCCTTGGTGAGGTCGAGCAGGGAGAGGAAGTGTCTCGGTTTCTGTGCCATAAGCCGATGCCTTGGAAACAGTTGAGAAAGTCAGAGGAAAGCGGTGACCAGATCGACCACCCGGTCGACGATCTCGTCGCAGTTCTCATCGGTCATGATGAGGGCGGGCAACAGCCGGATCACCCGCTCGGCGGTGACGTTGATCAACAGGCCCTGTTCCAGGGCCTGGGTGACCAGCTCCCCGCAAGGTCTGTCGAGTTCGATGCCGATCATCAGTCCCATGCCCCGGATATCGGTGACACCCGAGAGACCGCCGAGCCGTTCCCGAAAAGCCGTCAGCATGCGTGAGCCCAGTTCCGCGGCGCGCACGCTCAGGCCCTCCTCCTCGATGACGTCGAGGACGCTGATGCCGACCCGGCAGGCCAGCGGGTTGCCACCGAAATTTGAGCCGTGGTTGCCGGGGGCGAAGACCCGCGCCGCCGCGCCGCACGCCAGGCAGGCGCCGATCGGCATGCCGTTGCCCAGCCCCTTGGCCAGGGTCATGACGTCCGGCAGGATGTCGTTGTGCTGGTGAGCGAAGAGTCTGCCGCTGCGGCCCATGCCGGTCTGGATCTCGTCCAGCATCATCAGCCAGTCTTTGCGGTCACAGATCTCGCGGATCCGGTTCAGATAATCGGCATCGGGGATGTTGACGCCACCTTCGCCCTGGGCGGGTTCCACCAGCACCGCAACCACGCTGTTGTCCTTGGCGGCGATATCCTCGATGGCCTGGATGTCGTTGTAGGGCACGCGGATGAAACCCTGCACCAGGGGTTCGAAGCCGGCCTGCACCTTGCGGCTGCCGGTGGCGGTGAGCGTCGCCAGGGTGCGTCCGTGGAAACTCTGTTCCATGACGATGATGGCCGGGTTCCTGACCCCTTTGCGGTTGCCGAACAGGCGGGCGATCTTGATCGCGGCCTCGTTCGCCTCGGCCCCCGAGTTGGCGAAGAAGACCCGATCCATATTGGCGAGCGTGCAGAGGCGCTGGCCCAGGGTTTCCTGATGGGCGATACGATAGATGTTGGAGGTGTGCAACAGGCTGCCGGCCTGGTCGCACAAGGCGTTTTTGATCACGGGGTGGGCGTGTCCCAGTCCGCATACCGCGATGCCGGTGATGGCATCCAGATAACAGCGTCCCTCGGTGTCCCACAGCCAGGGACCCTCGCCCCGATCGAAGGCCACGGGCAGCCGGTTATAGGTTGTCATCAGTGCGTCGGAAATTTCGGTGCTCACAGGGGCCCCTGGTCGAATCCCAAAAACAAAAAGGCATCCGTAACGGATGCCAGTTCACCCATCTGCCACGTAAACGGCAGGAAATCGGTTAGTTTACCAGTGTAAATGGAATTATCAAATGGCCATTGCAGTTGGCGATTCACTCCCGCTTGGGCACAATGAAGCATCCATTTCCCGGACTAATTCGAGGTTTTCGGCATGGCGATCGCGGTCACTCTGCATCTCCTGGGTGTCATTGTCTGGGTGGGCGGCATGTTCTTCGCCCACATGGTCCTGCGCGGGGCCCTGAACAGGGTCCTGGAACCCCAGGATCGCCTGCCCCTGATGTTGAAAGTGTTCGATGGCTTTTTTCCCTGGGTCTGGTTGTCGGTGATCCTGATCCTCGCCAGTGGCTACTGGATGCTCTTCATCGTCTATGAAACGGAAACCAATTTCTGGCTCAACCTGATGTCTGTCGCCGGTACCCTGATGGCCGCCATCTTCGTCTTCATCTATGCCATTCCCTATCACCAGTTGAGCCGGGCCCTCAAGACTCACGACATGCCCAAGGCGGTGGCCGCCATCACCCTCATCCGTCAGTTGATTCTGACCAATCTCAGCCTGGGCCTGGCGGTTACGGTAGTCGCCGTCATCGGCAAGTACGGGCTGATTTGAATGGTGCTTGCTTAAGGCAACCTGATTGCTCCCTTTCCAGACTGTGAATCAGCGAACATGGGGGGGTTATTTTTAGTTTTTAGTTTTTAGTTTTTAGTTTTGAGTTTTGAGTTTTGAGTTGTGGTGTTCGGTGCGCTCACGGCTTTTTATCCACCCCTCTCCCTGTCCCTCTCCCGCAAGGGGAGAGGGGACGCCTGATTCAAGAAAGAAGCCAGCCTGAAGCAACCGCTCCACTGCACGGTTCGAGTATTACTCGAAACTCTCCGAACAATTCCCCTCTCTCCTTGCGGGAGAGGGACAGGGAGAGGGGGATAATAAAGGCCGAGAGCGCAGCGAACACCACAACCCACAACCTACAACCCACATCCCACATCCCACATCCCGCAACCCACAACTATTCAAATCATCTCCTCTCCGGCACCGTGATCAATTTGTGAGAATTGCGTGAACCCAGCTGGAAAACCGCAGTTCAAGATTCTCCTCAAGCCGGAACAACAAGGGACTACCACCCTACCGGTGGACTAGCAGGTTGATCAGGTCCCGGTGTGGCGCTGATAAACCAATCGTTACTTTGTACAGCATTGTGATTGAGGAGAAAGTTATGACCAAGAAGTCGAACAAGCGCAACCTGGCCGTCGCCGTCGGTGCCGCCCTGGCTGGATCCATGGCCCTGGCCGGTTATTCGCAGGCCTTCGAGAATCCTTTCAGCGTGAAGCAGCTGGATGGCGGCTACATGCAGTTGGCGGCCAAAGAGGGCTCCTGCGGCGCGGACAAAAAGGCCAAGGAGGGGAACTGTGGCGAGAACACGAAAGTGAAAGAGGGCAGTTGCGGCGAGAACAAGGCCAAAGAGGGCAGTTGCGGCGAGAACAAGGCGACGCCTGCCTCAACCAAGGTGAAGGAAGGCAGTTGCGGCGAAGCAAAATGCGGCGCCAACAAAAAATAGGCAGGCCATCCGGGCGGCGTCCACCTGCAGGTGGACGCCCGCTCCCACGAAGGAGTGAGTCGATATCATGAGTAGCTATCCTGTTGAAGGCGCCGGACTCGGTCTGCGCCGCGTGTTTCTCGACCAGGCACTGGCGTTGGCGCAGGGGCGGGTCGATTTCTGGGAAGTGGCACCGGAGAACTGGATCGGTGTCGGCGGGGCCTATGGCCGCAAGTTCCGTCAACTGACGGAGCGTTACCCGTTTGTCTGTCACGGACTCTCACTCTCCATCGGCGGGCCGGATCCGCTGGACGAGAAGTTCCTGCTTCAACTCAAACGCTTTCTCGATCAGCACGGGATCGCGGTCTATACGGAACATCTCTCCTATTGCTCCGCCGGCGGTCATCTCTACGACCTGATGCCGATACCCTTCACGCCTGAGGCGGTGGAGTATGTGGCCGGGCGCATACGCCGGGTACAGGAGATCCTGGAGCGACGTATCGGTATGGAGAACGTCTCCTACTATGCCGCTCCGGGTCAGCAGATGGCCGAGATCGATTTTCTCAGGGCGGTGATCGAAGCGGCCGACTGCGATCTCCACCTCGACATCAACAACATCTATGTCAACAGCATCAACCATGGTTACGACGCCGAAGCCTTTCTGCGTAAGGTTCCGGCAGAGCGACTCGTCTATGCGCACATCGCCGGTCACTACAAAGAGTCGGAGGATCTGCGCATCGATACCCATGGTGATGCGGTGATCGATCCGGTCTGGGCGTTGCTGGACACGGCCTATGCCTGCTTCGGCAGTTTTCCGACCCTGCTGGAGCGGGATTTCAACATCCCCCCGCTAGCGGAGCTGCTGGGTGAGGTGGAGACCATCGCCACCTATCAGAACAAATGGAACGAGGTGCCCCATGCATTGCTCAAACAGGCCTGAAGCGGGCTTTCAAGCGCTTCAGCATCGATTCGCCGACTGTATCCGACAACCGAGTGAAGTCGAGGCGCCGCCGGGTGTGGCAGCCGAACGCATGGCGATCTATTGCGAACTCTTCTTCAACAACGTGGAGAGCTTTCTCGCCGACAGTTTCCCCGTCCTCCGCCGTGTGCTGACGGACGGGCAGTGGCAGTCCATGGTGCGCGACTTCTATGCGCGGCATACCTGCAGGAGCCCGCTGTTCACCCGGCTGGGCGAGGAGTTTATCGGCTATCTGCGCGATGAGCGGCGCGGGAGAGAAGGCGATCCGCCTTTTCTCGTCGAACTGGCGCATTACGAATGGGTCGAGCTGGCGCTGGCCTTGAGTGTGGCGGAACCGTTGCCGGTTGAACCGTCCATGCATGACATGATGCGAAAACGGGTGCGGCTATCCCCCCTGGCCTGGCCGTTGCACTATCGCTACCCGGTGCACCGCATCGGTCCACAGTCGTCAGAGGTGTCCGCTGAAGCGGGAGCGGTACATCTGCTGGTCTACCGCAATCACGACGATGAGGTGGTGTTTCTCGACATCGATCCCCTGACCTACAGCTTGCTCGTAGCGCTGCAGACGGTGTCCGAGGCGAAAGTGTCGGAATTACTGGAAGCCTTGGCCGAGATGGCGCGCATCGAACTATCCGATGCCTTCATCAGCCGCGGTTTGGAGGTTCTCCGCATGCTGTGTGAACGTGGTGTGATCGGCAGCCTGCAGAGCGCTGAGTCATCCCATCCGGGAGGTCGTGTCGCGGCGGGGATTTCAGTCGATAGCAAGATGGGAGAGTCGTCATGAAATTGAATATCGTGGACAAGATGCAACAGGTGAGAGAGAGGGTCGGGGGCTTCGATTTCATCGCCCCGCTGGCCATCCGTCTCTACCTGGTACCCGTCTTCTGGATGGCCGGCACCAACAAGTTGTCCGATGTGCAGAGCGTGGCCGAGTGGTTCGGCAATCCCGACTGGGGTCTGGGGCTGCCCTTTCCCCTGCTGATGGCCTGGCTGGCAACGTTGACGGAGACGCTGGGCGCGGTGCTGCTGTTCCTCGGTCTCGGCGTGCGCCTGATCTCCGTGCCGTTGATGGTCACCATGCTGGTGGCCGCCTTCACGGTGCATTGGCAGAACGGTTGGCTGGCGATCGCCGAAGGGGCCGGATCCCTGTTCGCCAACGAACGCACCATCGCCGCCGTCGAACGTCTCGACCGGGCCAAGTCGCTGCTCATGGAGCATGGAAACTACGACTGGCTGACCGAGCACGGCAGTCTGGTGGTGCTCAACAACGGCATCGAATTCGCCGCCACCTATTTCGTCATGCTGTTGGTACTGTTTTTCTTCGGCGCGGGGCGGTATCTGAGTGTCGATCACTGGCTGATACGCAGTTATCGTCGTTCCGGCTGACCGTCGGCACGGGCAATTCACCCCACACCCTTTCGGCGCCCGGCTTCGTCCGCGCGAACAGGCCGTTTCTACCCTGGATCGAGAACGGTTTTTTCGATGCACGGAAGATCTGCTTTCTGTTTTATTTGACCTGCATTGATTTATCATGGCCTG
The DNA here is from genome assembly GCA_050300835.1 of Sedimenticolaceae bacterium. GTDB lineage: Bacteria > Pseudomonadota > Gammaproteobacteria > Chromatiales > Chromatiaceae > Thiodiazotropha. The sequence goes on from JBNKYJ010000138.1 coordinate 22,559, forward strand.
GTCGGGTTCCGCCAAACCGCGACAACCGATAACCTCAGGCTCCGCAGACGATCCGGGTGACGCCATGAAATTCAGACCACAAATCCTGTCCCGTGCCGTGCTGAAGTTGTGCGCACTGCTGCTCCTGTCCGCCCTGTTGATGCCGGCGTGGGCTCAGGAGGGTGACGTGGTGCCCGAGGGCAAGGGCAAGAACACGCTGGAGACCCTGCGCAACCTGGTCACCCTGCAGGCGAATCTGCGGCGTGACATCGAATCCCTGAACAAGCAGATCGCGAAGGCGCAGTCGGACTCCCAAAAGCAGCAGCTGCAACAGGAACTGGGCGATCTGCAGGATGACCTCAACGCCACCAGCCGGAATCTGGAGAACATCTCGGCAGGCGTCGATCTGACCCGGCTGCGCGAACAGGGAGAGACCAAGTTCGACTTCCAGCAGGAGTTGTTCGGTCTGCTGAAACCGGCGATCGACGAGATGAAGGACATGACCGCCAGCATCCGGCAGAAGTCGGACCTGAAGGAGAAGATCAGCTACTACACCGACCGTCTGGCCATCGTCGAGGTCGCTCTGGCCAATGTGGATCGCCTGCGCAGCCAGGCGGAGAGCGAGCAGCTCAAGGCGACGCTGACGGCGATGGAGAAGAACTGGGAGAAGAATCGGGCCTTCATGCAGAGTGAGCTGCAATCGGCGCAATTGCAGCTCGACGAACTGCTGGCCTCGGAAGCCTCGTTGGCAGAGGCTTCGCAGAGCTATCTCAAGTCCTTTTTTCAGAAACGCGGACTCTACCTGACCGAAGCGTTGCTGGTGGTGTTGCTGATCATGCTGCTGTCGCGAGTCAGCTACAATGCCATGCAGCGTCACATGCCCGGTTTCAACAAAAAGCATCGCAGCTTCCGCATCCGGCTGCTGGAACTGATCCATCGTATCGTGACGATTCTGCTGATCATCCTGGGGCCGATGATCGTCTTCTATCTGGTCGAGGATTGGGTGCTGTTCAGTTTGAGCATCCTGCTGCTGCTCGGTATCGCCTGGACCCTGCGCCAGGCGCTGCCGCGATACTGGAGCCAGATCCAGCTGTTTCTCAACATCGGATCGGTGCGCGAGGGGGAGCGTAGCCGGCTCGATGGCATCCCCTGGCTGGTGGAGCAGATCAACGTCTACTGCACCCTGGTCAATCCGGTGGCCAACATCAGCCAGCGGGTGCCGATCGATGATCTGGTCGATCTCAAGTCGCGCCCCTGCCGCCCTGAGGAACCCTGGTTTCCCTGCAAGCGCGACGACTGGGTGCTGCTCAGCGACGGTGTGCGCGGCAAGGTGGTCGGCATCTCCCACGAACTGGTACAGCTGGTGCAGCGCGGCGGTGCGCAGGTGACCTACCAGACCGGCGACTTTCTGGCGGCCTCGCCGTGCAACCTGTCGACCAATTTCCGTCTCAAGGAGACCATTGGCATCAGCTATAAACTGCAGGCGCAAAGCACCGACGAGATTCCCAAGCGGCTGCAGGACTACATCCGCCAGCGGGCCGAGGCGGAAGGCTATGGCGAAAAACTCCTGAATCTGCGGGTGGAGTTCGCGCTGGCCAACAGCTCGTCGCTCGATATCACCGTGATCGCCGACTTCAGTGGCGAGCTGGGGGATCTCTATAACCGATTGCGGCGTGCCATCCAGCGCTGGTGCGTCGATGCCTGTACAGAGAATGGCTGGGAGATCCCGTTCCCGCAGATGACATTGAGCGGAGCGCTGGAAAGGCCGGTGTGATCGGGCAAGAACGGTCCCTTCAGGTCAACGGTCGGCAACTGCTCACTGAGTGATACGTGTAGGGTGGGGCCCTGCCCCACCATTCAGAGCTGTAGTGTAAGTCTATACGGTGGGGCAGGGCCCCACCCTACTCCTGTAGATAGCTCTTATGTTTTTATTCATACGCGATATTTCAATTGTCGATATGAGCTTGAATTAACCGCCAAGCGCCGACATAGGCCGGATGACGGCAGTAGGGACTTCGTTGAAGTGGTGGCGTTCCGGTTTGCGGACGATGGCCTGGCGTATGGCGGTCTGGATCGCCTCGTCACTGGCGCCCTCACGCAGTAGGGGTCGCAGCTCCAATCGATCCTCCTGGCCCAGGCAGAGATGCAGATCGCCGCTGACGGAGAGGCGCACCCGGTTGCAGCTGGCACAGAAGTGTTGGGACTGGGGGGTTATGAAACCCACCACCAGCTCGCTGTCATCGATCCGGAAATAGCGCGCAGGGCCGCTGCCGCGCATGGCGGCGGGAGAGAGACGATGGCGTTTTCTCAGTCGATTCTCGACCTCGGATAACGGCAGAAAATGTTCATTGGCGTGGCGGCCGCCGTCGCCGACCGGCATGGTCTCGATGAAGCGCAGGGTCAACCCGTATCGCTGGCAGTAGTCGATCATCGCCTCCACTTCACGGTCGTTGATCCCACGCATCACGACCATATTGATCTTGATCGGCTGGAAGCCGGCGGCGCAGGCCGCATCGATACCCGCCAGCACCGGTGACAGCCGGCTGCCGGTGATGCGCTGGAAGGTCTCTTCCCGCAATGAATCGAGACTGATGTTGAGGCGTCCGACCCCGGCCATGCGGAGTCTCTCGGCATGCTCGGCAAGTCGCGAGGCATTGGTGCTGAGCGACAGCTCCTCGATGCCGGGCAGGGCGGCGATGCGCTCGGCGATCTCGCCCAACTCCCGTCGCACCAGCGGTTCCCCGCCCGTGAGCCGGACGTGTTTGACACCGAGCGCGGCGAACTGGGCCACCACCCGTTCGATCTCGTCGCCGGTGAGCCACTCTTCCGGGGTCTCGAAATCGCGATAGCCTCTCGGCAGGCAGTAGAAACAGCGGAAGTCGCAGCGATCGGTGACCGACAGGCGCAGGTAGTGGATCTCTCTGTTGAATGAATCTCGGAGCATTCCGGAACTACTTGTGATCGTCGATGAATGAATGGATTAAGCGCAAATAGTCTCGAATTGATCTTCGTGGCCTTTGGCTGTTCATTTGCGGACATTCGCGGTGATTGGTGTTCATATTGCGGTTTCATCTAGGGCCTGTAACAGGCCCTAGGAAGCGACTGAGGTCTTGTCAATACTCTTTGGCCGGATCGTAACCTGCCGGCAACGAGTGGGCGATACCCTTGTGGCAGTCGATACAGGTCTTCTGCGGTGCCTTGCCGTCCATTGCATCCCAGTAGTGGGGATCGTGCTCGTCGGCACTGCGCGGGGCCTGCTTGTCGAGGTCCATGGAGACGAACTTGTGGCAGTTGCGGCACTCCCGCGAGTCGGTCTTTCTCATGGAGGCCCAGACATGCTCGGCCAGTTCCAGACGCTTGGCCTCGAACTTTTCCGGCGTGTCGATACTGCCGAGCATCTTGTGATAGAGCTCGTTGCTGGCCTGGATCTTGCGCACGAACTTGTGCACCCATTCCTTGGGCACGTGGCAGTCGGGGCAAGTGGCGCGCACGCCGGTGCGGTTGGTGAAGTGAACGGTCTCCTGCAATTCCTTGTAGACATTCTCTTCCATTTCATGGCAGGAGATGCAGAACGCCTCCGTGTTGGTCATCTCCATGGCGGTGTTGAAACCGCCCCAGAGGACGATACCCGCGATAATGCCGATTCCGACCAGAATGATCGCGCCGCGTTTTGTTCTATTGTTCATCTTCTTCCCCTGCTTTGATACATGACATCGCTTGGAGGAAACCCGCTGTCAGGGTTTCAGCTCTGAGTTATTGGGCACCCTGAAAGTTGTTCTGCACCAACGGATCGGCACTCAGTTGGGGTGCGTGGCACTGATTACAGAACCAACGGCGGGTGGAGATGGACCCCATGATCTTTCCATCACGGGTTTCATAGTGGCTGTCACCGACCTTGGGCGCATGTTTCTCTTCATAGGTGGTCTCGCTGTGGCAGGTGAGACAGCCGTTGACCTTCAAGTTGATTTCATACTTGTCGACCTCGTGCGGCACCATGGGCGGCTGCTGTTTGTAGCTACGTGCTATGCCGCCTTTCACATTCATGATCTCCACGTGCTCAGTTTTTTTCGCCATGGCCTGGAGGTCATCCCCGCGTAAGGATTTCACTTCGTCGGACAGCGCCGATGCGGAATAGAGCAGCACGCTCATCGCCGTGATGGTCACAGTTGCGAACTTTTTCATACCTTTCTCCCTCATCACTCTGATAGTCAAAATCGGGTGCGCCGGTCATGCCCGGACACTTGAATGGATCTCCTCCACCGCCGGCTTCTTCGGCGCCTTGCGTTCCACGGTGTGGCGGCCACCGTAGCCGAATACGTCCTTTGCGCAGATATCGATGCAACGGCCGCAGTTGGTGCAGTCGGACGAAAGGATCACCGGACTCTCTCCCTTGCCGCCGCCCTTGAGCGCGGGTTTGATGACATGGGGTTCGGGGCAGACCACGAAACACTCCATGCAGTCGTTACAGGCGTTGCGATTGGCGGCGTTGACCCGCAACAGGCTCTTGCTGCCGAGCAGGTTGTAGAAGGCGCCCACCGGGCAGAGATGTCCGCACCAGCCGTCCTTCGCCACCAGCAGATCGAACAGAAACACCCCGGCGATGACCAACCAACCGGCACCGATGCCGAAGACGATGCCGCGAAACATCATCGACACCGGATTGACCAGCTCCCAGACGATGCCGCCGGCAGCCACCAGCGGCAGCACCAGGGTCAGACCCAGCATCCAGTAGCGGGCGTTGCGCGACAGCTGGGTGCTGGCGCGCAGGCCGAGCCGGCGGCGCAGCCAGCTGGCCAGGTCGGTGATCATATTGACCGGGCATACCCAGGAACAGTAGACACGTCCGCCGACTGCGAAGTAGAAGGCCACCACGATGGCGACGCCGATCAGGGCCGCTGTCTGCGGTACCACGCCGGAGAGCGCCGCCTGCAACAGGACGTGCGGATCGGTCAACGGCAGGATGTCCAGGGTCAGGCTGGAGGCCAGGTTACCCTTGACGATCCAGATGCCGAACAGCGGTCCGCTGAGGAACAGGGCGAGGATGCCGAGTTGGCTGAGTCGTCTGAGTATCAGGAAGCGGTGCGCGCTCAACCACCCTTTGGTGGCAATGGCATCGCTTCCGAGTTTTGTCGTGTCGACCATTACTGCTTGTCCATGAAACCGCTATTGAGAGTGTCGAGCGGATTGCCTGAGAAGGGGGTCTCTGCGCCCTGTTCCTCGATGATCAATCCTTCGCCCTGCAGGTCGTAGCGCACACCTTCGGGCAGGTTGTATTTGTGTTCGGTATCGGGTGTGACCAGGGCCTCGCCGGCCTTGGCCTTCTCCTTCCAGCCCAGTCGATAGTGTTTGCCCAGTTCGCCCTTGGCGAGGTGGGTGGGAAAAACTTTGATCGCCGCCTCTTCCAGGATGCAGGCGCGCTCGCAGAGACCACAACCGGTACAGGCGTCGGAATGGACAACCGGAATGAACAGCGCATGCTTGCCGGAGCGGGCGTTGTGCTGCATATCCAGCGTGATGGCGCGACCGCGGATCGGGCAGATGTTGAAACAGACCTCGCAACGCAGACCGTGGAAGGCGATACAGCTCTCCTGGTCGACCACCACCGCCAGGCCCATGCGGGAGTCCTCGATCTCGGTCAGGTCGTGATCCAGGGCATTGGTGGGACAGGCCTTGACGCAGGGGATGTCCACGCACATTTCACAGGGCCCGGTGCGGGCGATGAAATAGGGCGTACCGGTGGGGACCTGCTCACCGACCTCGCCGAGAAACAGGATGTCGTAGGGACAGTCGCGCACGCAGAGACCGCAGCGGATGCAGGCGCCGAGGAAATCGGCTTCCGGCAGCGCGCCAGGCGGCCGAATGACTTGCGCAGGGAGCGATGAGGCGCGCTGGGCATAGAGCCCCAGGCCCAGGCCGACCAGGCCGACCCCGCAGGCGGTCCTGAGCATGTTGCCCAGGAACTGGCGGCGGTTCAGTTCGCTTTTTTTCTCTCTGTCCGACATCGTTAACTCACGGGTGATGCAGCTTTCCGTTTATCTCAATGTTCAACCATTTGGTGGGGCATGGCCCCACCCTGCTGGTATGCCCGCTTCTTCTCGGGGCGGGCGGCGTGCCTTGGGTTCGGGTAGGGTGGGGCCGTGCCCCACCTTTGTTCCGAACGGTCGTTTTATCGGTGCGGCGAGCCGCATCCTGCTTGTCCGGACTGTAGGGTGAGGCTCGCCGCACCGTACACCCGGTTCTCTCCTCCAGCCTCCTATGCCCGTTCGATCTTCACCGCGCACTTCTTGTAATCCGTCTCTTTGGAGAGCGGATCGGTCGCATCGAGGGTCAGCTTGTTGACCAGCCGGCCGGCGTCGAACCAGGGGATGAAGACCAGGCCTTCCGGCGTCCGGTTGCGTCCCTTGGTGTCGACCTTGCAGATGATCTCGCCGCGCCGGGAACTGATCTTGGCCATCGCCCCGTTGCGCAGACGCCGCTTCTTGGCATCGTTCGGATGCATGTAGACCACGGCATCGGGCACCGCGCGATAGAGTTCGGGCACGCGGCGGGTCATGGAGCCGCTATGCCAGTGCTCGAGCACACGGCCGGTGCAGAGCCATAGATCGTAGTCCTTGTCGGGACTTTCGGCCGGTGGCTCGTAGGGACCGAAGATGATGTTGGCCCGCTTGTCCTTGTTGCCATAGAACTGGAAGCCGCTGCCCTTCTCCACGTGCGGGTCGAAGCCTTCGCTGAAGCGCCACAGGGTCTCCTTGCCGTCGATCACCGGCCAGCGGATGCCGCGCGCCTTGTGGTAGGCGTCGAACTCGGCCATCTCATGGCCCTTCTTGATGATGTCGGGGGCGGAGTTGAACATCCGGTACTCCTCGAACAGGCCCTTCTGTACGTAGTAGCCGAAGTGATCCGACTCGTCGTTGGGGTAGGCGTTGCCACGGTCGTCGACGATCTTGCCCGCATAGGGGAACTTGTTGACCTGGCCGTTTTCGTACAGCACCTCGTAGAGGGTCTTGCCGCGATACTCCGGTTTTTTCGCCAGCAGCTCTTCCGGCCAGACCTCTTCCATCTTGAAGCGCTTGGCGAACTCCATGGTCTGCCACAGATCCGACTTCGCCTCGCCCGGCGCATGCACCTGCTGGCGCCAGAACTGGGTGCGCCGCTCGGCGTTGCCGTAGGCTCCCTCCTTCTCGATCCACATGGCGGTGGGCAGGATCAGATCCGCCGCCTGGGCCGACACGGTCGGGTAGGGGTCGGTGACGGTGATGAAGTTGTCCGGGTTGCGCCAACCGGGGTAGGACTCCTCGTTCATGTTGGCGGCGGCCTGCATGTTGTTGTTGCACTGCTGCCAGTAGCAGTTCATGACGCCGTCCTTGAGTTTGCGGTGCATCAGCACGGCGTGGAAACCGACCTTCTCGTTGATGGTGCCCTCCGGCAGTTTCCACACCTTCTCGGCGAAGGCGCGGTGGGCCGGGTTCTTCACCACCAGGTCGGCCGGCAGGCGATGGGCGAAGGTGCCGACCTCGCGGGCGGTGCCGCAGGCCGAGGGCTGGCCGGTAAGCGAGAAGGGGCCGTTGCCGGGCTGGGAGATCTTGCCCATCAGCAGATGGATGTTGTAGACCAGGCCGTTCATCCAGACGCCGCGGGTATGCTGGTTCATGCCCATGGTCCAGTAGGAGCTGACCTTCTTGTTCGGATCGGCGTAGGCCTTGGCCAGGCGCTCCAGGTTCTCTTTCGGCACGCCGGACATCTGGTGCGCCTTGTCGAGGGTGTACTCGGAGACCAGCTTGGCGTACTCCTCGAAGCTGACCTTGTCGAACTTGCCCTTGCCCGCATTCTTCGCCGCCTGCTCCAGCGGATGCTCGGGACGCAGCCCGTAGCCGATGTCGGTGGTGGTGGCGTTGAAGTTGACGTGCTTGTCGATGAACTCCTGGTTGTAGGCCTTGTTCTGGATGATGTAGTTGGCGATGTAGTTGGCGATCACCAGATCGGTCTGCGGGGTGAAGACGATCGGGTTGTCGGCCAGCTCGAAGCAGCGGTGCTCGTAGGTGGAGAGCACGTGCACTTCGCAGCCCGGCTTGGTCAGGCGGGTGTCGGTCAGGCGCGACCAGAGGATCGGGTGCATCTCGGCCATGTTGGCTCCCCAGAGCACGAACACGTCGGCATGCTCCAGATCGTCATAGCAGCCCATCGGCTCATCGATGCCGAAGCCGCGGATGAAGGCGCCCACGGCGGAAGCCATGCAGTGGCGGGCGTTCGGATCCAGGTTGTTGGAGCGCAGGCCGGCCTTCATGAACTTGGAGGCGGCATAGCCCTCCCACACGGTCCACTGGCCGGAGCCGAAGATACCGACGGCGCTGGGGCCCTTGGCCTTGAGCGCGGCCTTCCACTTCTCGGCCATCACATCGAAGGCCTCGTCCCAGGAGACCTCCTCGAACTTGCCGTTCTTGTCGTACTTGCCGTCGGTCTTGCGCAGCAGAGGCTTGGTCAGACGGTCCTCGCCATAGAGGATCTTCGGCAGGAAGTAACCCTTGATGCAGTTGAGACCCTTGTTCACCGGCGCGTCGGGATCGCCCTGGCTGGCGACCACCTTGCCGTCCTTGACCCCCATCAACACGCTGCAGCCGGTACCGCAGTAGCGGCAGGCGGCCTTGTCCCAACGGATACCGTCGTCGCCTTCGGCGGCGGAGAGACTGCCCATCGGCAGGGTGACGCCGGCGACCGATGCGGCGGCGGCAACGGCGTTGCTTTTGATAAATTCGCGTCTAGTTAATTTCACGGTTCATTTCCTCCATCGATTCCTCTCCACCGTAGTGGTAAATCAAAGTCGTGCTGACCACCCCATCCACGTCTCGCAATGCATTCATGGTGTCGGAGACGGGGGAGATCTCCTCGCCCTCGTCCTCGACCGTGACAATCAGTTTTCCGCTCTCCTGGCCACCATGGACCTCGACCCCGTTGAAGGCCTCTAGTCTGCGGGAGACCTCCGCTCCCCGGTCCGGATTGGTGTGAACGATAAGGCTGCAGATATTCATGGATGCGTGACTCCTCCGGTCTCTCATGCGGCGCAATCGCGCTGGCTCGGTAAAATGGAAATGGCCCGGCTCGGGCAGACGGCGAAGCATTCGCCACAGCCGGTGCAGAGGTGGTCGATCACCTGCGGTGCGGAGCGACCGCCGGTCTTGAGCTGAAAACGAATGGCGGCGGTATCACAGGCGTCGCCGCAGCTGCGGCAGACGATACCCCGCAACGACAGGCAGCTATCGTTGATGGAGACCTCAAGCGCCCAGGCGGAGGCGTCATCTTCCAGCGGCGTATCGAAGGCATGGTGGCGGCATGCCTCGACACAGGCACGGCAGAAGGTACAGGGACCGCGGGAGAAATCGACCGTGGGAAAGCCGCCGGAACCCTTGACGAGGATCTGCTGCGGGCAGACTGTCAGGCAGTCTCCGCAGCGTTCGCACAGGTCTGTGAACAAGGCTTCCGATTTGGACCAGGGTGGACGGATACCCTGGCGGGATCCACCGATATCGCCACGCAGAAACTGGGCTCTGTTGATGTTTTTTTTCACTGTTCACCTCGAATTGGTGAGCAGTGTTTCACCATGCGCGGCCCATGGCTTTGATACGGATCAAATATTAGTCGGAAAAAATCAACAAATATTCTTATATTTCAATATGTTACCAATTTATTGGTAGTCTTCTGTACCTTCGAGTGGGTAGAGGTCGCATTCTGCTGGGCAGCACTTCCGGCCATGCTCATGGTTCTTTTCAGAGCCGCCGCAGCGCCCACACGGCCGCCTCGGTGCGGGAGTGCAGGTTCAGTTTCTTCAACAGGTGCTTGACGTGGACTTTGACGGTCCCTTCGGAGATGCTGAGTTCCTGGGCGATGCGCTTGTTGCTCATGCCGTTGGCGATCTGTTCCAGGATCTCCTGTTCCCGGCTGGTGAGCGGTGTCAGCTCGCTTTCGTCGGTGAGCTTCTCCTCGTCTCGCAACGCCTTGGCCAGCAGTTGGGTCAGGCGCTCGCTGATCACCACCGTACCCTGCAACGCCTTGTTGATCGATTCGAGGATATCCTCGGGCTCCATATCCTTGAGCAGGTAGCCGTCGGCGCCGTTGCGCAGGGCGGTGAGGACATCGTCCTCGTTGTCCGAGACGGTCAGCATCAGGATCATGGAGTCCACATCCTCTTGCTTGATCGCCTTCAGGGTCTCCAGTCCGCTCATACCCTTCATGTTGATGTCGAGCAGGATCAGGTCAGGGTTCAGCCGCTTCGCCAGTGCCAGACCCTCCTGACCGTTGGTGGCCTCACCCACCAGCTGCAGGCGGTCGTCCATATCGATCAGGTCGGCGACACCTTTGCGAAATAGCGGATGGTCGTCGATGGCGAGTACGCTGTAGATTTCCTGATTATGCATGATTGAGTTGCTCAGAAAGGTTATTGTCAGGCGTATTGTGATCTGAATCATTGATGGCGAAGCGGAGCACGATGCGTGTCCCTCCATCCTTCGCTTCGGAGACACTCAGGTCGCCGCCCAACCACTCGGCCCGCTCCTTCATGATCGGCAGTCCGTAGTGCTGCATCATATCACTCTGCAGATCGATGCCGATGCCGTTGTCCTCGACGGTCAGTTCGATAACCCCCTCCTGGTCGCAACTCAGGGTGACGCAGGCCTGGGTGGCGTCGGCATGCCGGATGACGTTGGAGAGAGCCTCGCGGACGATCTGGATGATATGGATCTCCGCGTTGGGAGAGGGTTGGCAATGACCGAGCTGATTGTTGTAGGTGATGCCGATTCCCGAGCGTTCGGAAAATTCATCCACTGTGGTTTTCAGGGCCGCGCCAAGATCGGCTTCGCTGATCCGTAGGCGGAATGTGGTCAGCAGCTCACGCAATTGCCGATAGGTGCCATTGAGCGCCGAGCGCAGTACGGTGGTCAATTGAAGCAGTTCGTTTCGCGCCTGGTCTTCATGGATCGCTTTGTCGAGTCGGCTGACCTGAATCTTCAGGTAGGAGAGGGACTGGGCGATCGAGTCGTGCAGTTCCCGGGCGATGACGCTGCGCTCCTCCAGCAGGGCCAGACGTCGCTTTTCAGAGACCTGTTTCGCTACATTGATGGCCAGAGCGATGTGACTGGCCACGGACTCAAGCAGTCGCTCCTGCCAGGGCTCGAGCCGCTTCTCCAGCGGAAACTCGATCAGCATGATACCGAACTGCTGTGCCTTGTCCTTGATGGGGGTGGAGAAGATCTGCACTGCCTGGGTCTCCCCCAGTCGGGTGATTTCGAAACGGTGAGACTGGCCTTGTCCCAGACAACGGCTGCAATCGCGCTCCAGATTCTCCTGGATCAGATAGTCCGTCGGACTGGTGCTGGCATAGCGGTAGGCCTGGGTGTCGCCGGGCCGGCCGAGGCAGACAGTACCGCTCCTGGCGCCGAGCAGGTGTTCGATGTCGCGAATCACCGCTTCCATCACCTCGGAATCGAGACTCGATTCGCTGAGGCGTTTGGTGGCGGAATAGAGCAGTTCGAGAGAACGGTTGCTGCGCTCCAGATCGTGGGTCTTTTCCGCGACCCGGGCTTCCAGGTCGGCATAGATTGCCGACAGGTCCTCGGCCATGACGTTGAAGGCCTGTCCCAGCTGTCCCAGCTCATCCTCGCTCAGAAAGCGACTGCGGACGGAGAAGTCGCCGTGACGGGCCGCCTTGGCGCAGGCCAGCAGATCGTGCAGCGGCGCCAGTACATAGCGTTTGGTGAGATAGAGACTGATCACGGCAATCAGAAAGGTCATGAACAGCAGGATGAGCTGAATCGCGCGCAGTTGCTGATTTTTGTCTTCCGCATCCACCTCCAGGGCTTCGACGAAACGGTGGATGTCCTCCACGAAGTCGTCCACCAGCATTAGATGCCGGCGTTGGAATTGCATCGCGCTGGAGATCTCTCCAGGTGTCTGATCGGGTGAGGAGGAGTGACGCAGGTAATTATCCAGGTTGGGTTCGATCACCTGTTTCCATTGCTCCTCGACCCTGCGATAGGTGTCGATGACCGCACGACTGGGTCCCCTGCTGAGCACATCCTGAATACGTGGACTGAACAGTCGCTGGTTATACTCGTCGACCAGTTCGGCAGTGCGGTTGTCGGAACCCTGCTTTTCATAGGCGGTGCCGTGAACCAGGCTGCTGGTGATGCGATAGGACTGCATACGCAGGGTGCCGGCCTGGTTGATGGCCGCCGCATAACCCTCTGCGGTCTCGGCGATGAAGACCGAGCTGAGCATGCCGGAGACCGCCAGCAGGAAGAGGATGGTAATGACGGTGCCGAATCGAAGTAGCAGGGAACGTTTCAAGGGCGTGCTCCGGTTACCATGGTGTTGATGGCAGATTCCGCTGATCTCGGCCGGCGCGGATTGTGACAATCGTTTGCCGACAGTCTGCGGTTTTCTCCACTTAGCACAGTATACTGTAAGGCAGCGCATCGTCATGGGGAGGGGAGGGATGAAGAGAACCGTTATGCGAACCGGTCGCGGTAGCCTCCGCGCTTGCCTGTCGCTGTTTCTGCTGTTCTCGATGCCGGTGTCCACACTCTGTGCTGCCGGACTCATACCGGCGGAGGCGGTCCAGGTGACGGGGTCGCTGTTCGCCGATCGTGACATCAGTGCGATCGAGCAGGTGGCCGGGTCGCTGTTTGTGGCGGCGGACGAGGGACGTGATCTGCAGCGCTTGAGCGGCAGTCCCGTCGCGGGATACCGACTACAGGCGAGTTACGGGCTCAATCACGGCAAGCCGGTCAAGAAACCATCGAAAGGCGATGAGTACGACATCGAGGCCATGGCCTTTGACGGCGAGCGGCAGCTCTATCTCATCGGTTCTCATTCCGCCAAGCGAAGTGTCCTGGACAAACAGACCGGGGGGACGAGGGAAGAGAGTCTCAAGCAGCTCGATGCCATCCGGTCCGAGAAGGCGAGAAGGGTGTTGCTGCGGTTGTCGCTCGATCAAGAGGGCAATCCGCAAGGCAAGCCCGAGACGATCTCGCTATGGAAGCCGATCAGCCGCTCCTCGATTCTCAAGCCCTTCACCAATTTGCCCAGCAAGGAGAACGGGATCGACATCGAGGGTCTGGCCTTCGCCGGGGGATTGCTCTATGTGGGATTTCGCGGCCCCGTGTTACGGGACAACTGGGTGCCGGTGCTGGTGGGGGATTTCGACAGTTTCGAACGGCGTCACGAACTCAAGTTCATTCGTCTCGATGGTTTGGGCATTCGCAGTATGATCGCGTTGGGTCAGCGGGGTTTTCTCATTCTTGCCGGCCCGGTTGGAGACGGACCGGGGGGTTACCATCTCTATCTCTGGGACGGACGTGATCAGTTGCCGGGCCGGGATGGTGAAGGGGGCAAAGTACGTCACTTGGGGGAGTTGGCTGTCGCAGACGGTTACAAGGGAGAGGCAATGACGCTGATCTCCCGGCAAGGTAATCGTATCGAGCTGCTGATTGCCTTCGACGGCGCGAAGAATGGCGCATTGCGTCGCTTCAAACTGGTACTCTGAACTTCTACGACAACAGGCCGGGAGGCCACACAATGACACAGACACCGGATACCAAGATCATGGCGCTCTTCTGCGACTTCGAAAACGTGGCGCTGGGCGTGCGGGAAGCCGACTACGCCGAATTCGATATCATCAAGGTGCTGGAGAAGCTCCTGCTGAAAGGCAATATCGTGGTCAAGAAGGCCTACGCCGACTGGTCCCGCTACAAGGATTTTCGTCCGCCCATGCACGAGGCGTCGTTCGAGCTGATCGAGATTCCCCATGTGCGGCAGTCGGGCAAAAATTCGGCCGATATCCGACTGGTGGTGGACGCCCTCGATCTCTGTTACACCAAAGAGCATGTCGACACCTTCGTCATTATCAGCGGTGATTCCGATTTTTCTCCGTTGGTGAGCAAACTGCGCGAGAACAACAAGACGGTGATCGGCCTCGGGGTGAAGAATTCCACCTCGGACCTGCTGATCGCCAACTGTGACGAGTTCATCTATTACGACGATCTGGTCAAGCGTGAGCGTCCGCAGCGCAAGCGCAGCGCCAAGACAACCAAGAAGAGCGTCAAGGCGGTCCCCAAGGGGGGTGAGAAATCGCTCGAAACCAAAAAGCAGGAGGCCTGGAATCTGATCGTTGCCACCTACCAGGCGCTGCTTGAGGAGCGGGGGGAGGGGGAAAAGATCTGGGGTTCGATGATCAAGCAGACCCTGAAACGGCGCAAACCGGGCTTCAGCGAATCCTATTACGGATTTCACTCCTTCGGCGACCTGCTGGAGGAGGCTAAGAGTCACGGCATTCTCGAGTTGGAACGCGATGAGCGGTCCGGCGGCTATATCGTCCTCAGCTGCTCCGGCGAGTGAGGGTGATTGACCTGACTCGGCTCCCGATACTCAGTTCGAGCCGGTCGGCCTCAGGGTCTCCGCGTGGCAGATCTCATCATGGATGCGGTTGCGGCCGGAAATCTTGGCGCGATAGAGACAGTGATCCGCCAGCATCAGAAACATGCGTGGATCGATCCCTTCATTGGGCTCGCCGGAGACTACGCCGATACTGATGGTAACCACCTTCTCAATACCCGCGCTGTGGGGAATCTGCTGATTCATCACCGCGGTACGTAACTTCTCGGCGATGGTTCGGGCTCCGTCCATGTCGGTATCGGGCAGGATGCAGACAAACTCCTCGCCGCCATAGCGGGCCAGCAGGTCGTTGGAGCGATGAAGCTCGGACTGCATGGTTTTGGCCACCAGCTTGAGGCAGTCGTCGCCTGTCAGATGGCCATAGATATCGTTATATTTCTTGAAGAAATCAATATCGATCATGAGTGTGGAAAGGGGGGCGCCAATGCGTTTGCAACGGCGGTGTTCACGAATCAGGGCATCATCGAAAAAGCGGCGGTTGGCGATTGCCGTCAGTCCATCCTGGTAGGAGAGGGTTTTCAGCAGTTCTTTCTGACGCTTCAGTTCGACATGGGTGTGCACGCGCGCCTTGACGATCTCCGGGTTGAAGGGTTTGGTGATGTAGTCGACCGCGCCGAGACGCAGACAGAGGGTTTCATCCTCAATCTCATGCGAGCCGGTGATGATAATGATTGGTATGTCTGCCGTTTCCAGATTTTGCTTGAGCTCCCGTATGACCTGAAAACCGTCGATGTTCTCCATCATCAGATCGAGCATGATCAGATAGGGATGCTCGGTCATGGCGACACCGAGGGCATTGAGGCTGTCACAGTCGGCAATGACCGTGTACTGGGGCTGCAGCAGAGCCTCCAGGCTCCGCAGGTAGCGTTTGTCATCATCGATTATGAGGACTTTGGGTCGTTCGGTACTCATCGTGCCTACCGTTGTTTTTTATGCTAGTGCCGAGAATCGCAATGTCTCCGGGGCGAGGGCAGCAGACGAGCCGGAAATCCATGCCTCAGTTTCCGCTCAGTTCTGCTTTTGTCCGCTATCCCGAGAATCTATTCTTATCAGTGTGTTATCGCTATCTACTGCCAATCGGAGTCGACGGTGCCAGTGCCAGACGCACTTTATTGAGCACACAAGTGAGCATTGGACGATGTCGACCCGACACTGAAGGTTTCGGCAGCTTACGGAAGATCTTGATGCAGTCGCTGGCCGATCGAATACCCATATTTTGAGGGGTTGGTCACACTGAGCCGGAAGCGTGCCGAGGCTCGTGTTGGCGGTACCGCGGGTTACCAGAACGGATAGTCCGCATTGCGGAGAGGGAAAGGCTCGCCGCCGTCAGAGTCTCATGCAGTTCCCGTAGCAGGTAATTGTCGCCGGCCAGTCGGAGAAGACGCCTTCGAGGCCCATGTCACGGGCCAGTACGTCGAGCAGGACCAGGGTGTCGCAGTCGTTATCGCTGGCTTCGGTGGTGCTCTGGTAGTGCCAGCCGCCACTGCACTAGAGAAGTTCCGCGCGCTCCTGGATCCAGGTGATCGGCTTGAAGCCGTTGGCCCTGGCGGCCAGGGCGTAGTCGGAGGGAGTGATCTGTGCGGTCCCGGGGTCGAATGCGGCGGGCCGGAAGTTTTGTGTGCACTGCTTGGCCAGTGGTGTGACCAGGAGATGGGTAGAGGTATGCAGATCGCATTGGGAGTGGCGGCAGACCAGCTCGCGATGCTTGGTGAAGGTGACGTCATACTCGATGATGCCGGCACCCATGCGGGCTGCCGCTGCATAGGACCCGCGGGTGTGTTCCGGGAACTGTTGCGCCGTGCCATGACGACCAATGGAGAGTTCGCTCTTTTCGAAGGGACCTGCTGCGCAATCGAGCAGTTCCTGTTCAACGGGCTCTCCTCCGTGTCGTTGACCAGGTAGTAAGGACTCAGCCCGAGCTGTGCCGAGACGGTTAAGCCATCGCGTCACTTATCGGCATGATCTCTTCCTCGATGGATCGTATGTTTGGTGATGGATTCTCTGATCCAGAGCGAGGCCCTATAGAATATGTGTGTCTTGAGCGTGTCTGTCTTATGACACTTCCAAGACAAGCTTGAGAACAGGGTGGTGATGGAGATTGCCGCCACTCAGCCGTGCTCCTGTTAGCGCAGAGGTTCAATCTTGATGGCGCTGACGATGCTGTCCAAGTGAACGGCTAAGCGCTTTGCGCGGCACTAAGTGTCGGAAAATTTTCCATTTTGATTGAATGATTTGTGACGTTCCTTCAGGTTTCAGCCATGTTCGGTTCCTATCATCCAACTGTCCGGGATTGTTCCCTGCGGACGAGAGTTGCGTCGCCATAGATCGATTCGTGAATCGATCAGGGATCTCTTGTAATAAAGGTTAAAAGGAGGGCAGGTCACAATCTTGGGTATAAGGCGACATATGGGGTTGCCGGGTAAATGCATGACTGTCTACAGCTGGACAGCGGGGATCGCTGTTGGCGGGCTCAATACAATATATCTGTTGGGTGGCTGTCGCCGGTCAGGCGGAAAAGATGCCTGCGATACCCAGGTCCCGGGGCAGTACGGTGAGATGAGCCTGGGTGTCAGCGTCAATCTCGGTGGTATCGATGATGTTTTTCAAGTACCCCCCGATGTTGTTGACGAGTAGTAACAGAAAGGTCGAGCCGGAGGGTGTCATGCTTCGCTGTAGTGCTTGCAGGTTGCCTGCCTCTATATATAGAGAGATTGTGATGCTGCTCGTTTTTCTGCCGCTTCGGTTTATCGCTAACGCTGTCAGCGTAGTTGCTGATGTAGACAAGCTGGCGGCCAGTGTTTGCATTGCTGCCAGTCGTGCATGATCTCTTCCGTCATGAGTGGTCTATTGTTTCGTGAATCGTCCCTCGAGGCCGGTGGCAATCCAAAAAGGTGTAATTATTCTGCGCGCGTCTGTGAGATAAAATAGTTGGAACGGCGTGAATACTCAGTGAAAGGTTGAGGGTTATCATCGATCGGCAAGGCTCGCTAAAGCGACTGACTGATGCATTATCGACTCGGCGGTAAAATGGTAATCGTCAAACTGCTCTATGCCTGCCGACAGCGTTTGCATCAATAGCCGCTGTCGTACTTCCAGGGCCGACTTTTCACAGTGCTTTCCGTTCGTGTCTGCGCTCCGATCTCTCCTTTTGTAATCGTTCTAAGAGCGATGCCAACACGCAGTGGTGCCCGTTTAAGCTCTTTACTGGCATCAGATCTGTTTGTGACTTGGCCTATGGCGGCTGCAAGGTTCTGTCCATTACTGCGATAACGCTGATGCAATAGCGGACAATTGCATGGCATTCATCTTTATGCGAAGTCTTTTATCTCATCACTCAATCGAACTGATGTTAATCGTATCTTAAGAAACGTCTTGTCTTTATGCGTTGTGTACACGGGGTTTGAGAGATGGTTCAGCAAGAGTTTGTTGTGCTATCAACCGTCTTGATAATTTGTGACGCGTTTCCAAGTTCGACATATCTCACCCCATTACTATCCACACCATCAATATGGAAATTGATTTTGAATAAGGACGTTGAAATCTAAATCAGTCTGGCAGGGTTTGCCAGCGATGCGCCGATCGCGTCTCTTGGTCGTGCTCATTGGTCACAACCAATGTAATCGAACACGGGTGTGAGATTTCCTGGTTGGCCTTCATCTGAACGAACAAAAAAAAGTTCAAGGAGTAGTTCGATGTATCCCAGAAGTCCGCGGTCGCTCCCTTCGCGACTGGTTTTGGTTTCTGCTCTTACTTCACTCGGTGTCCTCACCTTCTCCCCGCCGGTTCTGGCAAAAAGCACATATCTCACGAGCTGGCGTTCGATCTACCCCGACTCGACTTCCGAAGAGAGTTATGACGTTCCGTGCAGACTCTGTCATACAACTCAATATAGTCAGCTCAATGCCTATGGATGGGACTTTTCTCAGAAAATAAAGAGCCTGAGCGTTACTGAATCCTTCAAGGCCATCGAGTCCCTGAACTCGGACAATGATCCGAACGGCACCACCAACCTGGAAGAGATCAAGGCCAATACCCAGCCGGGCTGGACGGAAGGTCCAAACAATGTCATCAGCACCACCTATGACACCAGCGCGGGAACGGTTTCCACAAACGCAGCGCCTATCGAGCTCATCGCGGGTATGCTGGATGCGGCAGCGGCCAATCAGCCACCTGTAGCCGATATCGGTGGCCCTTACAGCGGTACTGAGAAGATTGCTCTGGCGTTCGACGCCTCCAACTCTTCGGACAGTGACGGCACTCTGGTCGGTTACGCCTGGGATTTTGGCGACGGCAGCA
>JBNKYJ010000139.1:0-7497 GCA_050300835.1 Sedimenticolaceae bacterium
TTTTGGTGGGGCAGGGCCCCACCATCACATAGCTTAACTACGCAGCACTAAGGTCGGAACAGAGCGGTTTTGACATATCGGTATATCTCTTCATGCATCGGCGAGGCCAAAGTGACAGCGGTACTGGGAAGGCGTGATGCCGAGTTGTTTGATGAACAGGCGTCGCAAGCGTTCCTCCTGCTGAAAACCGCAGAGGTGTGCCACCGATTTTATGGGGTGAGTCGTGTTGCCGAGCAGTTCCCGTGCCTTTTCAAGGCGGATTGTTTCCAGGTATTTTCCCGGCGTCATGCCAGTCTGTGTGTGAAAGCAGCGGGAAAAATGGCGCGGGCTCATGGCCATGAACTCGGCGAGTGTTTCGATCTGCAGTTCGGGGCGCGAGATATTTTCCAACAACCAGTCATGCAGTTTTTGGAAGCGATCGCCTGCCTTTCTGCGCAATTCGATGGGTGCGCTGAATTGTGACTGGTTGCCGGGACGGCGAAAATACAAGACGAGGTTTCTCGCCGTTTCAATGGCGATCTCCGCACCATAATCCCGCTCTACCAATGCCAGCGCGAGGTCGATGCCCGCGGTAACGCCGGCGCTGGTGAAGACATTGCCGTCTTCGATGTAAATGGCGTTATCGCAAACGGATACAGACGGGTATTGCTCTGCCAGTGTCTGTGCATAGCGCCAATGCGTGGTGCAGCGTTTTCCATCCAACAGTCCCAACTTCGCCAGCAGGAAGGCGCCGGTGCAGATAGAAACGATCCGACCTGCCTTTTTGGCGCGCGCACTGAGGTAGCTCAAGCGCTTTGAATCGTTACAGAATCCGGTCGGGTTGCTGCCGCCGGGAGTCACCAGGTAATCCGTTCGCGCTTTCTCTCCGCGTGTCTCCTTGCAGTACACGGTCAGCCCGGATTCCAGCGTCACCGGGCCGGATCTCTCACCGGTGAAGAGTACCTTGTAACCTTCGCCGGATGCGTTTGACCGCAGGAGCCTGGAGGCGACCGAAAAGACTTCCAGCGGCCCCGTGATGTCCAGGCTGTTGGCTCCGGGAAACAGAACGAGTTCAACGGTTTTCATGCCAATTGATCAGTTGTCTAGGTTTCGGCAGTGTAAGGGGGTGCCGGACTGTAGTGCAAAATTCTCCTGACCTGCCGGGCATGCGCCGGATCGTGAATCTCTCCGATCAGCCACAAAGCCATATCGATGCCCGCGGAAACGCCCTGCGCGGTAACGATATTGCCATCACGCACATAACGCATATCCTCCATCACGGTTACCGTATCGTCCTTGCGGAGTTCTTCGATCAGATTCCAGTGTGTGGTCGCTTTTCTGTTTTTCAGCAACCCGGCGCGTTGCAGTATCAATGCGCCTGTGCAGACCGCCGTCGTGTAATCTGCCTGATCGGACTGCCGCTGAATCCATTCGATGGCGCTTTGACTCTTCAGCGCGGCGCCCAGTTCGTTGGCTCCGGGCACCAGTACCACATCCAGTGCAGGTGCATTCTCGAATGTGCATTGCGGTATGACCTGCATGCCGCTGGCACAGACGATAGGGTCTGCATGTTCGGCAACGGTGACAATACGCCCGCCGTTCAACAGGTGGTTCGACATGGCGAACACTTCATAGGGGCCGGTAAAATCGAGGGCGGCCACTTGCTGGAAAAGGTAGATGCCGTAGGTAGTGCTCATGCTGTGCTCCAAAGTCGGTAGTAGCGATCACTACACTAGGTAGCTGTTGCAGTGACAGCAATGACAAACAACCCGCATTTTCGGACATCGGGATTGTGACGTGGCAGTTTGCCAGCGCATGCGCGATCGCAGAATCAACGGTGTCCACGACCCATGAATGAATTGAACCAGCCGGACGGGACTTTTCAGTCTCGTCCGGCTTCACAACGGAAGCTCACTCAGGGCAGCTTCTGCAGCCCCTGTGTCGGCCGCATCAGGGGTTGATCAGCGGAAGGTGATGCGCCAACTGTCGATATAGCCGCTACCGCTGGAGCCGAAGTCCCTGACGCGCAGTGCCCAGGTGCCCAGTGCCGGGAGTGAGCCCAGATCGAGGCTGTAGGTCTGCTTCAGGTCGGTCGAGTTGGCGCCGCCGAAACCTTTCAGGCTGTGGCTCTGGCCCAGAGGATCGAGCAGTTCGACCCATATTTCGCGAATGGCGCTGTGCTTGATGTCGACCTCGACGTCGATCACTCCGCACTGCCTTTCCAGCGCCACGCTGATGGGGCTGGTGACCCCGTAGAATCGATAGTCCGGTATTCGGTAGTCGGTGGTGTTCTCGAAGCTGGCTGGCGGTGGTTCATCCGCTGGCAAACGATATTTCGCGACCAGTGTGGCTCCGCTGAAGGCGTCGTAGCCGTGCAGCATCGCATAGTACCTGCCGGGCTGGACGTCCCCTATCAGGCAGGATTCCGAATTGCCGTAGCGATAGGGTCGGCAGTCGAAGCTGCTCAGGGTCGGTGCTTCACCGCAACGGACATAGAGATCGGCATCCCCGGTACCGCCGCTCAGGGTAAAGCTCAAATCGGTGGCATCCGCTGGCAGGTCGATGGCGAACATCAACCGGGCGTCGATGTCGCCGGCGAGGCCGGTCTCGGCCACGCCGTTTTCCAGTATGACTGTCGCTGGATCGTCGGGGACCGGCCCTTCGATGGCCGCTTCGATGGCCGCGTATGCGTCCACGATGCCGGCGCCGCATCCAGTGCAGGGAGCGGGGAAAGGACGGGCGGTGGTTTTGAGAATCTGTTCCACCTGCTGCGGCGAGAGCATGGGCCTGACGGCATAGAGCAGGGCGGTCACGCCGCTGACATGGGGCGTCGCCATGCTGGTGCCGTTGGCATAGGCATAGCTGTCGTCAGCGGCCGTGACGAGACCGGTGTTGTGGGTGGAGAGGATCTCCTCCCCCGGCGCGGCGATATCGACCCCTTCGCCGTAGTTCGAGAAAGCGGCGCGTTCGGCGCTCCTGGTGGTCGCCGCCACCGTGATCACGCCATCGCAGTTGGCGGGGGTGGTGCCTGAGCTGTCCCGGCCATCGTTGCCGGCGGCAACGACCAGGGTGGCACCCATTTGGCGCGCGGCATCGATCGCAAGCTGCATCGTTTGCGGACAGTCCGGGGTGCTGGCGCCAAGACTCAGACTGATGACCTGGGCCGGTGTTTGGTTGGTCGGCAGACCGCTGACTTCGGCACCGGAGGCCCAGATGATGCCGTCAGCGATATCCGAGAGATAGCCGCCGCATTTGCCGAGGACGCGAACCGGCTGGATCTTGGCCTGAAAAGCGACTCCGGCGACGCCGATAGCGTTGTCCGCCATCGCCGCCACGGTGCCGGCCACATGGGTACCGTGCCAGCTGCTCCGATAGGTGCCGCATTCGGGCGCCACGTCGCCGGGATCGAGTGGTTCGGCATCACGCCCGTCGCCGTCATTCGCCACCTCGGGGTCGCTGATCACGTCGTATCCGGGGAGCAGATTGGGCAGCAGGTCCTGGTGCGGCAGGTAGCCGGTGTCGACCACCGCCACCACGGTGTGCTCACCCCGGGTCATATCC
Source organism: Sedimenticolaceae bacterium (assembly GCA_050300835.1). GTDB lineage: Bacteria > Pseudomonadota > Gammaproteobacteria > Chromatiales > Chromatiaceae > Thiodiazotropha. The sequence continues at coordinate 3,541 of JBNKYJ010000139.1, forward strand.
CAGGCCGGCGGCAGGTCGATGCCGCCGGTCTCCTCATAGTAGTGCCACTGCTCGTTGTAGCGGGGGTCGTTGGGGGTAAAGAGCGGGTACATCCTGAGGTCGGGTTCCGCGTACTCCACCTCGGCGTTCTGCTCGATCTCACTGATGATCCCGTGCACGGTCTGCAGGGGGAGTGCCTGTTGCAGTTTCAGGATCAACGCCCCGTCATGCGTCCTGCCGAGATGGGTCATGGCATAGCCGGTGAGTCGGGAAAACCGATCGGTCGTCGCGCTGATGGTGAAGCCGTCCGTGGCCGACTCACGAGACTTGACGATGATCCGGTCGGACGAGTCGGCGACCGCCGCCTGTAGTGCGGGCGCGAGGATGGTGCTTGGGCCAGGGGCGTCGGCGGCCAGTGAGTTGCCGCCCAGGAACGTGCTCGGGAGCAGGAGTGTGACGGCAAAAAGTGTGGAATGGGGGGGGCAGGTTTTCATTAAGTAAACTCCTTTTTACAGTATCCATATCCATGGAATCCCTGGTGCGGCTGATGCTATGGATCGCCGTACGATAAGCACTGGCGTTCACTTGGTCTGACATCATGTCGATCAAGTCATCCCAGGGTTGGGGATTGGGAACGAGTATCCCAGGTGGCAATGGTAGGCCAGGCCTTCACGGATAAGCAACATCGTATCAGTGACAAACAGGGAGCGGGCGGCTTATGGCTTTCGTGTTCTTCGCCAGCGACCGTTAATAATCCAAGATTCGGGGAATGAGTAGCGGTCAGTATGTACATTAATCAATTTTGTTGATACATAACATCCATCGAAGAAAGCGTTTTTACACAATCCAGGCCTTGGGTTCCCGGCGACCTCCTTTAGGCATAAAAATCCCCGCATGACGAGCTTTGCCAAAAGCGCCTGAAGATGAAGTATGCGATCATTAACTTAATTTATGCATATAATACTTGTACTTTGTCTAGAACAATGTGCCATAGGTGAATGAGTAATGGTTACAGAATTGGTACTGCAAATTGCTTCGGCTCCCGGCATCCAACTCAGAGTGGTGAACCGCCTGAAACAGCTCGGCCTGACGTGCACCCAAAGAGCACTCAAAAACACACCCTTCGTCGATACCCGATATCTCGAACTTGAGTTCGATGGTCCTGAAGTGCCCAGGCAGCGCATCGTTGACCAGCTTAGGGGAGTACATGGCATCCTCTCTATCGATAAGCTGGTACAAAAAGGCAAAGTTCAGGTCGAAGTGGCCGAGGAGCAGCCGAATAAGTCTGAACGCCCGCAGGACATTACACCGGAAGCGGGTGATGCCGATATTCGTGATCGCATGCTCATCTTCTCCCTGCTCAGCCGATATCCGAATATCGGTGGTCGCCTCCACGAAATTCTCAGCACCATACCCGAGGAGGAGCGGCTCACCCGCTCCAGGCAGCTCGGCTACAGCTTTGGGCAGCACCTGTTCAAACAGCAGAAACTCTCTTCACCGTTGGAAGATCTGTCCGACGCCCTCACCCGCCTGATCTCGCCGGCGATCTCACCCATGGCGGACCTCCATCTGCAAGGTAATGTGATTGCCATTACGTCATCGAAAGTCAACGTCAGACCGAAGAAACCCAAAGCGGAGGCTTGCCAGTTCCTGCTCGGAACGTTCCACGGCCTTCTCAATGCCGCGATGCCGGGTAACCCTCGTATTGAAAAGCTTTGTTGTGCAGCGGATGGCGCGGAGAATTGCAAATTTGAGTTCTTTAGCGAATGAGCCGTCATCTGCGATGTAGCGGTTCCCTTATTCAGAATTCTTCGGTGTCGATTTCAGCTTGAGTGGCGTCGTTATAACGGGTCCCGATCACGTTTTGCCGGTTTATGAGGGCGTCGAGCTGGCTGAACAGCGCGTTGTCGAGCTGTAGCTCGTCGGCTGACATATTCTCCTCCAGGTGGGGGATGGAGGTGGTGCCGGGAATGGGCAGGATGTTGTCGTCCCGCGCCAGCAGCCAGGCGAGGGCGAGTTTTGCCGGGCTGGTAGAGGCCTTTTCCGCCAGCTTTTCCAGACCGTCGAGCAGCCGCAGGTTATGGGCGAAATTGTCCGCATAGAAGCGGGGCATGTTGCGGCGGATGTCTTTCTCTTCCAGACCGGATACATCACGCATGACGCCGGTGAGGAAGCCGCGTCCCAGCGGGCTGAAGGCGACGAAGGCGATGCCGAGTTCACGGCAGGCCTCCAACACGGCAATCTCGGGATTGCGGGTCCAGAGTGAGTACTCGGTCTGCAGGGCGCTGACCGGGTGCTCGGTATGGGCGCGACGCAGGGTGTCGGCGGAGACCTCCGACAGGCCGATGCTGACGACTTTTCCCGCTTCGACCAGGCGGGAGAGGGCGCCGACGCTCTCCTCGATGGCGACCTGTTTGTCCCAACGGTGCAGGTAGTAGAGGTCGATGTGGTCGGTGCGCAGTCTTTTCAGGGCCTCGTCGCAGGTGCGCAGGATGGTTTCGGGTCGTCCGTCGATGACCCGCTTGCCGTCGACACCGGTCATGCCGCATTTACTGGCGAGATAGAACTGGTTCCTGAGTGGCGAGAGTACCCGGCCGACCAGCTCCTCGTTGGCGCCGAAGCCGTAGAGGGCGGCGGTGTCGAAGTGGGTCACGCCCAGATCGAGGGCGCGCAGCAGCAGCGCCTCGGCCGCCTTCGCAGAGGGCGGGGTGCCGTAGGCGTGGCTCAGGTTCATGCAACCGAGGCCGATGGCTGAGACTGCGGATTGGCCGATCTGGCGGGTGTTCATGGTCTGAACTCCGTATGTAAATAGTGATGAGTGATAAGTGTTGAGTGATGAGTTGAGGAGTTCGCTTCGCTCACGCTCGATTTGGATTCATCGTCCTGGCTCTGGTTTGGCGGGCAGGTGCCGTGAGACACGTCGCCTGGATGCAGCGTAGCGGAATCCAGGGAGGTCGCGGTGATGTTTTTGTCCCGGATTATGCTACGCGCCACCCGGGTCACCGTGCTCCCCCCCTCTCCCTGGCCCTCTCCCGCAAGGGGAGAGGGAAAGTGATTTTTTGAATGCATCGATTGCATGCTGTCAGGTCATGGAACCAAAACGTTCGTTCGCTTCGGTGCGTGATCTATCGTCCCCTCTCCCCTTGCGGGAGAGGGCCAGGGAGAGGGGGACTCAATAACCAGTGAGCGAAGCGAACACCGCAACTCAAAACTCATAACTCAAAACTAAAAACGCTTCAGTATTCGAGTTGCTGTTGCAGATCATGCAGCACCTGGTAGCACGGCAATACGCTCGCCACGCTGGAATTCGGCTCCCGTCCCTCGCGGATGGCGGCGAAGAACTCCCGGTCCTGCAGTTCGATGCCGTTCATGGAGACATCGACCTTCGACACATCGATCGGCTCCTCGCGGCCGTTGACCAGGTCGTCGTAGCGGGCGATGTAGGTGCCGCTGTCACCGATGTAGCGGAAGAAGGTGCCCAACGGGCCGTCGTTGTTGAACGACAGCGACAGGGTGCAGATGGCGCCGTTGGCCGCCTTCAGCTGAATGCTCATGTCCATGGCGATGCCCAGCTCCGGATGTTTGGGGCCCTGAATGGCGTTGGCCTGCACGATGGGGCTGCCGCACTGGTAGGCGAAGAGGTCCACCGTGTGGGCGGCGTGGTGCCACAGCAGGTGGTCGGTCCAGCTGCGGGGTTCGCCCAGGGCGTTCATGTTGCTGCGACGGAAGAAGTAGGTCTGCACGTCCATCTGCTGAATGTTGAACTCGCCGGCGGTGATGCGGTTGTGGATCCACTGATGGCTCGGGTTGAAGCGGCGGGTGTGGCCGCACATGGCTACCAGGCCGGTCTCCTGCTGCAGCGCCACCACCGCCTCGGCGTCGGCCAGGCTGTCGGCCAGGGGGATCTCCACCTGCACATGCTTGCCGGCCTGCAGGCACTGCATGGCCTGGGCCGCGTGCATCTGGGTCGGGGTGCAG
>JBNKYJ010000140.1:0-17681 GCA_050300835.1 Sedimenticolaceae bacterium
CACCTTGGGCATTCCGGATCTCTAGCCACCTGCCGCTTCCGGGTATGAAGCCAATGGCAACTCCAGGGTGAACAGCGCCCCGCCCCGTTCGCTGTTTCTGGCCGTCAGTGTACCACCCATGCTTTCGACGATATGCTGCGATATGGAGAGTCCCAGCCCCAGGCCGCTCTCCTTGGTGGTGAAGAAGGGGTCGAATATACGCTTGAGATGCTCCTCGGAGATGCCAGGTCCGTTGTCCCGGATGCTCAGTCGCAGACGGTCGAGGCCGCTTTCGACGCCGATGTCGACCCAACGCTCCGACTGCCGCTCCATGGCATTCATGGCATTGGCGATGAGATTCACCAGCACCTGCTCCAGACGCACCGGATCGGCCATCACCTCCACATCCTGTGTCAGCGGGGGCAAGCGTACCTCCGTGCCTGTGCGGCGCAACTGAGGCAACAGGATACGCTTGCTCGATTCGATCACGTTGTGCAGCGAGACAGGAGAGCGTTGGCCGTCGGTCTTGCGAGCGAAGAGTTTCAGTTGCGAGCTGATCTGGGTCATGTTGTCGATCAGCTCGGCGATCTGATCCAGGTTCCAGGCCACATCGCCGTAACGATCCTGCTGCAGGAACTGCCGGGCATTGTCGGTATAGGAGCGGATGGCCGCCAGCGGCTGGTTGATCTCGTGACTGATGCTGGCCGACATCTGTCCCAGCATCGCCAGTTTGGCCGCCTGAATCAGCTCGTCCCGGGTCTGGCGCAGCGCCTCCGCCATGCGCTGGCGCTCGGCCATCTCCTGACGCAGATCGACAGTCCGTTCCTCCACCCGCTGTTCCAACCGGTCCCGCGCCTCACGCAGCGACTGGTTGGCCTGGGCCTCGTATCGCGCCCGTTCGCGACGCCGCCGATGGCGCTGCTGCAACACCAGTCCCATCAGTACCAGCGCGGCAAAGGCGAAGCTGGCGATCACCAGCGACCAACCGACACGCTGCCGCATCTGTCGCAGGGGCGTCAGCAGATGGACACGCCAGCCGGCCTCCGGCATGTAGACCTGCTGCACCAGGTAGCCTTGCTCGCCGTCCGCACGCTCCATTACCTGCATGGGTCCGAGGGACATGAGCATCGTGTTCGCATCCAGCGCCTCACGGCTGCGGATATTCAGGGCCTCGACCCGGGCCCCTGAATAGCGCCGGCTGATGTCGATGCGCTGCTTTTCTTCCGCTGACAGCGGATAGAGACTGAAGTAGCGCCAGTCGGGCCGGGTGGTGATGAAGATCACCCCTTCCGGATCGGTCACCACGACCTCCTCCGGACGTCCCCGCCACTGCTGTTCCAGGGTGGTCAGGTCGACCTTGATCACCACCGCGCCGAGGATCTCTGTCCCGTAGCGCACCGGGTAGGCGAAGTAGTAGCCGCGCTTGCCCGAGGTGGTACCGAGTGCGTAGTACCGCCCCAGGCGCCCCTGCATCGCCTGCTGAAAGTAGGGCCGGTAGCTGAAATTGCGTCCGATGAAAGGTTTCTCCGACTGCCAGTTGCTGGCGGCGATAGTCAATCCGTCGCTGTTCATCAGGTAGGTATCGGAGGCATTGGCGATGGTGTTGATGGTCTCCAGGTAGCGGTTCAGCGCTTCGATACGCTCACGGTCGCCGGGCCGTTTCAGCAACTCCACCAGACGTGCGTTGGTCGAGAGCAGTTCGGGCAGGAATTCGTATTTCTCCAGCTGTCCCTTGAGGTGGGTGACGTAGATATTGAGCTGGCGCTGGCCCGAGAGCTGCATCTCCTCCAGGGTCCGCTCGCGCACCAGCTTGGCGACCTGCCACAGCAGCAGGGCACAGCAGGCGCTCACCAACAGGAGGGCGATCCACTTCTTGGATAGATTGACTTCCCGTTCAGGCAAGGCCGTGTGGTCTGGAATCACGCAACATAGGGCAAGCCTAACGGATCGCGGGTGGAACCGGAACTCCCGCCGCGCGCGTCGAGGCAGGTAAGGGTGGCGGCTGATACCAGCCACACCCCGGCACACGATTCCACTGCTGCCGCTGCTCCCTTCCGGGCCTGACGGGGTTCACAGCTTCACGTTGCGGGGGGACCGATACCTGCCGCCATAAGAGCGGGGGATTATACCGATAAATTGCGCTCCTGACAGGGGGATCTTCATCGTCTACCGACAGCAGGTCACTCGGCCCGGTCGATGCGCTTGACCTGCCGCAGGGTGCCCGAGGGTTTCACTGCAGGGTCATGGCAGTCAAAACCCGAACCGGGTTCGTCCAGCATGGGATCGAGATGCGGCCACATCGTATCCAGTAAAATGGGTTGCGCGCGGTCGTTGGGATGGATACCGTCGGCTTGCATCAGATCGGGATCGAGGGCGACGCTCTCGAGAAAGAAAGGCACCAGGGGAACCGATGCCGCCTCGGCGACATCATAATAGACTTGATGGAAGGCGTTGACGAAATCAGGACCGTAATTGGCGGGGAGTTTCATCCCCAGCAGCAGCACCCGGGAACCCGTTCTCTGTGCCGCACGTACCATGTCGAGCAGATTCGAACGCATGCTCCGGGTATTGATCCCGCGCAGACCGTCATTGCCACCCAACTCGATGATCACCAACGCGGGTTGGTGTTGCTCGAGCAGGGGGGGAAGACGCGTGACGCCTCCGCTGCTGGTGTCGCCGCTGACACTGGCGTTGACGACCCGGACTTCACCACAGCGTGCGTGCAGACGTTTCTGCAACAGGGTGACCCAACGTTGATCGGCGCTCACCCCGTAACCGGCGCTAAGGCTGTCACCCACCACCAGCACCGTCGGCGCGGACAGGCTCGCCATCGGCAGCAGCCATAACAGACAATAAAGCAGGACTCTTTTCATGTTGCAGACATCTTCACTTCAACACCCTGTGACCGCAAGCGCGCTGTCAAAGTTCGTCGACACCCGTGAGGGGCGGTTGGAGATCCTGCAGCATGTGGATCTGGAGGTTGCGGACGGCGAGGCCATCGCCATCCTCGGCGCCTCGGGCTCCGGAAAGTCGACCCTGCTCGGCCTGCTGGCCGGACTCGACGAGGCCAGCGGTGGCGAGGCCTGCCTCTTCGGCACCCCGCTGCAGAGTCTCGACGAGGACGGCCGCGCCGCCCTGCGTGCCGGTAAGGTGGGCTTCGTCTTCCAGTCGTTTCAACTCCTCTCCGGCATGACGGCGCTGGAGAACGTGATGCTGCCGCTGGAGCTCTCCAACCATCCCTCGCCGGAGCAGGCGGCGATCGATGCGCTCTCCCAGGCGGGTCTGGCGGAACGGCTGCACCACTACCCCTCCCAGCTCTCCGGCGGCGAGCAGCAGCGGGTCGCCCTGGCGCGCGCCTTCGCCCCCGGTCCCAAGGTGCTCTTCGCCGACGAGCCCACCGCCAACCTGGACGCCCATACCGGCGAACGGGTGGCCGAGCTGCTGTTCGATCTGCAGGCGAGAAACGGCACCGTGCTGATCCTGGTGACCCATGACGAAACCCTGGCTAGCCGCTGTCACCGGCGTCTCCACCTGCGCGACGGCCGGCTGGAGACGTCAGCATGAACAGTGCCGCCCTCGCCCTGCGCATGTTGCGCCGAGACTGGCGCGCCGGCGAGCTGCGTCTGCTGGCCACCGCCCTGGTGATCGCCGTCGCCTCGGTGACCTCGGTCGCTTTCTTTACCGACCGCGTGGAGCGGGCGATGCAGCGCCAGGCCTCCGAAGTGCTGGCCGCCGACCTGCGGCTCGACAGCCGTGAGCCGCTCGCTGCCGACCTGGTCGGCGAGGCCGATCGACTGGGACTGCGTCGCGCGGAGACGGTGAGTTTCCCCAGTGTGGTCCTGCACGATGGCGCAACCCAACTGGTGCAGGCCAAGGCGGTGACCTCCGGCTACCCGTTGCGTGGCCAACTGATGACCCGTGAGACCGCTACCGGAGAAGACCGGGTCAGCGAGCGGATACCCGCTCCCGGCGAGGCCTGGCTGGAGGATCGCCTGCTGCCGCTGCTGGGCCTGAAGATCGGCGACAGTTTCAAGCTCGGGCAGATGCACTTCAGCGTCGGCCGGGTGATCAGCTATGAGCCGGACCGGGCCGCCAACCTCTTCCAACTGGCACCGCGGGTGATGATCAACAAGGCCGACCTGGAGGCCACCGGCCTGCTGGGACCGGCCAGCCGGGTCCGCTACCGGTTGCTGCTGGCGGGGGAGGAGAAGTCCGTCGACGCCTACCGTGAGTGGTTCGAGAAACAGTCCCTGCAGCGGGTGGAGATCGAGGACATTCGCCGGGCCCGGCCGGAGTTGCGCATCGCCCTCGACCGCGGCGGCCGCTTCCTGCGCCTCACCGCCGCCACCGCGATCCTGCTCTGTGTGGTGGCGGTGGCGCTCTCCAGCCGACGCTTTGTCGAGCGCCAGGCCGACACCAGCGCCCTGCTGCGCTGCCTGGGGGCCTCCCGCAGGCAGGTGGCGCGGATCTTTCTGCTACGCCTGCTCGGCCTGGGGGTGATCGCCAGCCTGGCCGGATCGGCCATCGGCCTGCTGGTACAGGACCTGCTGATCGAGCTGGTCGGACACTGGTTCACCCAGCGTATTCCCGCGCCCACCGCCTGGCCGCTGCTGTCGGGTATCGGCACCGGTATCCTGGTCCTGCTCGGCTTCGCCCTGCCCTCGGTGCTGCGCCTAAGCCGGGTGCCGCCGCTGCGGGTGTTCCGGCGCCATCTCGGCGCGCCCTCCCTCGGTTACCGCATCTCCGTCGGCGCCGCCCTGCTCTCGCTGGCAGTGCTGCTGATCTGGCAGATCGGTGACGACAAGCTGGCCTTCCAGCTGATCGGGGGACTGCTGGCCGGACTCGCACTGTTGCTGGCGGTCTCGCGCCTGCTGGTGCATCTGCTCAGACCCCTGCGCAGCCGTTCCGCCGGCTCCTGGCGCTACGGGCTCGCCAGCCTCTCGCGCAACCCCGCCACCACCAGCGTGCAGCTCACCGGCTTCGGCCTCGGCATCACGGTCCTGCTGATCCTGGCCATGGTGCGGGTCGACCTGCTGGACAGCTGGCGCAACGCCCTGCCGGCCGATGCCCCTAACCAGTTTCTGATCAATATCCAGCCCCGGGAGGTGGAGGGGGTACGGACCCTGCTCGAACAGGGCGGTGTACCCAACAGCGGCCTCTATCCGATGATCCGGGGCAGGCTGCTCAGCATCGACGAGCATACGGTCTCCGCCGACGACTACACATCACCCCGTGCGAAACGGCTGGCGACCCGTGACTTCAATCTCAGTCTGGCCAGCGACCTGCAGGACGACAATGAGATCGCGGCCGGGCGCTGGTGGAAAGCTCAGGAGCAGGACAAACCCTGGTTCTCCGTCGAGCAGGGCATCGCCGAGACCCTGGGGATTCCGCTCGGCGCCGAGCTCACCTTCGAGGTGGCGGGCAGCCGGGTCAAAGGCAAGGTGACCAACCTGCGCTCGGTACAGTGGGATTCGTTCAACGTGAATTTTTTCGTCATCGGCACCCCGGGCCTGCTGGCGCAACAGCCCGCCAGCTACATCACCAGCTTCCATCTGCCGCCCGAGAAGCGCCCCTTGCTGTATGGACTGATCCAGCAATACCCCAGCATCACCGCCCTCGATGTCAGCGCCCTGATGCAGCAGGTGCGGGCGATCATGGATCGGGGGGTGATGGCGGTGGAGTCGGTGTTTATCTTCACCCTGGCGGCGGGGGTGATCGTGCTCTACGCCGGCATCCAGGCCAGCCGTGAGCTGCGCATCCAGGAGGCGGCGATCCTGCGCACCCTGGGGCTCAGCCGTCGCCGGCTGCTGATCTCGGTGCTGCTGGAGTTCGCCCTGCTCGGCGGCCTGGCGGGACTCGTCTCCGCGGGGCTCGCCACGGCCATCAGCTGGTCGCTGGCCACCGGCGTGTTCGAGCTGCCCTGGCAGCTGGATCCCTGGATGTGGCTGGCGGCCATCATCGGCGGCGCGCTGGGCGTCGGACTGGCGGGCGGTGTCGCCAGCTGGCACCTGTTCAACACGCCACCGATCGCGGTGCTGCGGCGGGCCTGACCGGGGTTCTTATCGGGAAGCTTTTTCCGTCGCTATTTTCGGCACTCAAGGCTGCGGGTAGATGACTTTCCAGTCCTTCTGCATATCGACCACGTTCCAGCCGGCATCGACTGCCTGGTCCAGCGCCTTGTCCAGCTTGCCCACGTGGGACTTGCGGTCGTACGCCCATTCGCGTTCGGCATCGGTGTGATGAATCAGCAGGCCGAAGCTGGCGCCGTCCCGCGCCGTGGTCCACTGCAGCATCTGCAGGTCGCCATCCGAATTGCCGGCGGCGAAAACCGGGCGGCGGCCGATGAAGCGATGAATACCCACCGGCTTGCCCGCCTTGTCGTCGATGAAATCGATCTCGGGCAGACGCACCAGCACGGGACCCTCCTCCCGCATCTCGAACTTCACCTCGATCGTGCTGCCCACCACCTGCTCCGGCGGGATGCCGTAGACCTCCTGCACCCAGGGCCGCATGAACTCGATGCCCCCGCCCGAAACGATGAAGGTCTTGAAGCCGTTGTCCCGCAGATAGCCGAGCAGCTCCAGCATGGGCTGAAACACCAGCTCCGTGAAGGGACGCTTGAAGCGCGGATGCCGGGCCGTGCGCAGCCAGTCGCGGACCACGGCTTCGAACTCCTGCGTCGTCATACCCGCATGTGTCGCCATCACCAGCTCCAGCAGGCCGTGTTCACCGGCCTCCGCCAGCGTCTTCATATCGTTGTCCAAGACGGCCTTGAACGGCTGTGTCGAAGACCACTCGGGATGCTGTGGGGCCAGCGCCTTGACGCGGTCGATGGCGAACAGCAGCTGGAAATAGGCCGGTTTCTCCGACCACAGGCAGCCGTCGTTGTCGAAAACCGCAATGCGCGCCTCGGGCGGAATGTAGTCGGCACCGCCCTGCTCGGTAACGCGTTCGACGAACGCGATGATGGCCGCTCGCGACGGCCCGTCATTCCAGGACGGCAGGAGATCCGCATGAACCCCGCCCGTGAACAGCAGCAGAAAAGCTGCAATTAGCCGTGTCGCGTGCATATTGAAGTCCTTCCAAACCTTAATCGGTCGGCGCCGGCGGCCCGCCTGGCGATCCGATTGAATCGGGAAGCAGGCGCAAGGCCCGCTTCCCGAGACCCGTCAACCGCCGTTCGGCACCAGCAGTTGCATGACCTGCTCCAGGCTGAAGCTCGCCGCCTTCTGGCGCGGCGGATACTCCTTGAAGGTCTTCAGGAAGTTTCCGGCATAGGCCTGCGCCGGCACCAGCAGGTAGGCGCGATCGATCAGCCAGTCGTAGTAGGTGTTGGAGGTCAGCTGTGAACGCTCGTAGGGATCGCGGCGCAGGTTGAAGATGAGTGGCACGCGCAGCGGCGTGAACGGGTTGGCCCAGATCGCGAGCGTGCCCTCCTGCCGTTGCTCCATGAAGATCAGCTTCCAGTCCTGATAGCGCATCGCGGTGAGATCGCCGTCGTCGGAGAAGTAGAAGATCTCTTGGCGCGGGCTCTTGCCCGTCTCACCCGTGAGCATCGGCAGGATGTTGTAGCCGTCGAGATGGACCTTGTACGCGCGGGGCCCTAGCTCGGTCCCCTGAAGCAGGCGATCCTTGACATCGCTGTCACCGGCTACCGCCGCCAGTGTGGGCAGCCAGTCCATGTGATGCACGATCTGGTTGTTCCAGGTGCCTTGCTTGATCTTGCCGGGCCAGCGCACCATGGCCGGCACACGCCAGCCGCCCTCCCAGTTGGTGTTCTTCTCGCCACGGAACGGCGTCATGGCCGCATCCGGCCAGGTGTTCATGTGCGGTCCGTTGTCCGTGGAATAGAACACGATGGTGTTGTCGGCGATCTTCAACTCGTCCAGCAGATCCAGGAACTTGCCGATGTGGCGGTCGTGTTCGACCATGCCGTCGGAATATTCGTCCTGGCCGGAGATGCCGCGCAGTTCCGGCTTGACGTGGGTGCGGAAGTGCATGCGGGTGCCGTTCCACCAGACGAACCAGGGCTTGCCCGCCTGCTCCTGTTCCCGGATGAACTCGATTGCCCGGTCCGAAGTCTCGTCGTCCACCGTCTCCATGCGCTTCCTGGTCAGCGCGCCGGTGTCCTCGATGCGCTGGGTGCCGTCGGCATTGGCCCAGGAGTGAATCACGCCGCGGGGACCGAATTTCTCGCGAAAGGTCTTGCCATCGGGCATCAGCCGGTCGCCGGGGTAATCCATGTTCTCCGGCTCCTCCTCGGCGTTGAGGTGGTAGAGGTTGCCGTAGAACTCGTCGAAGCCGTGCATCGTCGGCAGGTGCTCGTCGCGGTCGCCCAGGTGGTTCTTGCCGAACTGGCCGGTGGCATAGCCCTGGGCCTTGAGCACGGTGGCGATGGTGGGGTCCTCCTTCATCATGCCCTCTTTGGCACCCGGCAGGCCGACCTTGGAGAGTCCGGTGCGAAACACGCTTTGACCGGTGATGAAAGAGGAGCGGCCGGCGGTGCAGGACTGCTCGCCGTAATAGTCGGTGAAGGTCATGCCTTCCTGTGCGATGCGGTCGATGTTGGGTGTCTTGTAACCCATCAGACCGTGGGTGAAATGTGAGATATTGGACTGCCCGATATCATCGCCCCAGACCACCAGAATGTTCGGTTTCTCACTGGCAAAAACCGAGCTTGCAGTGGAAAGCGTGATAGTGACGATGGCAAGACGGCAAATGAATGCCCTGGCTTGTCGCTTCATGAATCCTCTCCCTTGATGCGCTGTTGCTTTCTTCGTTGTTGTTATCTTCGTTGTTGTTATCTTCAGGCAAGTTAGCTCAAAAGCTGCTGTTTCGCCATATGGAAATTGTCAAATGGACACACACCCAACACGGCATGAACGTTTTCATTGAATCTTGAAAAAATCACCCGCATTAATCTATGTTGACTCACTCTGCTGCAGGCTGGTACCGGGATAGTTCATTGGAATACCGGCGGACGGCTTCACGATCGCCTTGTGCGTCGTGAAGGTCGATCAGCGCGCTCAGTATCTCACGCCGCCCCGGATGTCGTTCATTGACGTCGGCAAGTACGGCCAGGGCCTGAGGCAGATCACCCGCACCCTGCAGCGCCAGTGCGTAGACATAGGCATAGCGGGGACGATCCGGCGCGAGCAGGGAGGCTTTTTGCAATGGCGCAAGCGCTTCCTGCAAACGTTTCTGCCTGACCAGCAACAGCCCCAATGCATGTTGCAGATCGGCATGCTCACCGCCCCTGTTGATTGCCTCATGCAGCAGTTTCTCTCCGTCACTGTCCTTGCCCAGCCGCCGGTAGAGATCGACCAGATTGACGGTGCCGGGCACGAACTCCGGATCGAGCCGCAAGGCGGTCCGATAGGCCTTCTCGGCCTGCGTCACGCTTCCCATCGCGGTCGCCACCAAGCCGATATTGAGGTGAGACTCCGGCCGCTCGGCATTGACCGCCTGCGACTGAACATATTCCCGGATGGCGCTCGAGAGTTGAGTACGAAACCTGTCCGGCAGCTTGTGCGGCATCAGTTGGGCCAACAGTGACGCCGCTTCGAGCCGAACCGATCTGATCGGGTCCTCCAGCAGCGGCCAGCCCAGATCGACCTGGGCCGTTATATCGAAGGCAGCCAGTGTGCGGAGCGCGGCCGCTCGCACCAGCGGGTCGTCGTCTCCCAGCAAACGCTGCAGGGTGAAGCGGTGTTGTGCTTGCACCGACGGGGCCAGACGGTCCAGGGCGGTGGCGCGCACGATGCCGGGCTGTTCCATGTCGGCGGCCAGGGCAAGCAGGGACGAGGCCGCCCCGGGTTCCCCGTTTACCGCCTGCTGCAGCGTCTCGCCGAAATGCTTGCCGCGATAGTCGCTGTTCGGATACCAGCTCGCCACCCGCTCCGCCGCCCATTGCGTGGTCCTGTCGGCGTGACAGCCGGAACAGGCATTGGGCGTACCCAGGCGGGCGGACAGATCGGGCCGGGGTACCCGCAGGCTGTGATCGGCCCGCGCGTCCACCACCATGTAGGTGCGCTGCGGCATGTGGCAGGCGGTACAGGCCGCACCGGCCGAGTCCGTCTCATGCTGGTGATGAGCCCTGCTGTCGTAACGCATAGGCTGATGGCAGCGGGTGCAGAGGCCGTTGCCTTCGGCGCGCAGTTGCAGGCTGTGAGGATTGTGGCAGTCGCTGCAGGTCACGCCGGCCCGGTACATGCGGCTCTGAATGAACGACCCATAGACATAGACTTCATCCTTGATCTGCCCATCGGGAAAATAGAGATCGTCGTTGAGTAAGGCGAGCCGATAATTGTCGGCCAGGGGTTTTCCATATTCGTATTCACTCCAGATGGCACCCCGCCGGGAATGACAGCGCGCGCACAGCTCGATCTCCGTATGTTCGGCCCGCGGCAGGCTGCGCGCCGGCTTGCCGCTCTCAGCATCGATCACCCAGCGGGCGCCATCCCGGTCGGCCAGACTTACCACGAGCCCCTTGTCTGCCTCATTACGCCGAGCGGGATTCTTTTCCACCGCCCTGCCCCAGGCGACATGTTCGGAGCCGGGACCGTGACAGGCTTCGCAGGCGACATCGATATCGCTCCAGCTTGTTTGATAGCTGTCCGTCTTCAGCGCGTAGTTCTTTTGCAGATGAGTGGAATGGCACTCGGCGCATTGATAGTTCCAGGTCTGATCCCTGCCGCTCCAGTGCAACGGATGACGAGAGTCGACGACCTCCCCGGGATAGAGATGGAACCAGCGTTGTCCGCCCTGCTCCGCTGGACGACTGTCCCAGGCGATGCCCAGAGCCTGCAGGCGTCCGTTCGGAAATTCGATCAGATACTGCTGCAGCGGATACCAGCCAAAGGTATAGGCGATCTCGTAGTCGTGCAGCGCTCCATCAGCACCGTCGGTGCGGACGAAATAGCCACCGTCCTTGCGGAAGAATCGTGAAGTGACGCCTCCTGCGGTGAACTCCCGATCGTTGAAATCACCCAACACCGTTTCATCGTCTGCGACCGCCATGGCCAGATCGTGATGAGAGCCGCGCCAGCTTTCGCTTACCCCCTCATGACAACGCGTACAGTTTGAACCGCCCACGAATGTGGCCGCTCCGTATAGCGTGAAACTCGCTGAACAAAAAACGGCAAAACAGACCAGATGGAAGCGTTTCATTGGAAAGACTCGCTTGAGGGGGATGGTTGTCATCAGTCGGAATTCTAAGGACTTCTGTCCGACAGACACAACATGCGTCGCTATGTCACGCCGCTGGTCATTCCACCGATGATGGGAACCGAGGGAATTGATGACACCGACAGCGTCGGCATGCTGACAGCGCCACTCATCTCGCTGCTCATCATTCCCGCCCTGGCGCTGTTGGCCAAGAGACGTTCGGTCGTCTAGAAGAAGTCGCGACTGTGGCTTAGCCGGTTATCCGGCAGGCGCTTATCGCTGCGACACACTCCGCAGTCACGCCCCGGCCGCCGATACCTGGTTTTCGAAGACCTGGCCCTCGGCATGGCTCATCATGCAGGCTTCAATCAGTGCCGACACCTCGGGATGACACAGGCCATGTTCGGAGAGGATGGAAAAGATATCACGGTAGATGGTTGTTTCCGATTCCATCTCCGTATAAGAGAGCATCAACTCCAACTCAACCTCGTCAACGATCTCTCTATAGTCCGGTCTCAACTCGCTCATCCGGGTGGCGCCCAAGAGGCAATAGATGGTACCCCAGGCGGCCGCACTGATGACATTGCGCGAAACGCTCGACAGTGGCTCGCCGAAGCGCTTTGAAATGATCTTGGAATGCCGGTAGATTTCACTGAGCAACAGGCGTGACGCCTTGGGGCTCAGGTGTTCCTGAGTCAGTTCAAAGCGGTGCAGGTAACTGTAGAAAATCCGTTTTTCAGTCTTTCTTTCCAGATAGTTGAGCATACTGGGCTCCTGCGGGTTGCTGGGCGTCTGCGAAGCAGACACCGACATTGGATCGAAAACTGCCGCGTTATCCCTTCTCTCTGCTGATTCGTCGACGTCTGTGACATGACGTCCCTGGTACAACAGCGTAGACAGCATAGCTTTCGAAAAGCTTAAGACACCCTGCTTCGAGCGCTTTTTCAATTTCCATGCACACACGACGACAACCTCCTCTCAGGGTATCTACGCTGGGGACTCTCCCACTTCTGAGGATAATTGAAGCTCAACCAGAGATGGGAAAATAGTCCCAGAAGCGCGATACCACACCCATCCCGGGCAAAATGGGTAATCCACCCGACTCCCGAAGGTAGGGTCGGTTAGTGAGAAATGGCGAAATCTCGCCGACAGAGAAGATCGTCAACCGGGGGCTGACCCTATCCGGGCCACCCGGGTGCAGGCCCTACTCGGGTATGTTGGGAGGATCGAGGTCTTCCTGGGGTTCCTGGGCGTCAATGCCGGCCTGCCACTCGCGCAGCATTTCGACGTGCCAGTTCTCCTCCTCCACCATCTCCAGGGCCATTTTTCTGACCTCCCCGTTGGGGGTGTTGTCGGCAACATCCTGGTAGAAGTCCCGCCCGCGAACCTCGTTGAAGAGCGCGATCTCCAGGGCCTGATTGGTGGTCATCAGATAGTTGGCATCCTCCATGCAGAAAGCTTCAGGCGCAGACGGGCACTTCCACTTGAAGTCCCAGGGAGTAATCTGGGGCAATTCCCTGTCGGCCGCCCGCTGGTGCACCTCCTCGGCGTGCAGACGACTGTAGTTCGCCAGTTTGCGGAAGAGTTCGGCCACTTCCAAGTTGTTGTGCACCTCCATGGTGTCGGCCAACTCCTCATAGTGTTCCTGCGAAGCCTCCTCCAGCTCCATGGCGTGCACCAGGAACTCTTCCACGGTTTCGATGATCACGGCGTCGCTGTCGCTCATAGCTGAAACTCCTGTTCGATGGTGTGCAGATCCGAATCCGTTCGGTTCTCCGGCTGCCAGACCGGAAAGCGCTTGGCATAGATGACCCCCGTCGCCTTGCCGTCATCCGATACGATGATCTGTGCCGCCTTCACCGGGTCGTCGGTCGGCAGATCGCTGTCCAGAGGATGCACCTCCTCCTTCCAGCGCTTCTGATCGGGGCGGTAGGTGACACAACCGCTCAACACCTGCACGAAGGCGAATCCGGGGTGTTCGATCGCCTCCACCAGCAGTCGCGTCAGCTCCGAGGGTTCTCCGGAATAGCCGCGGGCGATGAAACCTGCTCCCGCGGCCAGGGCGATGGCGGCCGGATTGAAACTGGGAATGC
Organism: Sedimenticolaceae bacterium; assembly: GCA_050300835.1. Lineage (GTDB taxonomy): Bacteria > Pseudomonadota > Gammaproteobacteria > Chromatiales > Chromatiaceae > Thiodiazotropha. The sequence goes on from JBNKYJ010000140.1 coordinate 13,239, forward strand.
CGGTGCCATGGGGTGTCATCTTGCTGTTGCACCAGTCGGGCAGGGTGGTGGGCGAGGCCTGTCCCTTGGTCATGCCGTAGACCTCGTTGTCCATCACGATGTAGGTCATGTCCATATTGCGCCGGCAGGCGTGCAGAAAGTGGTTGCCGCCGATGGAGAAGCCATCGCCGTCTCCGCCGGCGGCGATCACCGTCAGATCGGGTCGCGCCGCCTTCAGACCGGAAGCCGCCGCCAGCGCCCGGCCGTGTACGCCGTGAAACCCGTAGGTGTCGATATAGGCGGGCAACCGCGAGGAGCAGCCGATACCGGAGACCACCGCCACATCCTCCTTCACCAGCTCCAGGTGGGCCATGGCCTTGGTCAACGCCGAGAGCACCGCGAAGTGGCCGCAGCCGGGGCACCAAACGGCCTTGATACCCGACTTGTAGTCTTTTGCCTTGAGTGCAGGAACCGTCATGCCGTGTCACCTCCAAGAGCGCGCAGGATTCGACCGGGTCGCAAGGGCAGCGGTCCGGGTTGAGCGAGGGACTCCGCCGACTCGGGCAGCACCCCTTCGGCGCGTAGATAATGAAACAGCTGCCCGCCATGATTCTGTTCCACAACAATGACTTTGCTGGCGCCGGTCAGTAGCACTTTCAGCTTCTCCCGCTGCAGCGGCATCAGCAGACGCAGTACGACCACCCGGATTTCACCGCCCTGGGCACGTATCCAGTTGCCCACCTCCCTGACCACACCGGCAGAGGAGCCCCAGGTCACCAGGCAGTGTGGGCCTTCACCCTCCACCTCCGCCCAGTCGTCGCCGAAGTCGAAATCCTCCAGTTTGTGCAGTCGCTTGGCCAGCTGGGCCCGATGATCCACCGCCATGCTCGAGGGTGTGCCATGGCTGTTATGTTCAAGACCGTCGGCGGTATACATGCCGCCGCCAGTGCCCGGCAGGGACATGGCCGATACATTGTCGCCGGTGATGGCGTAGCGCTGGTAGTCTTCTCCGGGGGCGGGCTCTACTTTTCGCTGCAGGGGCAGCTCCCGCTCGGGCGGAACCTCGATGACGGCCTGCGACTGTCCCAGCGACTGATCCGACAGCACCAGCGAGACGGCCTGCAGATGTTCCGCCAGCTGCACCGCCCACTGGGTGGTGAAGACACAGTCCCGGATCGAGGTGGGGGCCAGCACCAGGTGCGGGGCGTCGCCGTGCATGCCGTAGAGGGCGATGTTGAGATCGGACTGCTCCGACTTGGTGGGGATGCCGGTTGAGGGGCCACCGCGCATCACGTTGACCACCGTCACCGGCGTCTCGCTGACCAGCGCCAGACCCAGCCCCTCCACCATCAGACTGAGACCGGGACCGGAGGTGGCGGTGAGCGAGGGCACGCCGCCGAAAGAGGCGCCGATGATCATATTGATGGAGGCCAGCTCGTCCTCCGCCTGCAGCAGCGATCCGCCGAGTCGCTCCAGCCGCGGCGACATCCACTCCAGCATCTCGCTGGCGGGCGTGATCGGATAGGCGGCGACGAAACGCACCCCGCCCCGCAAGGCACCGAGACCACACGCCTGGTTGCCGGTAATACTCCAGTGGCTTGGTTTTGTCTCGGGAGCCTGCAACGAGATGCGTGGGCGGCGGTCATGATTGTAGCCCATGCGCAGTGCCTGCAGGGCCGTATCGACAACCTCCTTGCCCTTGCGCTTGAGGATGCGCTGCACACTGCTCTCCATGGCTTCCAGTGGCAGGCCGCAGACCACCGCCGCGGCGCCTAGGGCCACCATATTGAGGCGTCCTCCCGGCAGGCTCGAGGCGAACTTCTTGAACGGCACCTCCCGCACCTCGGCGCCGTTGCTCCTGAGCAGGGCGGGAACCTCGCCGGCGGCGGGGTCGGTCAGGATCAGGCTCTTCCCGGACAACGGTATCTCGTCGGCGAAACGTTCGATGTTGAGCCAGTCGAGGCCCACCAGCAGATCGTATTCGTCCCCCATGCACTCCACCGGATCGGCGCTGAAGCGGATCATCGCGGCCGACTCGCCGCCCCGAATCTGGGGACCGGCGGAGCGGGTCATCAGACCCTGAAATCCGCACTCGGCGGCGGCTTCCAGCAGGATGCGGCCGGTGGTCACCGCACCACTGCCCCCGGAGCCGGTGACGGCGACTGAGAAGCTGCTGCCGGGGGTTTCGGAGGAGGTCTTATTGTTCATGCATAGGAACCAGGAGTTATTGTTTTGTTATCTTAGGACAAAGCAGTGCAAACACTATTGCCTCACGTCAAAGCCATTCCGGCGAAACCGAATCGGTATAGCCGAGGAATGCGGCATTCCGCCACGAGGCGCCGCCGCATCGCAACGGATGCGGCGGCTCGCGGACATCATTCGTTGATGATCAGGACTTCGATACGTCGATTCGAGGCCCGACCCGCCGCCGTCTCGTTACTGGCGACGGGACGGGACTCGCCATAGCCGATGGCGGTCAGCCGGGTTCTGTCGAAGCCGCCGACCTTCTCCAGAAAGGAGGCCACCGTCTCGGCGCGGCGCTGTGAGAGGTTGAGGTTGACGTTGGTGCTGCCCACCGAGTCGGTATGACCGGAGACCACCACACTGGGATGGGGGAAGCTGCGGATCGCGGTGACGATCTTGTCCAGGAGGGCGAAGTTCTCCGACTGGATCTCGCTCTGACCACTGGGAAAATTGAAGGAGTGCAGCTCGAGCAGCACGTTGTGTCCCTGCCGGTAGACATTGGCCTCGTTGGGCGAGAACAGGTCCTGGATCTTGTCATAGCGGGATTGGGCTTCGCGATTGGCCTTCTCCACCGCCTCCAGGCGGGTCTGCAGGTCCATGCGGGTGGCCAGTTCGGACTCCTGCATCATGGCGTAGGTCGCCAGCTTGTTGCGCAGGGTCTGCACCACCTCGTGGTTGGAGAGATGCAGCGGCAGCGGCTCACCGGAGGGCTCGTTGATGATGCTCAGCTGTTTCTGATACCAGATCACGATGTCCTCCATGCTGAAATCGCGGCGATCGAAGTCGCGGATCAGGTCGGTGATCTCCACGCTCTGCATGGCCAGCTGGCTCGAACGCAGGGCATGGCCGCGCGCCTTCTCCCGCTGGGTCCGGTTGGTTTCGAGCACCGCCACCGCCAGGGCCAGCTCCTCCCGGGCCAGCTTGAGGGTCTTTGGCGCGAAATCGTCCGCATCCTTGCTCACGGCATCGGCGATATCCTGCCGTGCCTGTTCGGTGGCATCCTGCTTCAAGGCATCCAACTCCACCTCGGCATAGCCCTGAATCATCTCCTGACGCCATTTCTTGGCCCCTTCCAGGTCGCCATCCTCGACCTTCTCCGCCGCCTTGCGCAGTTTGTTGTCGAGGGCATCGAAGCGCTCCTTCAGCATGCTGTCGGCGTCGGCGGCGATCGCCTTCTGCCTCGCCTCCAGCACTTCGCGCATCAGGTTCTTGGTGGTCGCCGCGTCCGCCTCCGCCTTGGTCGCGATGGTATTGGCCTCCTCGACCAGGGCCGTCACCTGGTCAACACGCTTGCTGCGTCCCAGCGAGATGGCCTCATCGAGTTTCGATTCCGCCGCCGCAAAACCCGCGGGGGCAAGATCGTACAAACCTTCCGACCGGTCTTCCTGCAGGCGATTCTTCAATGTCGCCACTTGATCGTATTCGGTAATGACCTGCTGCTCCGAGAGGGTGGGTGGCGTGGTGCACCCTGCAATGAGCAGACTGAGCATGAGGGGTAGGAGAATACCTTTTAGGCTTTTCACTGTTATGGTCTCCATGGCATGAGCCGATGAACGGCTGTCGGCAAGCGGCGTCATTATCATCGCCGATGATGGCTGACCCATAATCGCTCCACGCAATGCGGGGGTCAACTGAAGCGCTCGACTCCGACTGAAAGGATTGCCATGCATCCACTATGGAATAGGCGCACCGTCGCCACAGTGAGGCTCGAGCATCGAATCTTTCAGACCAACAGCCTGCTGAACATCACCCCTCGGATGTGAGTGGGATGACCCGCGTGAGGTCGCCGTGCAGACCGTACAGTCCATTGCACAGTTCGCTGGCTACGGATTGATGGCACACTCGAGTGAGTACCATTAAACTGGCACGCTCTCTCAAGCCAACCTGATCAGACATCCGATGTTCAGCCAGATCCTCGAAGTCACCCTGCCGGTGTTCGGTATCGCCGCCCTCGGCTACCTGTACGGTCGCATCAACGGCAGCGACATGGATACCGCCAACCGGGTGAATATGAATCTCTTCGTGCCGGCACTGCTGTTCTACGTGCTGTCGGAGAAGATCCCCGACTCGCCCGAGTGGCAGTCGGTCGCCTGGGGGACCGCCATCATCGTCATCGGCTCCGGCCTGCTGGCCTGGCCGGTGGCCCTGCTGCTGAAGATCCCCAACCGGGTGCTGCTGCCGTCGATGATGTTCAACAACTCGGGCAACCTGGGACTGCCG
>JBNKYJ010000141.1:0-12778 GCA_050300835.1 Sedimenticolaceae bacterium
CTGGCCAGCCTGCTCGATCTGCTGCGTAAACCCGAAGATATCGGCTTGCACCAGCATCTCGGCATCATGCTCCGCACCGTCGGCCAGCGATTCATCCAGGCTGGTTTCGTTCTGGTGACGCTGCCGCATGAAGCCTTCTACAGTATGGACGCCATCCTGCGCACACACTGGCGTTTGCTGGTGACCCGTCAGCAGTTGCTGGAATGGAATCCTTCCGGCGATCAGGAACGACTCAGCCGAAGCGACCTCGTTGCCGCGTTCCGCGCCATGGGGATAGCCCCCGTGATCGCCATCCTCGGCATGACCTTCCTGATGACGCTGAATCCGGCCGCACTGGCGGTGGCGGGACCCATTCTGCTCCTATGGCTCGCATCCCCCGCCATCGCCTGGTGGATCAGTCTGCCGCTGGCCCGCCGCGAGGCCCGGCTGAGCGACGAACAGACCCGGTTTCTCAGCCGCATCACCCGTAAGACCTGGGCCTTCTTCGAAACCTTCGTCGGCCCGGACGACAACTGGCTGCCCCCGGACAACTACCAGGAGTACCGTGCCGCCACACTCGCCCATCGCACCTCCCCCACGAATATGGGGCTGACGCTGCTGGCGAATCTCTCCGCCTACGACTTCGGCTACATTCCGGCGGGGCAGCTGGTCGAGCGCACAAGCCGGACACTGGAGACGATGACAGGACTGGAACGTCATCGTGGCCATTTCCTGAATTGGTACGACACCCAAACGCTGCAGCCGCTTCACCCGGCTTACATCTCCACGGTGGACAGCGGCAATCTGGCCGGCCATCTGCTGACCCTGCGTCCGGGTCTGCTCTCACTGCTGGATCGCCCGATCCTGGAGCCACGCTGGCTGGACGGCTTGCGGACCACCTTTGAGATTTTGCAAGAGACGGACGAATCAGCGACAACCCGCCTCGCGCCATTTCGCAAAATCCTTGAATCCGCCCTCGTTTCCCCACCCGCCACGCTCCAGGACATCAGGCTTAATCTGGACCGACTCGTGCACGCCGCCAAATCGCTGGTCCATGATTTTGGCGATGAACCCGAGAGCCATATGGGCTGGTGGGCAATGGCGTTAAAACGGCAGTGCCAGGCGATGCTGGATGAGTTGTCGTTCCTCGCACCCTGGGCCGGACTGCCGGTAGCGCCGGAGAGATGGCTCGAACTGCCCGAGATCCATCAGATCCCGACACTGCGAAGCTTGGCAGGGCTGGAGGTGACGCTCTCGCCGCGCCTCGAAAGTCTGCTGAACAACGACACGTCACCCGCGCAAAGCGTCTGGCTGTGCAACCTGATCAGTCACGCCGAGCAGGCCAGCGCGCGTGCTCAGGCGCGCATTGCGACCCTCCAGCGCCTGGCCCTGCAGGCAGGCGAACTCGCGGAGATGGAATATGGCTTTCTCTACGACAAGACCTCGCGTCTGTTGAGTATCGGCTACAACCTGGATGAGCGGCGGCGGGATGCGAGCTACTACGACCTGCTGGCTTCGGAGGCCCGCCTGAGTGTGTTTGTCGCCATCGCCCAGGGACATCTGCCCCAGGAAAGCTGGTTCGCCCTGGGGCGTCTGCTCACCAGCGCCGGCGGCGAGCCGATCCTGCTCTCCTGGAGCGGGTCCATGTTCGAGTATCTGATGCCACAGCTGGTGATGCCGGTCTACGAAAACACGCTGCTCGATCAGACCGCCCGCGCGGCGGTCGCGCGGCAGATCGAATATGGCCAGCAGCTGGATCTGCCCTGGGGCATGTCGGAGTCCGGCTACAACCGGGTGGACGTACATCTCAACTACCAGTACCGCGCCTTTGGCGTACCCGGTCTGGGGTTGAAACGGGGACTCGCCGATGATCTGGTTGTCGCCCCCTACGCTACGGTGTTGGCGTTGATGGTGGCACCGGAAGCGGCCTGTCTGAATCTGCAGCAACTCGCCGCCAGCGGAGCGGAAGGACAGTTCGGCTTCTTTGAAGCCATCGACTACACCCCGACACGGCAAAGGCGCGGCGAATCCCATACCCTGGTACACGCCTACATGGCCCATCACCAGGGCATGAGTCTGCTCGCCCTGACTTCGCTGTTGCTCGATCAGCCGATGCAGCAACGCTTCGCCTCCGATCCCTTGTTTCAGGCCGCTTTGCTGTTGTTGCAGGAGAAGATACCCAAGACCTCGTCTTTCTATACCCATGGCACCGAGCTCACCGACATTCAGATCAGCGAAGCCGCACAGATGCCGATACGCGTGCTCGAAACGCCCTACACACCGGTGCCGGAAGTGCAGCTGCTCTCCAACGGCCGTTATCATGTCATGCTCACCAACGCAGGCGGCGGCTACAGCCGCTGGAAAGACCTGGCGGTGACGCGCTGGCGTGAAGATAGCACCCGCGATCCCTGGGGGTCGTTCTGCTACTTGCGCGAGCTGGAGAACGGTCTGACCTGGTCGACCACCCACCAACCCTGCCTGCGCCAGGCGGAACACTACGAGGCGATCTTTTCGGAAGGACGTGCGGAATATCGCCGCAGGGACGGCGATTTCGACACCCATACCGATATCGTGGTGTCGCCGGAAGACGATATCGAACTGCGGCGAGTCATCATCACCAACCGCTCATCTGTACGTCGCGTCATCGAAGTCACGAGCTTCACCGAGGTGGTGCTGGCGGCCGCCGCCGCCGATACCCTGCATCCGGCATTCAGCAATCTCTTCGTCCAGACCGAGATCGTCGAGTCGCGTCGGGCCATGCTCTGCAGCCGACGACCACGCTCCCGCGACGAGCGTGTGCCCTGGATGTTTCATCTCATGGCCGTACACGATGCGGATGTCGTCGAACTCTCCTATGAGGGCGACCGTGCGCGCTTTATCGGACGTGGACGCAGCGCCGCCGCTCCCTGGGCGATGACCGAAGCGGGGAGATTGTCCGGCAGCCAGGGTTCGGTGCTGGATCCGGCGCTGGCCATTCGCTGCCGTATCACGCTCGAGCCGGAAGCGTCGGCGAGCGTGGACCTGGTATACGGCATCGGGGAAAGCCGCGAGACGGCGCTGGGCCTGATCGGGAAATATCAGGACCGGAGTCTGGCCGACCGGGTCTTCGAACTGGCCTGGACCCATGCCCAGGTGGTGCTGCGCCAGATCAACGCCAGCGAGGCGGATGCGCAACTCTACGGGCGCCTGGCCAACTCGATCATCTATGCGCACGCGGCACTGCGCGCCGACAGCAGCATCGTCATGCGCAACCATCGCGGGCAATCCGGCCTGTGGGGGTATGCCATCTCCGGCGATCTGCCCATCGTGCTGCTGCGCATCGCAGACCTGGCCAATATCGAGCTGGTGCGCCAGCTCATCCAGGCCCATGCCTATTGGCGACTGAAAGGGTTGGCGGTGGACCTGGTGATCTGGAACGAAGACCATGCCGGCTATCGGCAGGTACTGCAGGATCAGATTCTGGGCATGGTGGCGGTGGGTCTGGAAACCCAGGTCATGGAGCGGCCGGGGGGCATCTTCGTCCGCTCTGCGGAGCAGATCTCCGAGGAGGATCGCATCCTGTTCCAGACCGTCGCCCGCGTCATCCTCAGCGACAGCCGGGGTTCTCTGGCTGAGCAGGTCAACCGTCCCGGCCCTGCGCAGGTGCGCGTACCGCGTCTCACACCCAGCCGGCCGCGACAGGAGGAGCCGGAAGCGGCTTTCGAAGTGCCGCAATGGGAGCTGATTCTGGCCAACGATATCGGCGGATTCACCCCGGACGGACGCGAGTACGTCATCACCAGCAAGCCCGATCAGCTCACCCCGGCACCCTGGGCGAATGTGCTCGCCAATCCGAATTTCGGCTGCGTCATTTCCGAGAGCGGCCAAGCCTACACCTGGGGCGAGAATGCCCACGAATTCCGTCTCACCCCCTGGCACAACGATCCGATCACCGATGCCAGCGGTGAAGCCCTTTACCTGCGTGATGAAGAGAGCGGCCATTTCTGGTCGCCGACACCTTTGCCCAGGCGTGGGGAGACGCCCTATGTCAGTCGGCACGGCTTCGGCTATTGCGTGTTCGAACATACGGAGAAGGGAATCCGTTCCGAACTCTGGGTCTATGTGGCGCAGGACGCAGCGGTCAAGTTCAGCGTGCTCAAGCTGCGCAACGTCTCCGGCCGCTCACGCCGGCTCAGCGCCACGGGATACGTGGAATGGGTATTGGGCGACCTGCGGCCGAAATCGGCCATGTACCTGGCGACGGAGCTCGATCCCTACAGCGGTGCGCTTTATGCCCGCAATCCCTACAACACCGAGTTTCCCGACCGGGTAGCCTTCTTCGATGTGGACGACACGAGCCGCAGTGTCACCTGCGATCGCACCGAATTCATCGGCCGCAACGGCAGTCTGGCCGATCCGGCGGCCCTTGCGCGTAGCCACCTGTCAGGCAGGCTGGGCACCGGTCTGGACCCCTGTGCCGCGATTCAGGTCCATATCGATCTGGCCGACGGGGAGGAGCGCGAGGTGGTCTTCAGACTCGGCCTGGGGGGAATTCCGGGTGGCGAGAGCGCCAGCCAGCTGGTGCACCGTTTCCGGGGTGCCGATGCCGCGCGGCGGGCACTCGATGCGGTCTGGCACTACTGGAACCACACCCTCGGCGCGGTTCAGGTCGAGACCCCGGACGAATCGCTCAACGTGTTGAGCAACGGCTGGCTTTTGTACCAGACCATTGCCTGCCGCTTGTGGGCACGTAGCGGCTATTACCAATCGGGCGGCGCCTTCGGATTCCGCGACCAGTTGCAGGATGCCATGGCGCTGGTGCACGCGGAGCCCCGGCTGCTGCGCGCCCAGCTGTTGCTCTGTGCGGGCCGTCAGTTTGTCGAAGGGGATGTCCAGCACTGGTGGCACCCACCTTCCGGCAGGGGGGTGCGCACCCGTTGTTCCGACGACTATCTCTGGCTCGCACTAGCGACCTCCCGCTATGTATTGAGCAGTGGCGACACCGGCGTGCTGGATGAAACCGTGCCGTATCTGGAGGGACGACCACTCGGTCCCGATGATGAATCCTACTTCGATCTTCCCGGCCACTCTGGCGGCACGGAGAGCCTCTATCAACACTGCGTGCGCGCAATCCGTCATGGCCTCCGGTTGGGCCCACATGGACTGCCGCTGATCGGCTCCGGTGACTGGAACGACGGCATGAACCGTGTGGGGATAGAGGGCAAGGGTGAAAGTGTCTGGCTGGGATTCTTTCTATATACGGTGCTGAGCCAGTTCGGCACGCTTGCACGCCGACACGACGATGGTGAATTTGCAGCGTTTTGTATGGAAAGCGCCACGCTCCTGAGGAAGCGTCTCGAACGCCACGCCTGGGACGGTGCCTGGTACCGGCGCGCCTGGTTCGATGATGGTACACCACTTGGCTCGTCGCAGGGCAGTGAATGCCAGATCGATTCCATTTCGCAAAGCTGGGCAGTGCTCTCCGGCGCGGGGAATGGCCAGCGCGTACGCATGGCCATGGCAGCGATGGATGAGCGACTGGTGCGGCGGGACGATGCACTCATCCAACTGCTGGATCCACCTTTCGATCAATCCGATGTCGATCCGGGTTACATCAAGGGTTACGTACCGGGTGTCAGAGAGAATGGCGGGCAATACACCCATGGCGCCATCTGGGCGGCCATGGCGTTCGCGGCTCTCGGCGACAGCCAGCGTGCGTGGGAACTGACCACCATGATCAATCCGGCTAATCATGCAAAATCGCGCGAAGCGATCGCCACCTACAAGGTCGAGCCCTATGTGATGGCGGCCGACGTCTATGCGATCGCCCCGCACACCGGACGCGGCGGCTGGACCTGGTACACCGGCTCGGCCGGCTGGATGTACCGGCTGATCCTGGAGTCACTGCTGGGCTTGCGGCTGGAGACGGACAGGCTGTTCATCGAACCCTGCCTGCCGTCGCATTGGACTGGGTTGAAGATACACTACCGTTACCGTGAGACGGTCTATCATCTTGTCATAACACAAACCTGCACGGATGAAGCCGGGAAGCGGGAAGTGGTCAGCATCAAGATGGACAACATCGAGCAGGAAGGGCCTGCGATATTCCTGGTTGATGATCATTTGGAACACAGGGTTGAGGTGAATGTTGCTGTAACAGATCGGCGCTTGCTTAGCGAGGCGGACACTGTGCAATAATCCAATGTTGCAACAATTTATCGATTGTATGAAAGTGCCGTGAGAGAGAGCCTCAAGGATCGCTTTCGTGCTGTGACCGGGCAGGTTTGATTTAAGTCTTTTCCGTGAGCACTGCGTATGTTTTTGAAAGGTGAACTAACATGCTTCATCTCAGCATCGAACATGTCACTGAGGATCTGTTTACCCAGCCTGTTTCGCTACTGCCACACCGGCTGCTGTCGCGTCCAGGGAGAACCATATCGTGCGCATCGAATCTTCGCTCCTGGAGATTTTTCCTGCCCATGCCCTGAAGTGGAAACCTGATGCACTGGACAGGTTGGAATTTGAAACATGATCAAAGGAGAACGCTTCAACAGCATTTCACATCTGATCGGGGCTGCACTAGCGCTGGCGGGTGCCGCGGTGTTGGTTGTGGTGGCTTCGCAGGATGGGAGTACGCGCCGCATCGTTTCCTTCAGCATCTACGGTAGCACGCTGTTTCTGCTCTATTTGATCTCCACGCTTTATCACGGCCTGCCGACTGGACGCGCTAAACAGGTGTTTCGGGTACTCGATCATCAGGCCATCTATCTGCTGATCGCCGGCAGCTACACACCGTTGACGCTGGTATCGCTCAACGGTGTTGTGGGCTGGTGGATGTTCGGCGTGATCTGGGGTATGGCGATACTGGGCCTGGTGCTCGACGCACTACCGCCGCGTGGTGCGCGTGTGGTGCCGATGATCATCTACTTCGTGATGGGCTGGATGATCGTGCTGGCGATCAAGCCGCTGCTCGAGGTGATGCCACTCACTGGTTTCATATGGCTGTTGACCGGAGGGATATTCTACACATCTGGTATCGTGTTTTATGCGCTGGATAGGCGGTATCCGTGGATGCACGGTATCTGGCATCTGTTCGTACTGGCCGGCAGTATCAGTCATTACGTGGCGATTCTGATTTATGTCTGATCGCCAATCATGTGATCAGTGCCAGGGCCAAAATATGGCGTATAGCCGCCAGTTGGCGCGTATCACGCGTCATTCTAATAACAATCTGAAGGTGAATTAGAATTAGATTTTATGCTTGAAGCGCCATATAAAAATTTCTGAGTTAATGAATAGTGCCGTGCAGGTTTGGGCTAATACCACAAAGGTGCAGCACCGCGTCAACGATGTCGGCACCGAACGAGATTCCTCACACCAGTTATGCTGCAGGGCTCGTTGTTTGTGTCAGGTGCTATGCTTGTGCAAGCATTTCCGGTATTGACCGGCAGACCCAGTTTACTGTACCGCGTACAAGGTGCCGTCGAGCATAAAGGGTTCCTCGCCTTCATTGTGGATCTGGATGAACAGATTCTTGGGACCGAAGATGTCGAAACGGGCACGGTAGTTCAACGTGCCCTGTGGTCCGATCACACCGTTGCCGACGTCGAACTTCATCTGATCGACCGAACCGGCGGGCCCGAACAGCTCGGCGACGCTGAAGGGTGTTCCGGCGGTACCGGCGATGTGCAGCGTGAGGCGATACTCGCCATAGCCGGTCAGATCAAGCCCACCGAGGGGGCCCATCAGGCTGCTGCCGGGAGAGATTTCCCGCTCCTCAAACAGCGTGACCAGACAGGGCTTGGCCGTTACGCCGACGTTCAAGCTGTCGTTGACGACCTTGACCTTGGTGGCCTTCTGTTTCTTCGACTTTTGTTTCTTTTCTTTCATTCAGATGTCCTCTTGGTGCGCGGCTTTGGTGCGCATGCGGGATGGTTCGATCCAACATGGGTCAGCTTTGGGCGACCACCGGGTGTAGCTGGAATCCTTCTGACAAAGCAGCAAGAATGGGACCAGCCTAGTGAGAGTATAGGAACTATTAAGGTATTGTCTGGCCCAGGCCCCGAAGTCGCAAGCCTCACTTAGAGGCAAGAACCATAACGTTGACCTCACAAGCGAACATGCCCTAGCTTGTCCTTGGTAGATGCATGTGATGCATTTCCGGGTAATCCGCAATCATTTTTCGTTCAGCATACCCCGGACCACTTCATTCCATCCCAGTGCCAGATTGTCCCTGTTATATCCCCCGCCCCCCAGAGCGATGAATCTGCCGTTGCAGAACTCGTCTGCGAGCCGGTTGAGCCGTTTCGCGGCATGGGCATGAGCGGCCGGCGTGAACGCCATATGGGTGATGGGATCGCCCTCTATGCTGTCGGCGCCGGCTTGCAGGATGATCATTTCCGGCTTACCCCGGCGGATGAAATCCTCCACCGATGGCCAGACTTTGAAGAAGAGCGAATCATCCGCAAAGGGCGGTAGCGGGACATTGAGCTTGGTGCCCTTGGCGGCGCCTTTGCCGGTCTCTTCGACCGCGCCCGTGCCCGGATAGAGGAAACGTCCGTCCTCATGGATATCGGCAAGGATCAAATCCGGATCCGCTTCGAAGGCGTAAAAGACGCCGTCGCCATGATGTGCGTCGATATCGACATAGGCGATGCGCCGGATACCATGGAGCACACGCAGGTTCTCGATCAGCACGCCCACATCGTTGAAGACGCAGAAGCCGGCCGCCGAATCCCTGCGCGCATGATGCAGTCCCGCGATGGGCACGAAGACTTTCGGGTGGCTTTCCGAGACGATGCTCTCCATGCCGTCGAGTACCGAACCGGCTACGGCACACGCCGCCTCGAAGACGCCGCGAAAGGCCGGAGTATCACCCAGATCGAGAAAGCCTGTGCCGGCTTTCGACTGGGCTTTTACCCGGGCGATATAGTCCTGGGTGTGGAAGGCCAAAAGCGCCCGCTCATCACACATTCGGGGAGTGGCGACATGCACCCGCTTGTCTAATCCCTGTTTCAGCGTCTCTTTCCAGAAGGCCTGGATACGATCCGGCCCGAACGGATGACCCTCGCCAAATCCGTAACGCCCCAGCAGTTCCCCAAAATAGATACTGACTGATTTTTCACTCATAACATCAGTGAATCAGGAACGATCCAATAGGGTTTAATTGATACATGATAGTTGTCCCCTGTCGAAAGCGCTTACCCGTGCCTGGAGCGATCTTACCGCTGATGCGAAGCCGGAGAATGCTCACCGGATTCTCCGGCATGCTCGGTTTGGGACCCAATATTGCGAATATTGAATTATTCAACAAAATCAGCGCATAAGACGACATTGCAACCGGGAACAGGTCAACTAAGCTTTAGCTTACACACGCTTTTTCACCTGCTTTCTCAACCAGAATAACAACAGTCTATCAACTCGTTCCATAACAAAACCATCGGAGGATCGTCACATGAAATCACCACGCATAGCGAAGCCCGCTGTTTGGGCGGTAAGCATGGTTTGTCTTGCCACCGCGAGCGTCGCTGTTGCACAAGAGGATCTTGGCCCGGAAAGTATTGGTAAAATGGAATTCCAGAAAAACTGTGCCGCCTGCCATGGTGTCGGTGGCAAAGGTGACGGCCCCCTCATCGAGTTTCTCAAACAGACACCTCCCGACCTCACCCTGCTGAGCAAGAACAATGGGGGTGTCTTCCCGCAGGAGAAGGTCTACGAGTGGATTCGGGATCCGCAAAGGATCAGGGCGCACGGTACCGACGAGATGCCGATCTGGGGTGAACGATACAGTCGGGAGATTATCGAGTATTACGGTCCCGATTACGCGGGACCGGGAAGTTCGGTCCGACAGCGCATCCTGGAACTGGTTTTTTATCTCGGCAGTATTCAGCAATAGCCATGTGTGTTGGAGGTGGCTTGATTCATTTCTAAAGACGCTCTTGAGAACGGATCTCTCCTGCAATCCCGCCCTGGTGGCGGGATTGCCTTTGGAGACCGTTTGCGTAATCCAGCCGTGAGCGCCTTTCAGAGCCATCGAGCGCCCTTGGCCACCACCCGCTACATCTCAGCCGAGAGATAAGCCCCCAAGTCCTTGTCCGCACTGAGAATATGGCCGGTCAACCAATGCTCCAGGTAGTCGATGTCCTCACGCGAGAGGCGTCTCCCCCCTTGCAGGTACTTCTGTTGCAGCCCCTTGGCGCTTTCGATCAGGTCCTGGTGTTCGGCCTTGTGTTCCGCCATGCCTCCATAACCGTACTTCAGCATCAGTCGCTCCTCGTGGCGAAAGTGCCATACGGTGCCGCTGATCAGCTCGTCGAGTACGGTCTCGACATAGTCCGTCGAGTCCCCCTCCTCCACCGCGTGGTTGAGGATATTGAACAGCTCGACCAGTCGGCGATGATCCTCGTCGATTTCGTCCACATCGACACTCAGCGTTTCGCCCCAGATTAAATCTTTCACAAGCCTCTCTCCTACACAATCTTCTTATAGGGAACCCTTGACAGGCTGAATGGGTGGCGTTCCTTCGTTCCATCTCGCTGTCGGCTATGAGCCTGTTGGAGACAAAGATCCTTCTGTAGAAAGTATAGTTGGCGCTTTTCGAGCTGAAGTCGGAAGGTTTCAAATCCCCCTGAAATTCACAATTGAAAACGAACGATCCGGCAAGAAAGAAAAAGGCCTCAAGTCGCGAGATTGAGTGATTCCTCGATCAGCTGAAGTCGGGGATGATCAAAAGAGAGGTCAGTAATAGAGGCAGACACCGATCACCTGCCCCGTGCAGCATATTCCTGCAACTTCGACAAATGGGTTTAGGGGCACGGCGGCAGTACTGTGACATGCCGCCGTCCCGCCGGCATCACCTGAATCGCAACAGCAGATCCTTCGCCTCGATGGTGGCATCGGGTTCGACCTCGATGCTCTTCACCACGCCCGACATGGGGGCGTTGACCGTGGTGAACATCTTCATCGCCTCCAGGGTGAACAGGGGATCGCCCTTGGCGACCTGGTCGCCGACGCTGACCGAGATCTGGGTCACCTTACCGGGGATGGGGGCGCCGACCTGACGCAGGTCGTCCGGGCTCGCCTTGGGCCGGGCGGCGGTGTCGACCACCAGGCTCTTGTCCTGAATCTCGATATGCCGGGCATCGCCATTGAGTTCGAAAATGGCCGTGCGCCTGCCCTTCTTGTCCGCCTCGCCCAGGTGCAGCAGCTTGATGAAGAGGGTCTTGCCCGGTTCGATCTCGACGGCGATCTCCTCGTTGATGCTGAGGCCGTAGAAGAAGGCCGAGGTGGGCAGCACCGACAGGTCGCCGTACTGTTCACGGGTCTGCTCGAAGGTCTCGAAGACCTTCGGGTACATGAGATAGCTGAGCAGGTCGTCGTCGCTGGGCTCGCGGCCCAGTTTTTCCGTCAGTTCGAACTTGAGTGGCTGAAAATCGACCGGCTCGGCATGCAGCCCGGGGCGGTCGGTGATCGCCTTGCGGTCACCCAGAACGATGTGTTGCAGCGCCTTTGGCCAGCCCCCCTTGGGCTGCCCCAGTCCGCCGGCGAGCATATCGATCACCGACTCGGGAAAGGGCACCGAACCGGGCGCCAGGTTGAGCACGTCCTGGGCCTTGAGGCCCCGGGTGACCAGGAAGATCGCCATGTCGCCGACCACCTTGGAGCTGGGCGTGACCTTGACGATATCACCGAACAGCTGATTCACCTCGGCGTAGGTACGGGCAACTTCGGGCCAGCGCGCCCCCAGCCCCATGGCACTGGCCTGCTCCTTGAGGTTGGTCAGCTGTCCGCCGGGGAGCTCGTGCAGGTAGACCTCGGCGGTACCGTGCGGCGCACTGGTGTCGAAGGGTTTGTAGAAGCTGCGCACGTGTTCCCAGTAGTGTGACATCTCGTCCAAAGCACCGCGGTTGATACCGGGATCTCGCGTGGTGTGTTCCAAAGCGGCGATCATCGAATTGAGATTGGGCTGGGAGGTCGAACCCGAGAGGCCGGCGATGGCGCCGTCGACCACGTCCACCCCGGCGTCGACGGCACGCAGCACCGAAGCGGCGTTGATACCCGAGGTGTCGTGGGTGTGGTAGTGGATCGGGATACCGACCTCGGATTTGAGGGCGCGGAACAGCACGTCGGCGGCGTAGGGCCGCAACAGCCCAGCCATGTCCTTGATGGCCAGGATATGCGCGCCCCGCGCCTCCAGGTCCTTGGCCATGGCGATGTAGTATTCGAGATCGTACTTGTTGCGTTTCGGATCGAGAATATTGCCCGTGTAGCAGATGGCCGCCTCGCAGACCGCCCGGCCGTCCTCGAGCACCGCTTCCATGGCGGGATAGAGATTCTCCGCATAGTTGAGGCTGTCGAAGATGCGGAAGATATCCATACCGTTTTCCACCGCGCGGCGCACGAAACTGCCGACCACGTTGTCGGGGTAGTTCGAGTAACCCACGGCGTTGGCTCCGCGCAGCAGCATCTGGAAACAGATGTTGGGGATGCGTTCACGCAGCTTGGCCAGACGCTCCCAGGGATCCTCGTTGAGGAAGCGCATGGCGGTGTCGAAAGTCGCGCCGCCCCACATCTCCAGGGAAAAGAGGTTCGGCACCTTATGTGCGATGACTTCGGCGATACGCAGCATGTCGTCACTGCGCATGCGCGTGGCCAGCAGCGACTGGTGGGCATCGCGCAGCGTGGTGTCGGTGAACAGGGCCTGCTCCTGGGCCAGGGTCCAGTCGGCGAAACCCTTGGGACCGAGTTCGAGCAGACGGTCGCGGGTCCCCTGCTCCAGCGGCAGCCGATGGTCGTAGTGCGGCACCGGAGCCAGAGTGAA
>JBNKYJ010000142.1:0-4846 GCA_050300835.1 Sedimenticolaceae bacterium
TATACTAGGGCCTGTTGACAAGCATCCAATGGCTCTCTGGATGCGTGTCAACAGGCCCTAACCCGTACTGCGCTTACCACTGAGAGGTTAACCCATGAAACACCTGATTCTCGGCAATGGTCCCGCCGGCGTGATCGCGGCGGAGACCCTGCGTCGCTACGATGCCGACTGTGACATCGTGATGGCCGGCAGCGAAGATGCCCCGCCCTACTCGCGCATGGCCATCCCCTACCTGCTGGAAGAGAATATCGACGAAAGCGGCACCTATCTGCGCAAGTCACCGGACCACTACGACAACCTGGGCATCCGTCAACTGCGCGGCCGCGCCGTCTCCCTGGATACCGATCAGCGCAAGGTACTGTTTCAGGATGGCCACAGCGAGAGCTACGACAGGCTGCTCATCGCCACCGGCTCGCATCCGGTACGCCCGCCCATCCCGGGCATCGACCTGCCCAATGTGCACACCTGCTGGACCCTGGAGGACGCCCGCGCCATCGCCGCCCTGACCAAGCCCGGCGCCCGGGTTCTGCAGCTGGGAGCCGGCTTCATCGGCTGTATCATCATGGAGGCGCTGGCCAGCCGCGGGGTGGAACTCACCGTGGTGGAGATGGGCGACCGCATGGTGCCGCGCATGATGACGCCGAAAGCGGGCAACATGATCCGGAACTGGGTGGAGGGCAAGGGCATCCGGGTGCGCACCTCCGCCGGGGTGGAACGGATCGACCCGGCCCAGGGCGGAGCGTACATGGTCAAACTCTCCACCGGCGAATCGCTGGAGTGCGACGTGGTCATCGTCTCCGCCGGCGTGGTGCCGAACATGGGTTTTCTGGAGGGCAGCCCGGTGCACATGGCCAAGGGCATACTGGTCAACGACGGCATGCAGACCTCGGTGCCGGAGATCTACGCCGCCGGCGACGTGGCCGAGGCCCCGGACCTCTTCACCGGCGCCCACCTGGTCTCCGCCATCCAGCCCAACGCCGCCGATCAGGCGCGGGTGGCCGCCATCAACATGGCCGGCGGCGAGAGCCGCCTGAAAGGGGTGCTGGCGATCAACGTGCTCGACACCCTGGGCCTGATCTCCACCTCCTTCGGTCAATGGTGGGGGGTGAGCGAGGACGCGGGCGGCAGCGGCATCGAACGGGTCGACGAGGCAGCTTCCCGCTATCTCTCCCTGCAGTTTCAGGACGACATCCTGGTCGGCGCCACCTCCATCGGCTGGACCCAGCACGTGGGTGTGTTGCGCGGGCTGATTCAGGGCCGGATAAGGCTTGGCAGAGGAAAGGAGGAGCTGATGCGGGATCCGACCCGCTTCATGGCCGCCTATGTGGGAGCGACACAGGCAGTGGCATGAAGATCGCACTCAAACTCTATGCCAGCCTGTCCAACCTGCTACCGCCTGAGGCCGCTCGGGGCAACCGCATGGTGGTGGATGTGGATCCCGAGGACACCATTGCCGAAATCATCGAGCACTACCGGGTGCCGCAGGAGAGCGCCCACCTGGTGATGGTCAACGGGTGGTTCGTCGCCCCCAGTGAACGCGCAAGCCGCAGACTGCAGGAGAACGACGAACTGGCCATCTGGCCCCCCGTGGCGGGGGGCTGATGTACGAGCTCTGGCCGGACGGCATACCGCCGGACCGGCTCGAACGGGAGATGGCGGCCACGCAGCGGGAGTTCGAGCACGGCCTGAACCTGGGTGTGCGCGGAAACTGGGTTGCCACGGCGGAAGACCGCTACCGCATACTGCAGGACGGGGTTCAGCTGGAGATCACCATCCTGTCCCGGAGCGAACGGCGCATCGGTGCCCTCACCCTGCCGTTGCTGAATGTGGCGTATGCATTCAGCGCCGGCTCCCCGCAACAGAGACGCCGACTGCTCACCCGCCTGGACCGGGCCATGCAGCGGGGCGGCGGCTGACGCCGTCGCTTACCCCTGGGGACGTTTCAGCAGACCGGTGCGCCATAGGCGCGGGAGAAAGGCACAGGCCCGGAAAAAGCCACCCGCTCACCCTCCGAAAGTGATACCCGGTCTTCAACGACGCCCCCGAAACTATCCATGACGTTGATGCCGTTGCGCCAGGCCACGAAGATCTCCTCCGGCGGGATCCCCAACAGCCGGGCGATTTCGGCCGGCCCCGTGCCTTCAGGGACATCCAGATAGAACCGCTCGTTACCCGGAGCGTACTTGAGCAGGCTGTTGAACAACTGGATCTCGATTCTCATGGGAGCGATCGCCAACAGTGGATATTGGCGTCGATTCTCCCGCTCAGCGCCTCATCCGGGTTTGATGAAGGTCAAACCGCGGCGCGCCATTCACAGATCGATCCCTGCAGCCTGCCCAGGTGGCGGGGCATCAGGTCAGGTAGGCCTTCGCCTCCTCACCCGGATCCGGCAATCCGGCGATGCGCCAGATGCTGAGGCAACTGCCGAACAGGTGATGGACCTTGGTGCGCGGTATGCCGGTGGCGCGGCAGACCAGGCGCATATTGGGCAGGGCGCCCAGGCTCAGATAGCGGTCGCGGATATGTCGCAACACCTGCCAATGGTTCTCGCTCAGATCGCCCACGCCCTCCTGCAGGGCCAGCTCGCTGGCCAGCTGTTCGCTCCATGAGCGATGATCGATGAGGAAACCGCCCGCATCGAACAGCGGGGGTATGGACGCGGCAGTGTTGGGTGGTGTGGCAGTCTGGGGCATGGCCTGGACCTCCTCCTGGTAGATAAAAAATTTGAAATTGAGTTAGGAGGAAGTATGGGGGACGGAAAGTCTTATGAAAAACGATAAATTTTTATTTTGTATCACGAATCGTGATTTACGCGATCACGACCTCCCGCTCCCTGCCACCGGCACCTTGCGGCGCCCCTACTCCGGCACACGCCTCCCTTTAGGCGCCAGCCGACGGCTGCGGGGGACCGACCCGGCAGGATCGGTCGGTCCCTGTCTGCCATCGCCAAGCCGGTGATCGCCTCAAGGATGTTTGAGCGGCACCCGGGCGTGCTGGGGCAGAGTGCTGGTGTCGAGGGAGAGGATCCAGGCCACCAGGGTCTCGGCATCCTCCTCGCGTACGTTCACGTTCGGCGGCATGAAGCGCATGTTCACGTTGTGCCAGATCTTGGTGCCGCCTTCGGTGCCCTTCAGCACCGACTCCATCAGGTCGGCCTGGGCGTTCGAGTCGCCCTGGTAGCGAGCGGCAATCTCGCGGAACGAGGGCGCCAGAGGCACCACCCGGGTCTCCGTCACCGGATCCACCCGATGACAGATGGTGCAGCCGCTGACGCTGGCCAGTCTCAGCATGTTGTCGTGTCGCTGGAGGCGCTGAACCGTCGCCTCGTCGACCTCCAGTGACAGGATCCAATGCACCAGCGCGGCGGCCTCGTCACGGGAGGCGTTGACGTTGGGCGGCATGAAGCGCATGGCCACCTTGCCTTCCCACTGCTGAGCCCGATAGGCGGTGCCGTGCAGCACCCGGTCGAGCAGTGTGTCGAAGGCCTTGCTGTCGCCCCGATAGCGCACGGCCACCTCCTGATAGGAGGGCGCCAACGGCTTTTCACCGCTGCTGTCCGCCATCACCCGGTGACAGATGAAACAGCCTCTGGCGTTGGCCAGACTGAGCATCTGCTCGTCTTCCGCCTGGGCTGGCGCAGCGGTGACGAGAGCGATGATGAAGCCGCTCAGGTACGTCAGAAACCTTGTCATGGTCAATCTCTCCTGGTTGCTGTTTGTCGAATCGGGGGCGTGATTTTCGGTGGCGCACGCATTGATGGGAAATAGCAACATTCATGCCCGGCCATAGAGGCCAAGAGCCGTGCCGATCCTGGCAGGCGCCTGCCCGGAGCACCCTTGCGATTGTTCAGATTCGAAGCTGTTGTCTCATTACTGATACAGAACGGCGAACCGGCACCACACCGAGCCGCACAGGCATGGGACCGGAACAAGGCATGCCCCTTGCTATATGCCATAGTTGATGAAAACCAGAATGGTGACTGCCGCAAGATGACCGCGCCGATCCCCGCCTACAGTCTGCTGCTGCGCTGGCTGCTGCTGGCCGGACTGATGCTGTTTGCCGGCTGGGTGCTGTGGGATCAGGGACTGCTGCAGCGCATCCTGGTCTCGGACCCGACCCGCATCACGCTGCTGATCGCCCTGCTGTTCCTGGCCGCCAGCGGCCATTGCGCCCTGCGCAGCCTCTATCTGTCAGCGGAACAGGAGGCGTTGCAGCGCATCGCCCTGGGAATCGACGAACTCCCCCCTCCCCTGCGCCCCGACTCGCCCCTGCTCGACGGCTCCCTGAGCGGGGAGTTCCTGCGCAGCGTGCTGTGCAAACCCGGCGATCCCGCCGCCGGTGAGGGCGGCCGGGATTGCCAGCTGCTGGCCCAGGTGATGGCCGAACAGGCGCGCGGCCAGCACGAGGCGGGCTGGTTCGTCAGCGGTCTCCTGCTCAAGCTCGGGCTGCTCGGCACGGTGGTGGGCTTCGTCCTCATGCTGGCGCCGGTTGCGGCCCTGTAGTCCTTCGACCTGAGCGACATCCAGGGCCTGCTGCAACGCATGACGGGAGGCATGGGAGTGGCCCTCAACACCACCCTGCTGGGCCTCTCCTGCAGCATGCTGCTGGGCCTGCAGTATCTGATGCTGGACCGGGCCGCCGACCGCCTGGTGGCGGCCGCGGTGCACCTGGCCGAGACCCGCCTGCAACCGGCCGCCGGGGGCGGCGTCTGAACCATGGCCATGTTTCGCCAGCACCGCGACTTCGACGCCGATCCCTTCACCGATCTGCTGTTCAACGCCCTGCTCGCCTTCACCTTCCTGTTTCTGGTGGCGCTGATGTTTCTCAATCCGCCGGCCAAGTCGGG
>JBNKYJ010000143.1:0-5058 GCA_050300835.1 Sedimenticolaceae bacterium
AGCATGCAGCAGATCCTGCGCATGCTGCAGTTGAATCTATTTGATCGCCGAGGTCTTCGTGACTTGCTCGTCGGCGATCCACCGGAACCGCCAGTCCCACAACTTCAAACGAGCCTGCAGTTCTCATGAAAGTTTATGGGACAGCAGTGATATACTATATATCAATAACTTGCCAATGAATGCCGGGGATTAGGCTTTATTCACCTGAAGGATACAAGTGTGATTTTCAGGCACATTGCCTTCTATCCACGGTTTGCGCTCCCGTTGTGGGAGTGTAGGTAGTATTCCCCAGTGCGCGGTGAGTGGTCGGACCCGGGCCCTGCCTTTCGGCATAGAGCGGGAAGGCTGTCACGGTGCGCTAGGTCGCACACTGCAATGCGCTCAATGGTAGGGGGCGGCTAGATGCACCAAAGCAAGTTTCATTCGAGGTGGATATATTGAGACACTACCGCTTCCCACCAGCCAACGAAACGGCTGCGCATGTGATCCCTGAACGTAACGAGGCCCGACAACCCGATGGAGGTTGCCGGGCCTCGCGGTACAGTTCGGCTTACATTTTGGCGATCATGGCATCGCCGAAGGCGGAGCAGCTCAACTCCGTAGGATCGTCCATCAGACGCGCCAGGTCGTAGGTCACCGTCTTGCCGGAGATGGCGGCGCCCAGGCTCTCGATAAGCAGGTCGGCGGCCTCGAACCAACCCATGTGGCGCAGCATCATCTCGCCGGAGAGGATCAGGGAGCCGGGGTTTACCTTGTTCTGACCCGCATACTTGGGTGCCGTACCATGGGTCGCTTCGAACATGGCGACGGTGTCGGAGAGGTTTGCGCCCGGTGCGATACCGATGCCGCCCACCTGAGCGGCCAGGGCGTCTGAGATGTAGTCGCCATTGAGATTCAGGGTGGCGATGACGCCGTACTCGGCGGGACGCAGCAGGATCTGCTGCAGGAAGGCATCGGCGATCACATCCTTGACGATGATCTCCTTGCCGCTCTTCGGATTCTTGAAGCTGCACCAGGGACCACCGTCGATCTCCACCGCACCGAACTCCTCCTTGGCCAGCTCGTAGCCCCAGTTCTTGAAGGCGCCCTCGGTGAACTTCATGATGTTGCCCTTGTGCACCAGGGTCAGCGAATCGCGATCGTTGTCGATGGTGTACTGCAGCGCCTTGCGCACCAGGCGCTTGGTGCCGTCGCTGGAGACCGGCTTGATGCCGATGCCCGAGGTCTCGGGGAAGCGGATCTTGGTGACGCCGAATTTGCTCTGCAGGATCTCGATCAGCTCCTTGGCCTCTGGCGAACCGGCCTCCCATTCGACGCCGGCATAGATGTCCTCGGAGTTCTCGCGAAAGATCACCATGTCGACCAGCTCCGGCGCCTTCAGCGGACTCGGCGTACCCGGGAAGTAGCGCACAGGCCGCAGGCAGACATAGAGGTCGAGTATCTGGCGCAGGGCAACATTCAGGGATCGGATGCCGCCGCCCACCGGTGTGGTCAATGGGCCCTTGATGGAGACAACGAAATCCTTCACCGCCTCCAGGGTCTCGTCGGGCAGCCAGACATCGCTGCCGTAGACCCGGGTCGACTTCTCGCCGGCAAAGATCTCCATCCAGGCGATCTTGCGCTCGCCGCCATAGGCCTTTGCGACGGCGGCGTCGAGCACTTTGATCATGACCGGTGTGATATCCACGCCGATGCCGTCACCCTCGATATAGGGAATGATGGGGTTGTTGGGGACGTTCAGCGCGCCGCTGGCGTCTACCGAAATCTTCTCACCTTCGGAGGGGACCACAATCTTGTCGTATGCCATGGATGATTCCTGTTTGTTCGTATCTGTCGAAATTTTCGACCGGCACAGCATCGGGCACAGTTAATCAGTAACTTAGCCGTTGACGCTAGTGACCACTTTGGCCGGGAGCGGCTATTTTGCCGGGTTTTGGCTCAGGTTTATAGTGATTGGTGGGGCAGAGCCCCACCCTACCGCCCATTTCAGCGTGTTGTGTGGGACTCTGCCCCACCGTAAGTCATGATCGGGGTCTCGCTGCGACAAGCCGCACCGCACAGCATCGATTCGCAGCCAATGGGCCGCACGGCTCACTGGATGCACTCTTCATCTATACGTGGAGTGATTCTGTATTCTTTGACCGCAGGAACGACGACCGCCAGCAACAGACCACAGATAAACCCCACCCCATGCACCTCCGGCACACTCGGCCAGGCAGTTGAGGTCAACAGAGCCTCGCCGGTAGCTGTCTCCCAGACGATCTTCATCACCGCACCCGCCCCCGTCATCCAGACCAGCGGATGCCGCTCTTGCCACCACCATCGCGCCAGGCCCAAGGCCAACAGGCCGTTGAGAATGCCGGAGAGGCCGCAGTAGTAAGCGAGTGAGGGCTCCACATACCAGAGCCAAAGATCGATACCCAGGGCGCCCAAAGCCAGAACGCCAAAGAGCTCCAGTTTCAGGCGGGACTCGAACAGCAGTCCCAGCACCAACAACGCACCGATATCCCACAGCGCATGTTCCAGATCGCTGTGCACCCAGTGGCCGCTGATCAGCCGCCACCACTCGCCCTGGGAAATGGCGAGCCGGTCGTAGACCCAGAGTTCGGGCGCGGCCCCGGCCCACAGAAAGAGGACCAGGGCCACCGCCGTCAGCAGCAGGGTTCGCCATGGCAGCGTGAGGCCGCCACGGCGTCCTGATTGCCGTGCTGTCGCTGTCACGACACCTTCCTGAACCGGCCGCTGATACTCAGCCAGACCAGCGGCAGGAGCAGCAGCAGGCTCCAGCCATCCAAGGCACCGCCACCATGACCACCGCCACCGAAATGGGGACGGGGGGAGCTGTACATCGGCTGCTGGTTATCGACCCGACGCGAAGGCGCAGGCTGACTGGCACGCTGCTGGCGGGCCGCCTCTTCAACCGCGAGACGCTGCTGGTTGGTACGCTTGATGCCGCGCTGGTCGAAGACCTCGTCACGCACCACCACCATGGAGGTGTAGTCGGTGACCAGACCGTACTCCACGCCCAGGTCGACGACCGCCTGCTTCAGGTCCGCCTTCTCGCCGAAGTCGGCCATCTCGTCCATGGCGTCCTCGATGGCGGCATAGGCCCAGAGACGATCGATCTCGGGGTTGTCCGTCGCCGTGGCGGGGAAGGCAAAGCGGGTCTGATAGGTCTTCTCCTGACCGGAGATACGCCCTTTCAGCTTCACATCGGCCATGCCGTCGCCCCAGTAGTGGCCGAATAGCACCAACTGCTGGCCGTGGTAGAGACTGCCGATCTGCTGCGGTGTGATATCCCCCGTCTTGACCCCGTCGATCTTCAGCTCGACCCCGTGCAGGGCCTCGTGCGTCACCTTGGAAGCGGCAACCAGCAGCTGGCCGACGATATCGTCACTGTTGGAGATACTCAGGGCAAAGCCGTTGGAGGCCTTGGTCACCGCCTCGAGCAATGGCCGGTTGGCGCTGTTGCCCATGATGAAGGTGAAGAGCCGGATATCCCGCTTTTCGATCAGCTCGATGAATTGACGCTGACGGGTCTCGCCCACATTCGCCACCCCATCGGTGACCAGCACCAGGGCGCTGGTGCGATCCGCGTCGAGGGAGTGCAAGCCCTGTTCCAAGCCGGCGAAGAGGTTGGTGCTACCGCCTGGCGAGGTGGATGACACCTTGCCGACATAGCGCGCCACCGCCTCCGGCGTGGCATTGACGAAGCCGGAGGTGAGTTCCCGACTGCCATCGTTGAAGAGCACGATGCGGAAGCGGTCTTCCGGCCGCAGCTTCTTCAGCGCGCGTTCGATCCCATCCGCCAGGGTGGCGTACTTGCCCTGCATGGAGCCGGAGATATCGAGCACGAAGACCCAGTCCTTGCCCTCCGTGATGGGCTGCAGATCGTCTCCCGGTGTCACCACCATCATGAAGGTGCCACGTCTCTCGCCTTCCGGTTTATGCGCCACCAGATCGACGCTGCCGGGCAGACCGGCCTGGTGGCGCCAGTAGACCACCAGATCCTTGTCCAGGGTGAAGGCCGGCGCCGAAACGGCGGGGGCCGCCTGCGCCTGGCCGCCCTCTTCCTCAATCGCGCCACTGTTGGCGCTGCTGCCCAGATGGATCCGCCAATCCCCTCCAGGGAGCTGATTGAGCTGGGCCTGGGGCTGGTTCGGCATGCGTATCGCTTCGATGGGATAGGCGGAGCGAAGCTTCATATCGAAGCTGAACTGCCGCTGCACCCGCTCGTTGGCGGTCCAGAAGGCGAGTTTCTCCTCGTCGACGCCGCCCTCCTCCAAGGGATAGACATAGCGGCCGATGCCGGTATCCACATGCGCCGGCTGCAGGTAGACCAGACGGATACGGGTCTCCTGACCGGCGCGCACCGGCGAGACCCGGACCTCGAAGGTCTTGTACTCATCCTTCTCGGTGAGACCGGCATCCCGGCCCGCCGCCTTCTCCTCTGCGTAGACCCGGCGCGCCTCCTTGCGCTCCAGCACCTCGCCGGTCACCGGCTTGCCGTCGATCCATAGGGTGAACTCCGCCACCGAGCCGTGCTCCGGCACCGGAAAGGAGTAACGAGCCTCCAGATCCCGGTCGTGAGGATTGAAAAAGACCTGCTCCACGGTGGTGACGGCATAGGCGTCCTCGATCACCACGGAGACCTGATGGTCGCGAATCTCCAGCGGCGGCAGGCTGCCGTCGCTGGGCTGCAGCAGGCCGGCGGCCTGGCTGAGGGTGGTTGTCAGCAGGGCTGCGAGCATCAGTAAGCCGCTCCCTGCGCGTTGCATGAATTGTTGGATAGCCATAGCTTCCTCCCTGTTTTGAACAACGTTCAATTAATCGGTTCATGCCGGTGGATGTTGATTCATTGCAGTTGGAATCTCCCCCGGCCATTTACTGAACACCGTTCATTAAGTGCCTTGAAAAAACCGCCTCTGAAGCGGCTGGGCTTGATAAATAAACAATGTTCAGTTATGTTTTAGCACATGACTGAACAGTGTTCAATATCAATCTGCTCATTTGACTGAGGAGTGGATGATATTTTTGAACCGGGATTGGTGGGGCAGG
>JBNKYJ010000144.1:0-15826 GCA_050300835.1 Sedimenticolaceae bacterium
GGCATACTTGGCGGAATAGGCGAGGATGCGGGTATGGATATGGCCCTCGGCCTCCAGCGCGTCGCGGATATCCCCGATGCGCCCGTCCATCATGTCCGATGGCGCAACCACGTCCGCCCCTGCCTCGGCATGCGACAGGGCCTGTCTGACCAGCACCTCGACTGTCTCGTCATTCATCACGTAGCCGCTGTCGTCGACCAGGCCGTCCTGGCCGTGGGTGGTGAAGGGATCGAGGGCCACGTCGGTCATGATGCCCAGCCCGGGCACAGCCGCTTTCAAGGCGCGTACCGCCCGCTGGGCCAGGCCGTCGGGATTGTAGGCCTCGCGCGCATCCTCGCTCTTGGCCGACAGGGGGGTGACCGGAAACAGGGCCATGGCGGGGATGCCCAGGTCGTTGACCGCCTTCGCCTCCTCCACCAGCAGGTCGACACTCAGGCGCTCGACGCCGGGCATGGAGGGCACCGCCTCGCGCTGCCCCTCGCCCTCCAATACAAATACGGGATAGATGAAGTCGGCCGCCGAGAGTTCGGTCTCGCGCATGAGACGTCGGGAGAACTCGTCACGGCGCATACGGCGCATACGGGTGGCGGGAAAGGGGGATCGGCTGCTGCGGCTCGACATGGCTGGCCTCTGACGCTTGGGTAAAAAGCTAAAGATACCCTATCATGCACGCCCCAAACCACCGATCAGGCCGATGAGGGCTGTCCCAATGAGCCATCAACCCGCAACATCCCCCTATATCTACGACGTGGAGGAGGCCACCTATGACGAGAAGGTGATCCAGGCCTCGCACCGGCAACCCATCCTGGTCGACTTCTGGGCCGAGTGGTGTGCGCCCTGCCTCTCCCTGTCACCGGCGCTGGAGCGGGTGATCGAAGAGCTGGAGGGGCTGGTGCTGCTGGCCAAGGTCGAGGTCGACGACAATATGCATCTGGCCGGGCACTACCGCCTGCGTGGCTTTCCCACCGTGATCCTGTTCGTCAGTGGCGAGGAGATCGGCCGTTTTCATGGCTCACGCGCCAGCCATTGGTTGAGGCAGTGGATCGAGGAGCACCTGGGGGACTGTCTGGGGCAGGCCAGCGGAGACTGAATAGTGGCGTTGTGAATCCGCTTCACACTTTGCGATCGAAGTGGCTGCGAACCCCGAAGCGTCAATGTAACATGTTGAATATATAAGGTTTAATGCGTGTATTTCGTTTTTGAAAAATTCGAAATTTCTACTAAAGATCTCACCGGAGCTGCCGAAACCCTAAGTAACAGGTAGTTTTTATGGTTTCGATCCTCCTCCGGCGCTAATTACAAGCGCATTGAACCCACCCAACCTCCCCCGGGTGGGTTTTTTTTACTCCCGAAAGGTTGATTCATTCCCGCAGCGTGGCGCCGGTCAGGGCGTCACGGATGCTGGTGGGCCTCGCCAGGTCACCGGTCTCGCCGTGCAACACCATGTCGATCGCGCCGCCGCAGCGGAGTCGAACCTGTAACGGGTTGCGTGCCGGCGGTCGCCCGCTGAGATTGGCGCTGGTCGAGACCAACGGCATGCCGGCAGCCCGGCAGAGGGCCGCCGCGAGGGGATGGGCGGTGACCCGTATGGCCAGGGTGGTGTGCTCGCCCGTCAACCATTTGGGCACCCAGCTGGCCGCCGGAATTAGCCAGGTATAGGGCCCGGGCCAGTGTTGCAGCACCTGCGCCAGCCTTTCATGCGGGAGATCGCCGACATAGGGTGCCAGGCGCTCGAAGTCGTCTGCGATCAGGATCACGCCCTTTTTCACATCACGACGCTTGAGTGCCAGCAACCGCATCACCGCCCGTTCATCCAGGGGATCGCAGCCGAGTCCGAAGACCGATTCGGTCGGATAGGCCAGGATGCCGCCTTGCCACAAAAGATGGGCGGCCAATCTCAAACGCCAGGGCTGAAGGGTGCGGGACATGCTCGTTGTGGGGGGGCGATTCGGATCACATTGACCTTCATGACGATACCTCAACGCCCATGTGGCAACAAATAGTTCCACTTTTTGGGGTTACAGTAGTGCGGTGGTTTGTGGAATAGTTATGTCTTCGCGCTATGGGAGTGGGGAGCGCGGCATTCCGGACTGGCTTCCATCCGGGGAAAAGCCGATACCGTCAGAGGTGACTGTGTGAATGTTTAATCGCAAAGCCATTCATCGCCTGTTACTACTGCTCTGTCTGTCGAGCCCAGGGCTCGTCAGCAGCCAGCCCGTGCGTTACAGCATGGCGGAAAAGCAGTGGCTCAATCAGCATCAGACGCTGCACATCGGCGTCGTCGAACTGGTGCCTCCGATGCTCTCCTATGCCGGCAGCAGTAACCCGCAAGGACTGGTGGCCGACTACCTCAGGGCGGTGGCACTGCATCTCGGACTGCAGTTGGAGATCACCCGTTACCCGGATGCCGTGGAACTCACCCAGGCACTGCGTGACGGGGCTGTGGACGTGTTGGGTGCCTGGCCGCCGGGTGAAGAGACGACGGAGCCTGTGGCGTTCACCCGCCCCTACCTGACGCTGCCGGTGGCGCTTTACGGCATTGAAGAGATCCCCGCCTCGGGCCTGAGCGGTCTGCGCGGTGAGGTCGTTTCCGTCGTGGAGGGGAGTGTCTGGGAGCAGCTGCATCAGATCGCCCCCGGACTCCGGGTGGAGACGTTTACCGACCTGGAGCAGGCGTTGCGGGCGGCAACCGATGGCCGGGCCTTCGCCTATCTGGGGGATGCCGCGAGTGCCGATTACCTGTTGAAACGCACATCGATCGGCGATTTGGAACAACAGCAGCAGCTCGATCTGTCCTACGATCTGGCGCTGGCGACCCGCAGTGGAGACGCGGAGTTGCTCAGCCTGCTGCAGAAAGGCCTGGACCGCATCGGCCCGGATGAGTTGCAGGAGATCTGGCACCGCTGGCCCGGTGTGGAGAGACCGCAGCAATATTCGGTGGAGTTGCCCGCCCTCTGGCTCTGGCTGCCCCTGCTGTTGGCTTGGAGCGTGCTTCTGGTCTGGGCGGTCAATCGCTATGTGGCCCAGAAGGAAAACACCAGGCACGCAAAGTTGAAGCGGGCGATCCGTCATTTCCAGCGGCGTGAAAAGCGGCTCAAGGAGAAGCTGCTGGAACTCAAGCGCAAGACGCTGGACTACCGGGCGGAGAGTCGGCAGCAGCGCGAGCGACTGCGTCTGATGGGCGAGGTGATGCCGAGCGCCGCCTGGGTCTGGGAGCCGGCGGTGGCCAGTTGTCAGTGGGACGGGCGGATGTTTGCCCTGTTCCGACAGGATCCGAAACGCTTCGAGCCGACACCCGAAGCGATACTCGACCTGGTGCATGAGGAGGACCGGGACAGAGTCGCCGCCCTTTTCCGCAAGTCGGACGAGGAGAACGAATTACGCATCAGCTATCGATTGATACTGCCGGACGGGGAAATCAGATGGCTGCTCGATTTCAGCAATTACAGTATCGATCAGACGGGCGACGCTAGCGAGCAGCGTGTCGGACTCTGCTGGGATGTCACCGACTATCTGGAGCCCGAGCTGCAGGAACTGTCGGTACGACCGGCTGAGAGCTCATAATTGGAAGTCGGGTCCATATCAATCCCGGGCGCAAATATGATAGCGTTCGGTTTTGAATCTGGTGCCCGTTAACGACGCGGTCTCCGCCAGAGGCACCTTTCGATGACGTTATTGTCACATGCTGCATCAGTCCCAGCCAGGAAATCAGTGATGATCAGGTTAACCGCTTTGCTACTGTTTGGTCTGCTTTTTACCGCCACCCTGTCGGCCGCCGCCACCGTCACTCCCAGTGACCGTGTCAAAGAGACCGTCGATAATGTATTGGCGGTGCTGCAGAACCCCGATCTCGACGCCATCCAGCGTCGCGACCAGGTGCGGGAAATCGTCAGGAAGCGATTCGACTATGAATCCATGTCCCAGGTCATTCTCGCCACCAACTGGCGCAACGCGACCCCCTCGCAGCGTGAACAGTTCATCACCCTGTTCCGTGAGTTGCTGGAGCAGACCTACTTCTCCGCCATGGACAGCTATGATAACCAGACGGTGCGTATGGGGCTGGAGCGACAGAAAGGCAAGATTGCCGAGGTGCAGACTTTCGTCACCTCCGCCAGCAAGGAGGTCCCGGTCAGCTACAAGCTGCGCCTGCGCAACGATGACTGGTACGCCTATGACGTCACCGTGGATGGCGTCAGCCTGGTCAGCAACTACCGGACCTCGTTTCGTAATCTGGTAAAAGAGAAAGGCATGGACGGGCTGCTGACCGAACTGGCACAGAAAGTGGCTACACTCAAGACCAAAAACAAACAGGAACAGTAGGCGGTTTGCCGGTGCCTTGCCGCCGGTGGTGTCGTAAGGTCGCCTCTAGAGCCCTGATAACAACCAACACCTGACACCCTGAAGGAGGAACCATGTACAAGAAGAAAATGACCGTTTTGGCACTGGCGTCACTCATGACCCTGAGTCTTCCGCTGATGGCCGAGGAGGGCGGAGGGGATGAGGCGGCGAGTGCAGAAGCCGCCGAGGCTGCGGAAGCCCCCGCCGAAGATGCCGCGTCATACGGCTATGCCGCCCCAAGCGACGATCCCAGGGCCGCCGCCATGCAGCAGCGCTGGCGTGAGCGCGAGGCACGCTACGAGGATCTCAAGCAACGGGCCAAGGAGGTGGGCGTCATGCTGCCGGAGGATCCGCCCTGGAAGTCGTCCGGCATGGGCGCGATGCCTGAAGATATGGCCGAGCGCATGCAGCGCCATCAGGCGATGATGTCGATGACGCCGGAAGAGCGCATGGCGGCACGCGAGGAGTACTACAAGGAGATGCAGGCCCGTGCCAAGGAGCGCGGCATCGATCTGCCCGATACACCTCCCTGGAAGGCCCGTCAGTCGGCCATGGACCAGACCTGGGAAAAACATCAGGCGGTGATCGACGGCATGACCGATGAGGAGCGGGCCGCCTGCCACGCCATGCACCAGCGCCACATGGGCATGATGCGCGATTACCCCGAAAGGCCGATGATGCGCAATCCCGGTATGATGGGTCCCGGCATGATGGGGCCGGGTACGATGGGACCGGGCATGATGGGTCCCGGATACGGCTATGGCCCTAATCCCTACGGATCGCAGAACTTCTGGGATCCCAACCAATAGCCACACCTTCCCGACCGGCCCTGTCGTCAACGGGGCCGGCCGGTTTATTCCTCCCGCAGCAGACTCGTGGCCTGCTCCCGCGTCAGAAAGCGGTGTGGCAGGGGCACCAGCCCGGGTACCCGATCCCGATAGCGCTGGTACCGCTGCCCGTGATAGACGAGCAGTTTGCGCTCCTCCAGCATCGATCCGATGATCAGATAGCCGCTGACCATGCAGGCCGAGAGCAGTCGTGCCGGATCCATCTCCTGGGTCCAGACCAGCACCAGCCCGAGACTGTACCAGGGGTGACGGACAAAGCGGTGCAAGGGTGAGAGTTGCAGCCGTTCCTGATCCTCGATCTGACGCAGACCCTGACGCAGCTGGCGCAGCCCGATAAACTCCCGCCCGTCGTAGTAGCGCAGGGACCAGATGAACCCCGCCATGGCCAGTCCCATCAGGGTGAAGCGCAGAACGTCTCCAAAGTCCTGGTAGCGCCACAGGGGCTCGCCTCCCAGCCGCCACATCAGTACCAGCGGCGGCACCAGCAGGAGCAGGGCCAGCAGATTGAACAGCAGCCGGTAGCGCGGCATCAGGTTGGGCCAGCGGGCGGCCACGCGGGACTTCAGCCACAGCGAGGCGAACAGGGAGTGGAGTCCGAAATAGATCAGCCAGAGCAGACCCAGCAGGATGAGATAGGGGCTCATGGATTCAGGTTGAGGTGCCGTTGATAAGGGTTTTGGCCGCCAGCAGGCGGCCAGGTTCCCGCAATGAACGTAAAATTGCTGAGGCGGTCGTCAGCTGACGAACTTGCCCCGCTGCAGGCGTTGCGCCTCCATCAGTTCCAGCTCCCTGGATCCGGAGATGACGATCTCCGGGTCGGGGACGAAGTCGAGCTGGGGATCGAGCCGCTCGTAGGGCACCGAGTTGAGGATCACTTTCATGGCGTTGAGTCGCGCCCGGTGCTTGTCGTTGGAGCGGATGATGGTCCAGGGCGCATGGGTGGTGTTGGTGCGTCTCAGCATCTCGTACTTCTGCTGGGTGAACTCGTCCCAGCGGTCCTGGGCCTGGACGTCGATCTCCGACAATTTCCACTGCCGCAGGGGGTCGGTCTTGCGGCGTTCGAACCGGCGCGCCTGCTCCTCCTTGGTGACCGAGAAGTAGAGTTTGACCAGCACCGTGCCCTGGCGCACCAGGTCTTTCTCGAAGCCGGGGCAGCCGACCATGAAATTCTCGTACTCCTGCGGGGAGCAGAATCCGAAGATCGGCTCCACCACCGCGCGGTTGTACCAGCTGCGGTCGAACAGCACCACCTCGCCGCCACGCGGGCACTGGGCGACATATTTCTGGAAGAACCACTGGGTCTTCTGCTCCTCGGTCGGCTTGCCCAGGGCCACCACCCGGTAGTGCTTCTCGTTCATGTAGCGGGTGACCCGGCGGATGGTGCCGCCCTTGCCGGCGGCGTCGCGGCCCTCGAAGAGGATGATCATGCGGGTGCGCGTATTCTCCAGATACTGTTGCATCTGGATCAGCTCCGCCTGGTAGGGCTTGAGCTCCTCCTCCTGGTTGAATTTGCGGACCGCCTTCTTCTCGGCCTTCTTCTCGGCCTCGGTCTGGGCCTTGAGGCGGTTGTAATCGGCCAGCAACTCCTCGAGACGGATCGGCTGCTCGTCGATGAGGATGGTTTCAGGGTTGTTGTTCTGGTCGTTCATGATCCCCCCTAGCGGTGGTGTCGTTATCAAACTTCCATGCTAGTGCATTTCCCGAACCCACGCCCCCGTTTCCGGCGCAAGGGATGACCTGGCTCAAAAACGGTAGGCCGATTCGATCTGGTCGCGGGTCAGGATGCCCTGGATGCGCCAGTAGTGCTGGCTGTCGTACCACTCGATATAGAGCGCTTCGGCGCTGCTCTCCTTGAGGATCTCCAAGGCCTCCTGCAGGCTCGCCTGCATGCGCAGCGGGGCCAGTTCGTAGCGTTGGGCCGGGATTTCGAGCAGATTGATCTCCGCCTCCGGCTGGTCCTGCAGATGGCGCACCAGATCGACCGCCGGCATCAGTGTCAGGTGGTTGTCACTCCCCTCGATGACGATCCACTCCGGGGCGTGGCCGAGCATCTGCTGTGCCTCGTCCCGTTTGACCACGGGTACGGTCTGCGCGAAGTTGCGGTTGAGGAAGCGGGCGGCACCGGTACGGCGCAGTGACTGCATCACCGGGTTGGTGTGGTAGTCGAGACCGGTGGCCTGCAGCAGGGTGTGGAACATGGAGGATTTACCGAACAGCTCGCTGCTGATCAGGCTGGCGACGACGATGGCGAGCATGCCCGGCATGATGATCTCGGGATTGCGGGTCAACTCGATCACCGCGGTGAGGGCGGCCAGGGGACCCTGCACGGCGGCGCC
Source organism: Sedimenticolaceae bacterium (assembly GCA_050300835.1). GTDB lineage: Bacteria > Pseudomonadota > Gammaproteobacteria > Chromatiales > Chromatiaceae > Thiodiazotropha. The sequence continues at coordinate 7,523 of JBNKYJ010000144.1, forward strand.
CATCACCGCCCCCATGCCGATGAGGGCATAGACCCCCGGGTCGGAGACCTGGCCGTCATACAACATGCCCGGCAGCGGGGCGATCAGGCCCCCCACCGTGGCGCCGATGAAGAGTGCGGGTCCGATGGTGCCGCCGGGGATGCCGAGGCCGATGCTGGCGGCAGTGGCGGTGAGCTTGGCCAGCAGCAGCAGGCCGAGCAGACCGATGGCCAGTTCACCGAGCAGGATCTGGTTGACCGTGTCGTAGCCGATGCCCATCACCTGCGGCACCCAGAGGGCGATCAGCCCGACCAGCACGCCGGCAAGGGTGGTACGTACCCAGAAGGGGAGGCGCTGACTCTTGTCCGAGAGCAGTTCGATGAGCTGAAGATAGGCGGCGGCGGCCAGCCCGGCGGCGACCCCCAGCAACAGGATGAAGGCCAGTTCGTGCAGGGAGCCCAGATGCAGGACGCCGACCTCGAAAACCCGTTCGCCGTCGAACAGCAGCAGGGAGAGGCTGTTGGCGCTGACCGCCGCCAGCATGATGGGGATGAAGCTGGTCAGGGTGTACTCCATCATCACCACCTCGAGGGCGAAGATGACGCCGGCCAGCGGGGTGTCGAAGGAGGCGGAGATGCCGGCCGCGGTGCCGCAGCCCACCAGGGTGCGGATGCTGTGGTTGGGGAGGTAGAGTTTCTGTCCCAGCAGCGAGCCGCTGGCGGCGCCGAGAAAGACATGCGGTCCCTCGCGTCCCACCGAGTGGCCGCTGATGATGGCGACGGCGGCACCGAAGAACTGCAGCAGAAAGCTGCGCAGACTGAGGTGGCCCTGATGGTAGACCAGTCGCTCCATCACGCGCGCAATGCCGAGCACAGTGTCTCCGCGGGCGAAACGCATGAAGACCAGGCCCAGCAGCAGGCCGCCGACGGTCGGCAGCAGGAATCGCAGCAGCGGCGGCAGCGCTTCGTAGTTCTCCGGCAGGTGGCCCGGCAGCATCCCGTTCTGGATGCCCTCCACCAGCAGGCGGAAGAGCACGATGACGCCGCCGGCGAGAAAACCGGTCAGCAAGCCCAGTGCGGAAAGCAGCAACAGGGCCTCGGAGCGCGAGAGCTGGAAACGCAGGCGGTCGAACCAGTTGACGAGAGCGTTTAACAAATGCGGCAATATCGGGTATTCAATTGATTGGGACGTTCTGATCGATCGGTACTGTCCGATGGGCTGAAAACAGCGCCAGTCCGTGCGGCCGGTTCAGCGGTTGACTGAATCCCGCCTGGAGCGGAATCGACACACAGCGGATGATCAGAGCTTCCCGCGTAACATAACGGAGCCGAACCCCATTGTCAGCACAACAGATGGTATTGAACCGCCCGGAGGCCTACGAAACCGCCACCGAGCAGGCCATGATGGAGCGGCTGTTGCCGCTGGAGGGCGCATGCGTCCTGGAACTGGGCTGCGGCGCGGCCTGGATCACCCGCCAACTGGCGGAGCGTTATCCCGGCAGCCGCTTCACCGCCACCGAAGTGGACCGCATCCAGCACGACAAGAATCTGGCCCAGTCGGCGCCGCCCAATCTGGAGTTTCGTCTCGGCGGCGCCGAGGCGATCGACGCCGACTCGGCGAGTATCGATATCGTCTGCATGCTGAAGTCCCTCCACCATGTGCCGCAGGCGCTGATGCCGGCCGCCATGGAGGAGATCGTACGCGTGCTCAAACCGGGCGGCCTGGCCTATTTCTCCGAGCCGGTCTATGCGGGTGAATTCAATGACCTGATGCGCATGATCCATGACGAAAAGGAGGTCAGGACACTGGCCTTCGATGCCATCCGCGGACTGGTCGACAGCGGTCGCATGCCGCTGGTGGGCGAGTACTTCTTCAATGTACCGGGCAGCTACGCCAGCTGGGAGGCCTTCGAGGACCGGTTTCTCAACATTACGCATACCGAACTCGCCATCGATAGCGAGCGCTATCAGCGGATCAGGCAGGCCTTCCTGTCGCACATGGGGCCGAAGGGGGCCGAGTTTCTCAAACCTCACCGGGTCGATCTGCTGCGTAAAGCGGCGGTGCAGGACCCGAATGGCATTTCATAAGCGAAACCGCGCCGGGTTTGTCTAACCGTTGCGGTGCGGCTTGCCGCACCGAAAGTGACTCAAGTACGCAGCAATCGGACCGAGACTCGACCTGCACCCATGAGCACAGACCTGGGACTCACTCAATGCTCAGTATCTGCGGCGCTGGTCATAAAAGATAAATATAAGTACATTTTGATATTCCAGCCGTGTACCCTTGCGCGGAACGCTCAATGTTGCTTTAATGAGAATCATTATCACTAAACTCCAGCTAACGACCTTCGATGGACCTGAACAACCCCGCCTCTGAACAGCTCGTCGTCCTGGCCCGACTGCCGGTGGGCAGCCGTGCCTGTATCCGGCGTATCAAAGGGGGACGGCAGTTGATCCATCGCCTGCTCGGTCTCGGTCTGCGGGTGGGTTCGGAGATCGAACTGACCCAGCGCCGCGGTGGCGGCGTGGTGGTGGCGAATGCGGGAACCCGGGTGGCGCTGGGGGCCGGGGTGGCGGAAAAACTGCTGGTCGAGCGGCTGCCGGACGCAGCCGACAAAAGCGGAGCCGCCTGATGGGGTGTTGCCGCGAATCAGAGCAGATTGTGCAGCCCCGTGGCGACAGGCCGCTGACCATCGCCCTGGCGGGCAATCCCAACTGCGGTAAGACAGCGCTGTTCAACGCCCTCACCGGTATCCGCCAGCGCACGGGCAACTGGCCCGGGGTCACCGTCGATCGCAAGGAGGGCCGCTTCCATATCGATCAGGACGAGGTGGGAGTGGTCGATCTGCCCGGTATCTACTCCCTCGACGCCTCTTCCCTCGACGAACAGGTGACCCGTGACTACCTGCTCTCCGGCGAGGCGGATCTGATCGTCAACATCGTCGACGCCTCCAACCTGGAGCGCAACCTCTACTTCACGGTGCAGATGCTGGAGATGGGCGTGCCCATGGTGATGGCGCTCAACATGATGGACGTGGCGCGCAAGCGGGGGCTGGATATCGATTTCGACCGCCTGAGCCGGGATCTGGGCTGCCCGGTGATTCCCATTGTGGCGGTCAGCGGCGAGGGCATCACCAAGCTCAAGGCGGCGATCCAGGACCTGGCCGCGAATGCCGTCACCGGCGGCTTCGTGCTGGCCCAGGACGAGGTGGTGGAGCAGGCGATCACGAGCATGGAGCCGCTGCTGCCCTGCTCCGGCGACTATCCCAGTGCCACGTGCCGCTGGCTGCTGCTGAAGATGCTGGAGGGCGACGCCTTCGCCCTCGGCAAGGCCGACGAGGCGCTCAAGGACCAGGTGGCCCATTGGCAGCACGATATTCAGGACCGGGTCGACGAGGAGGTCGATATCCACATCGCCGACACCCGCTACGGCCACGCCCATGCCATCTCACAGAACGTGACCCGCATGCGTGGACGGGTGGAGAAGACCCTCAGCGACCGCATCGACAAGGTGGTCCTGAGCCGCTGGCTCGGCATTCCGGTCTTTCTAGGCGTGATGTACCTGATGTTCATGTTCGCTATCAACATCGGTGGCGCCTTCATCGACTTCTTCGACGGTGTGGCCGGGGCCATCTTCGTCGACGGGCTCGGCGCGGTGATGGGGGCCATCGGGCTGCCCGACTGGCTGATCGTACTGCTGGCCGACGGCGCCGGCGGCGGCATTCAGGTGGTGGCCACCTTCATCCCCATCATCACCGCGCTCTATCTGTTTCTCTCGGTGGTGGAGGACAGCGGCTACATGGCCCGCGCCGCCTTCGTCATGGACCGCTTCATGCGCTCCATCGGCCTGCCGGGCAAGGCCTTCGTGCCGATGATCGTCGGCTTCGGCTGCAATGTGCCGGCGGTGATGGCGACCCGCACCTTGGAGAGCGAGCGGGAGCGCAAGCTGACCATTCTGATGAATCCGTTCATGTCCTGCGGCGCCAGGCTGCCGGTCTACGTGCTGTTCGCCGCCGCCTTTTTTCCCGCCAACGGGCAGAACCTGGTCTTCGGGCTCTATCTGATCGGCATCCTGGTGGCCATCCTCACCGGCCTGGTGATGAAGAAGACCCTGCTCTCGGGCGAGAGCGCCGGTTTCATGATGGAGCTGCCCCACTATCACCTGCCCACCCTGAAGGGTATCGCCCTGCGCACCTGGGACCGGGTCAAGCTCTTCATCAAGGAAGCCGGACGGGTGATCGTGATCATGGTGTTGATCATCAACACCCTCAACTCCATCGGCACCGACGGCAGTTTCGGCAACGAGGATACCGAGCACTCCGTGCTCAGCGCGCTCAGCAAGGGAATTACCCCGGTTCTCGCGCCACTGGGCATCCACCAGGAGAACTGGCCCGCCACGGTGGGCATCTTCACCGGTATCCTGGCCAAGGAGACGGTGGTGGGCACCCTCGACGCCCTCTACACCAACCTGGCGCGCGACGATTCGGCCCTGGCGCCGGTGGCGGAAGCGCCGTTCGACTTCTGGCAGGCGATCGGTGATGCCGCCGCCACAGTGCCGGAGAACCTGCTGGGAGTGAAGGATCTGCTGACCGATCCGCTGGCGATGGACGTGGGCGATCTCAGCGACATCGAAGCCACCGCTGCGTCTCAGTCGGTCAACGTGGATGTGTTCGGTGCCATGGCCGCCCGCTTCGACGGACAGGCCGGTGCCTTCGCCTATCTGCTCTTCATCCTGCTCTATTCGCCCTGTGTCGCCACCATCGGCGCCATCCGGCGCGAGGCAGGGCCGCGCTGGGCCGCCTTCGTGGTCGCCTGGTCGACCAGTATCGCCTTCATCAGCGCCAGCCTGTTCTACCAGGTCGCCACTTATGAGGGGCATCCGGGAACGGCCCTGGGCTGGATCATCGGTCTCTCGATGTTCCTCTTCCTCATCGTCGGCGGTTTGCGCTACTGGTCGCTCAGACTTCAGCAGCCGGGCCAGAAGGTGGCGGCATGATCCTGTCGCAGGTACGGGACTATCTCGAACATCGGGGGCAGGCCACACTGGCCGACATCGCTCTCCACTTCGATACCGAACCCGAAGCGATGCGCGGCATGCTCGATCGCTGGGTGAGCAAGGGACGCATCGAGCGGCGCAAGACGGAAGCGGCCTGCGGCAGCAGCTGTAACCGCTGTGACCCGGCGGCGATGGAGCTCTACGTCTGGCGGGGGTAGCTGTCCTGGTAGGGCAATCCAACGGTGCTACCGGTCATCGCCCGCAATAGCCTGTGATCACTGCAGATGTTGGCGACCATTGTGGGGCAGCCGTCAGGCTGAAGTCTGTTTGCGTTCAGCCACGGCGGTGAATCCCTTCACTGCTTGAGCTTGATCACCAAAGTGGCGATGTTGTTCTCCTTCGCCAGCTGGCGCACGGCGTTGAGCTGACTCTGGCCGTGGTAGGGGCCGCTGCGTACCCGGTGGAAGGTGTCGCGGTTGTTGATGCTGACCTTCTGGATCTCGGCCTCGATGCCGATCAGGGCCAGCTTGGCCTTCATGCGATCGGCGTCTTCGTACTTGCGGAAAGAACCCATCTGCAGAATGTAGGCGGTGTCCGATGCCAGGGCCGGCTCGGGCTGCTCGACACGAGCGCTGCTGCCGGCTGCTTCGGGGAGCTCCGGCGCCATCAACTCCTCATCGGGAATCACCACCTCCATTTCGGGCAGGATGGTGTAGAACTCAAAGGTTGGCTTGGGGGTGTCGCGCTTGCTTTCGCTGGCGGTCGGCTTGGATTGTGATACGCCGGGGACCGGGGCGTTGCCCAGGTTGGCCCCCAGCTTCAGCCACAACAGTCCGACCACGAAGGCGCCGACAATGGCGCCGCCGAAGAACCAGATGCTGCAGCTGGTGTTGCCCTGGCTCTTCTTTTTCCTGGAGCCGGCCCGGTGTTTGTAGTCCGTCATGGCTTACATCTTCTCCGGTGCGCTCACGCCCAGCAGATTGAGACCGTTGCGCAGCACTTGGCGGGTGGCCAGGATCAGCTGCAGGCGCGCATCCCGCAGCGCGGCGTCGTCGATCAGGAACTTGTGGGCGTTGTAGTAGGTATGGAAGTCGTTGGCCAGCTCCCGCAGGTAGTGGGTCAGCAGGTGCGGCTCCTCGTTCAGGGCCGCCGCCTCGATCACCTCCGGGTAGCGTGACAGGCTGGTCAGCAGACCCTGCTCGTGGCTCTCCGTCAGCTGTCCGTAGTCGACCGCTGCCGGATCGGCTTCGAAGGCGATGCCCTGCTCCGCGGCCTGCTCGAAGACGCTGCAGATGCGCGCATGCGCGTACTGTACGTAGTAGACCGGGTTGTCGCTCGACTGGGACTTGGCCAGGTCGAGGTCGAAATCCATGTGCTGTTCGCACTTGCGCATGACGTAGAAGAAGCGGGCGGCGTCGCTGCCGACCTCTTTGCGCAGTTCGCGCAGGGTGACGAACTGGCCGGAACGGGTTGACATCTGCACCTTCTCGCCGCCCCGGTAGAGGATGGCGAACTGCACCAGCAGCACGTCGAGGCGCGAGGGGTCGTCGCCCAGGGCCTGCAGGGCCGCCTTTACACGCGGTACGTAGCCGTGGTGGTCGGCGCCCCAGACGTCGATGACCCGCTCGAAGCCGCGCTCCAGCTTGTCCATGTGGTAGGCGATGTCGGAAGCGAAATAGGTGGTCTGGCCGTTGTCACGCACCACCACCCGGTCCTTCTCGTCGCCGTAGTCGGTGGAGCGGAACCAGAGCGCGCCCTCCTGCTCGTAGAGCTGGCCGCCGGCGCGCAGGCGCTCGATCGCCTTGTTGACCGCGCCGCTCTCGGTGAGGCTGCGCTCCGAGTACCACTGGTCGTAGGTGACGCCGAACAGGGAGAGATCGTCGCGGATGTCATCGAGGATGGTGTTGAGACCCAGCTCGAAGACGAAACGGTAGCGGTTGTCCCCCAGCAGCGACTTGGCCCGTTCGATGAGGGCGTCGATGTGGACCTCCTTGTCGCCACCGGCCGGTTCGTCGGCGGGGATGTCGGTGAAGACCTCCTCCGCACTGTGCTTGTAGGCCTCGCCGTGGTCCCGATGCAGGCTGGCGGCGATGTCCCAGACGTAGTCGCCCTTGTAGCCGTTGGCGGGGAAGGTCAGGGTCTCGTCGCACAGCTCCAGGTAGCGCAGCCAGACCGAGGTGCCGAGGATGTCCATCTGGCGCCCGGCGTCGTTGACGTAGTACTCCCGGTGCACGTCGAAACCGACCGCGGCCAGCAGGTCGGCCACTACCGAGCCGTAGGCGGCGCCGCGGCCGTGGCCCACGTGCAGGGGGCCGGTGGGGTTGGCGGAGACGAACTCCACCTGCACCTTTTTGCCCGCGCCGAGTCGGCTGCGCCCGTAGTCGGGGCCCTGGGCCAGGATCTGCGGCACCAGGCGCTGGTAGGCGGTGGGCGAGAGGTAAAAATTGATAAAGCCCGGGCCGGCGATCTCGCAACGCTCCACCAGCTCGGAGATCGGCAGCGCTTCGAGCAGGGCCTGGGCCAGCTCGCGCGGATTCCGGCCTGCCGGCTTGGCCAGCACCATGGCTACATTGGTGGCGAAATCGCCGTGCCGGCTGTCGCGGGCGCGTTCGATTTTCGGGGGCGTCAGGATCTCCTGCGGCAGTAGGCCGTCGTCGGCAAGCTGCTGCAGGGCGGCGGTAACCAGTTGCTCGATCTGCGTCTTCATTTCGGCGGGGTGTTGGGGCTGATACAAGGCCGGCAAGGATAACAGGAAACGGGGGTTGCGGGGGAGTGCGGGTGTCAGAAAGGATTCATCCGCCTGTCACCGGTTTGTCACTGCGGTTGCCTAGACTTTGGGCCCTATGAACCTGACAGGAAGAGAGAAAATGGCCGTAGAGAGACGCTACAGCAAACGCTATCCAATGGATGGGGATGTCTATATCCGCTACCGCAAACAGCGGGCCTTCCCGGCCCGAGCCGTCAACTGCTCCATGCAGGGGATGTTTCTCAAGACAGAAAGCCTGACCCTGCTCACCGGCGCCCTGGTGGAGCTGGAGATCTTTCGCGACGGTCGGCTGTGGGAGGTGATGGGCATAGTCTCCCACACCCAGGCCGACGGCATCGGCGTCATGTTCTGGCAGCCGCAGCCCGAGCTCTACGACTCGGTGCTCGCAGGTCAGCCCCGCGTGGCCCGCAACGCGCTGCCGCAGCAGACCGACAGCCTCGAAAATCACCCCTGAGGCGAATAGCGCTGAATTGAGCGAAGTGGTGCGGGTTTTTCAATGCGTTGTGGTGCGGCAAGCCGCACCCTACGGCTTAATCACGGGTAGGGTGCGGCTCGCCGCACCG
>JBNKYJ010000145.1:0-60158 GCA_050300835.1 Sedimenticolaceae bacterium
TTCGTCAACGAAGAGAGCTGTCCCGGCATCAAGGCCGGCGGTCAGGCCAGTCATGTCATGTCCGACGTGGAGATCAGCTGCCTGCCCAAGGATCTGCCGGAGTACATCGCGGTCGACATGTCGAAGCTGGAGATGGGCGCCATCCTGCACGCCTCCGAGCTGAGCCTGCCTGCCGGTGTTGAACTGGCCGCCAGCGATACCGGCGAAGACCCCATCGTGCTCACCATCCACACCACCCACAGAAATGTGGAAGAGGGTGAAGGCGAGGGCGAGGCAGAGGAGCCCGGCGAGGGCCAGAGCTGATCCGCCAACCGAGTTGGGAGGGCAGTCGCCCTCCCCTCCTCTTCGATGCCAGCATCCCCCATCAGACTCATCGTCGGCCTGGGTAATCCGGGCAGCGAGTACGAGGCCACCCGCCACAACGCCGGTTTCTGGTTTATCGAGCGCCTGGCACAGCGCCTCAATCAAAGTTTCAAACTCGAATCACGTCATCACGGCATGACCTGCCGAGCGCTGCTGCACGGGCATGAATGTCGTCTGCTGAAACCGACCACCTATATGAATCGCAGCGGCCAGGCGGTAGCCAGCCTGGCTCACTATTTCCGTATCGCCCCCGAAGAGATCCTGGTCGCCCATGACGAACTCGATCTGGTACCCGGAGAGGTCCGGCTCAAGACCGGCGGTGGACATGCGGGCCATAACGGACTGCGGGATATCATCAGCGCCCTAGGCAGCCGCGATTTCCACCGCCTTCGCATTGGTATCGATCACCCGGGCCACAGGGGTGATGTGGTCAACTATGTGCTGGGCCGCCCATCCCAGAGCGACCGGCAAGCTATTGAGGACGCCATCGATCGCAGCCTCGACAGCACCGAGGAGATCGTCGCCGGTGAACTGCAGCGGGCCATGAACCGATTGCACACCAAACGCTAGCCCCCTGACACCCTATCGGCCCGCACCGGGCCTGCCTATCATGAGTGTATTGCACGCGAGAAGCGCGAAACGCCCACTGTGAATGCTCCTTACGGCCGAGGGGTGAGCTGCCCCCTTCAGCGCGGAGGGCGTCACATCCCCAAGGACGCCACTGGCTATATATTATGAAATGCTTATAATCTAACCATATCACTCAGTTATTGTTACCGGGAGCCCCCACCCAATGCCGCTGCACCACACATTAATCTGGCTGATGCTTTTGCTGCCCGGCCTTGCGCTGGCGCAACCAAGCGACCCGAAGGCAGTCGAGTTGCTGCACAAGAGTGAAGCCCTGATGCGCTCCGACAAAACTGTGGCCGAGTACCGGGTCGACATCATCAGACCCGACTGGCAACGCACCATGACGTTCCGCAGTTACGACGATATGCGCAACGATCGCTTTCGCATGGAGATACTCACACCGCGCAAGACCAAGGGCACCATCTTTCTCAAGGTGGACAATACACTCTCGATGTACCTGCCGAAGCTGGAGCGCCGCATCAACATCTCGCCGGCCATGATGCAGGATCCCTGGATGGGCTCGGATTTCAACAACCAGGACCTGCTGGAGACCGACTCACTGATCGACGACTACTCCCACAAGATCATCAGTCGCGAGGGCGATGGTGATCAGGCCGTGATCACCATTGAGTCGACGCCCTCTCCCGACGCCAAAGTGACCTGGAAAAAACTGATACAGCGGGTGCGAGCCGACGGCATGCCGTTGGAGCTGGAGTACCGCTGCGAACGCCGGGCCAACCGGCGTATGGTTTTCGATCAATTCAAGGAGATGGACGGCCGTACGATCCCGACCCGTTGGACCATGACGCCCCTCGACAACGAGGGCAAGAGCACGGTCATCACCCTGACCCGCATCGATTTCGACGCCCCATTCGATGACAGCGTCTTCAGTCCGGAATCCCAGGGCACCAAATCGGGGCCCTGACTTCGTATTCCATGCCCAACACTCGCCGCCCAATCAACCGCGTCGTCTTGGCGGTAGCGCTGCGAAACCTGGTGGGGCATCTTCCACGGACCCTGCTCACCGTCGGCGCCATCGCCGTTGGCCTGGCGTCACTGATCTTTCTCTGGAGTTTCAACGACGGCCTCCACCGCAACATGCTGGGTAATTTCCAGAAGGCGATCATCGGCTCACTGCAGATCCATCACCAAGGCTTTTTCAAGCAACCCGAGCTTTCCGGTTACATCCGTAATCCTCAGCGGGTCGAAGACGCCCTGAAAAACAGTGACCTCCAGAACTACAGCCGCAGGCTCGAGTCCTTTGGTCTCGCCGCCTCAGACGACACCACCGAGGGAGTGATGCTGATCGGTGTCGATCCGACCACCGAAAACCGGGTCACTGAGCTGTACAAACGCATCGGCATCGGTCGCTTCCTGCAGCCCGACGACAGTTACGCCTTGATCTTGGGCGAAACTACCGCCAACAACCTTCGGGTCAAGCTGGGCGACAATGTGATCATCGTGGGCTATGACCGTTACGGCGTCATGGTCGCCGAATCCTTCACCCTCATCGGTATCATTACCAGCGGTGAGATGGGTCTCGACCGGGGTATGGCCATCACCAGCCTCGATACCCTGCAGGAGATGGTCGACATGCCGGACCAGGTCACCACCTTCGTCATCCGGCTGCCGGAAAAACAGATCGCCACGGTGACCGACGAATTGCAAACCCGGCTAGAGGGTGAACAGCTCGAAGTCATGCCCTGGTATGTCATGTTCCCGGTGATGAAAGAGTGGGTCACGTTGCACAACGGCTTTCTCTATCTCTTTATCGGTGTGGTCCTGTTTATCGTCCTTGCCGGCGAGCTCAACACCCTTTTGCTCTCCATGTTGGAGCGTACCCGCGAGTTCGGCGTCCTGATGGCGATCGGCACCACACGCGCGGAGGTGGCGGCATTGCTGATTACCGAAGCGTTGCTGATCGGTCTGCTCGGCACCTTTGGCGGTTTGCTTCTGGGATTTCTGATCGTCTTCGTCACCGGTCTCACCGGTATCGACCTCTCGATCCTGCTCGGCTCGACCACGCGCTTCTACGTCGATCCATTGGTTTACCCCCAACTCAACCTTGAACACTTCGGCGTCACCGTCATCGCCATCCTCGTCGCTTCAGTGGCGGCAGGCTTCTATCCGGCCTGGCGTGCCAGCCTGCTGCAGCCGGCGGAGGCCATCCGCAATGGCTAAGACTTCCCACCTCGGCCTGCTGACCTATCTGCTGCTGGCGCTGCGTAACCTGCTGCGCAATCGACGTCGCACCATCATCACCCTACTGACCATGGTCTTCGGCATCGCCGTGCTGACGCTGCTCAGCGCGCTCAACGATGGCTGGCTCAGTCAAATGAAGACCAACTTCATCCTCAGCTACACCGGCCATGTGCAGATCCATGCCAAGGGTTTCGAAGCCTCACAAAATTTGCGCGACAGTATCGCTGAACCCGATGAGGTGACGCGACTGATGCAGAGCTATCCGGAGATCAGCGGCTGGACGCAGAGAATCCGCACCTCCGGCCTGGCCTCCAACGGCGGCAGTAGCGCGGGGGTCCAGATCATGGCCACCGACTCGGAGCAGGAGTCCTGGGTGACATCGATGCATGAGCACGTGGTCGAAGGGGAGTGGCTCAGACCCGGGATGTCTAAGGACCTGTTGCTGGGCATCACCATTGCCCAGACCATCGGCGCGCGGATTGGCGATCGCGTCATCCTGATGGCACAGCGTCCGAGCGGGGAGATGGTCTCCGAGGTCTTTCATCTTCTGGGCGTACTCGAAACCGGCGCCCCGCAGATCGATCGCACGCTGGCGTTGATCCCCCTCAACACCGCGCAAACCTGGCTGCAGATGGGCAAAGCGGTGACCGATATCGTAATCCGTGCCGATCGGCACGACGACACGGATCTGATCGTGCGCCTGTTTCGCCAGCAGTTGTCCGGAAACACCTACGAGATCATGCCCTGGCAGGAGCTCGATCCCATGGTCAGGCAATGGCTCGAATTCAGCGATGCCTACGGTTTCGTCATCATTCTCGTAGTGGTCATTCTGGTACTCACCGAGATCCTCAACACCATGCTGATCTCACTCCACGAGAGACAGAAGGAACTCGGCGTCATCGTCGCCATCGGCACCACCCGGTATCAGATTTTCACCATGCTGCTGTTGGAGGCGGTGATATTGATTCTGATCGGCGCCACCCTCGGCTACCTCGCCGGCAGTCTGTTGGTTTATGCTTTCGCAGAATCGGGCATCGATCTCACCAACTATGCCAATGCCTTCCAGTTCTTCTACATGAACCCGGTAATCTATCCGGAGTTGACTCAAAGCTCGGCCATGCGAATTCTCGGCGCAACCCTGGTTGCCGCCCTGCTGGCTGGTATCTATCCCGCCTGGAAGGCCACTCGATTGCGCCTGAGCCAGGCTTTGAGAATACAATAGGCACAAGGCGGGAACTTCATGGAAAGCATCATAAGAACACGCGATCTGCACAAATGCTACTGGGTGGGCACCATGCCTTTCCCGGCGCTGCACGGTGTCAATCTGGATATAGAACCCGGCGAGTTCGCTGTTCTCGCCGGACGCTCAGGCTCCGGCAAAAGCACCCTCTTGAACATCATCGGCGCCATCGAATCCGCCGACAGCGGAAACGTCCAGGTCCTCGGCAAGGACATCATGGCCATGGACCATGACCAGCGCACCCGCTTCCGGCTCGACAACATAGGCTTCGTATTTCAGGCCTATAACCTGATCAGAGTACTCAGCGCCCGTGAGAACGTCGCCTACGTCTGTCAGCTGCAGGGGAAGAGCCGGCAGGAAAGTCTTGATATCGCCAACCATTGGTTGAAAGAGGTCGAGATCGAGCACCTTGGCTATCGACGTCCCGACCAGTTGTCCGGTGGTCAACAGCAGCGGGTCGCGGTCGCGCGTGCCCTGGCCTCAGAACCCAAGCTCATACTGGCCGACGAGCCAACCGCCAACCTCGATACACAGACCGGCCGTAATCTCATTTACTTGATGCAGAATCTCAACCAGCGGCTGGGTACCACTTTCCTCATCTCTTCCCACGACCCCGATGTCAAAGCGGCCGCGAGCCGGCTTATCAAGCTCGCCGACGGTCAAATCGTCGACGAATGGGACGCCATTCCCTCGCCGCCGATCTCCAATTTCGCTATCTGTCCGATGCAGAACAGGCCGCTGTTCGAACGTCTGCGTCTCGGCCTTAGGCGTCTACGCTCAGGTCGGCACTGATCCGGCGCCGACGATCCGAGCTTCAGGCCAAGTCAGTATCATGCCTTGGCAAACCACAACCGCAGGTGTGACGACGACAGTCGAGCCCTTTTGTTAACAACAGAAAAAAGCCGGCACTAGGCCGGCTTGAATGATCTGACCTGGATCCGATTGTCAGGCGTTCTTGTACTCGCCAAAGACGAATTTCGGCTTCAACCAGGCGACCAGCATGGGCAGTATGGTCAACGCGGTCACCACATCGATCAACAGCGCCTGACTGATATAGATACCGAGCCCCCAGGTGTTGGCCAGATCGGTATTGAGCAGCGGAATGAAACAGCCAAGCAGCACGATCACCGAGATGATCACCGCCGATCCGGTGGTATTCAGGGTGTTGACCAGTGATGTCTGCCAATCTCCGCCTGTGTTCTCCATCTCCTCTTTCAACCGCGACATCATGTAGATGCCGTAGTCGATACCCAGCCCCATGGCGATGCTCAGGGCCACCTGCAGATGGAACGCCAGGTTACCCGACCAGTTCTTGATGCTGGTCATGTAGCCGCCGAGTCCATACTGGGCGTAAAGGGTGATGAACAGCAGCACCATCAGAATGGCCGAGACCGTGATGGAGCGGAAGATCAAGGTTGCGATCACGAACACGGCGGCCGCCGTCAGCAACGGACCGGAGAGCCAGTTTTCGACCGCCACCTCACGGGTCGCCTCTGTAGCGCCGAGGAAGCCGCCGAGACCGGGCCGTACGTAGTTGGGACCGTCGACGGACAATTCGTTGGTATCGCCGCTGAGATCGGACACCGGCCCGGAGCGAAGACCGAAGTTGACCTGGCTGAACCCGGGATCGTTCTTGTGATCTTCGATGTACTGTTGGATATCCATGGTGACCTGGTGGGCCTCGACAGGATCCACCGTATTGATGAAGCCCATCACCACGCCTTCGTTCCAGTCCTTGCTGACGAAGGAGTCCATATCGCCCTCCTCGGTCATGATCTCCAGCAGACCGTTGTAGAGCTGTACCGTGGCGTTGCCGTTCCTGTCGTCCTCGGGATCGAGCTCCTTCAACTTCTTGGTCGTGGGAATATAGAGGTCCTTGATGTCGGGCTGCACGCCGGGTTCAGCGGTCAGCAGCATGTTGACCAGTCGGATGTACTGGGCATAGGACCCGGTGAAACCGATGAAGGGGTGGGCACGCATCCACTCCTCCATGGCCTCCATATCGGCCAGCACGGTGGCCTGGTTGAAGACACCCTGAGGTCCGCAGGGGTCCGGATCCCAGCAACCCAGCTCCGCCTTGTACTTCGCACACTGGGCAGCCTTCTCATCCGGATCTTGGATATCGTAGATCGTTTCCGGGAAATAGGTTTCGACACAGAGCTCAGTGATCGGCTTTTTACCGCGAATCGGGATCGACACCGAAATCACGCCCGGCATGATTTCGTTCAACCGGGTCATATGCTGGATGGTGATCGACTTCTCTTTGAACGCGGCACGCGAGTAATTGATGCCTTTCTCCACCCCCGGCATGATGTCGAACTCATCCTGTATCCGTGCCACCTCGGGATCACTGCGTCCGGACTCACCGGCCATCATCGCTGACACACCACGAGCGATCTCCGAGTAGTAGGTGGACCAGGCGATAATCACCAGTACGATGACGATGGGTATGGCCCTGCCAGGACCCTTCAGCATGCCGGAAATGATACCCCCTACCTTGGTCTCCCAGGCATGCTCGTGCCCTTCCGACACCTCGGAGGCACTGCACGGGAAGGTCATCATCAACAGCGGGATCAGGGTGGTGGTGGTAAACAGCAGGGTCAGCATGCCGAACATGCCGAAGTAGGCATAGGCCTTGTAGAAGGAGATATCCACGGTTGCCAGGGTGGCAAAGCCGACCATGTCGGTAATGATCGACAGGGTGGCCGGCACGATGGTGTGGGAGATCGCCACTCTGGCCGCCGATTCACAGTCACCCGACTTGGCCTGTTCCTGCATGAAGCGTCGCGTGACCTGCACCGAGTGGCCGATACCGATGGCCAGCAGCAACATCGGCGTCAATACCATCATGGTGGTCAGCTTGAAGGCCGAGAAACCCATCAGGCCCAGCGTCAGGGCAATCGTGGCACTGACGCCGATGATGGGGAACAGGGAGCCCCGCCAGTTGCGGAACTCGAACCAGAAGGCGGCGATGACGATGGCAAAGGAGATGACGCAGAGCCACCACTTGTTGACCAGATCGGCCAACATCCAGGCCAGGAAATAGGGTTCGCCCGCTACCAGCGTGTCATAGCGATCGTCCTGCCCATACTCGTCCATCATGGCACGCACCTGGCGCACCCAAGGCAGATAGATGGCCTTCACGTCATCGGTGTAGTCGCCGATGATGTAGAGTGACTTGGCCGTACAGTTCTTTTTATCCTTATCGGTAAATTCGCATTTGTTACCCTGCTCATCCTCGAAACCGACCAGCATCGGGCCAATCACGGGATTGCCCTCTATGCCCTCTTTGAGGAAGGCCAACTGTTCGGCCGCCTCTTGCGGGTCCTCGCTGATACCCGCGGTCGGGATCAGGCGTTTGAACACGAGTCCGTTCTCGTCCGCGCCCATGTACTTGATCTTCTTTGCCGCGATATCGATGAAGTTCGACTCTCGCGCCTCGGGCAGATCGATCAGGCGCTTGTGCAACTCCTGCACCTTGTTGACGAACCACCCCTGATAAACGTCACCCTCTTTGACGCGCAGGGTGAAAACCATGAGATTACCCATACCGAAGTTGTGTTCGGCATAGAGGTTGGTCGCCACATAGCGGTTGGTCGGGGGCAACAGGGTGTCGGGATCGTTGCGCATGTCCAGATTCTTGATCTGCAATGCGGCCACGATGGTCACCACCAACAGAATCAGCATCAATGGCCAGCGGAATTTAATGACGAAGTCCGCGTAATTCTGAGCCCAGGCGGGGACGGAATGTTGTTGGGAGTCTGAACTACTCATGGTCGTTGTCCGATATTTTTAGCTGCTTCAGTGTAAAAGGCAGGAGCCGGAAAGCATTCCGACTCCTGCCCTGCAACAATCAAATGAATGGATTCATGCTATGGCTTTACTGGAACAGCCACTTCACACCCACCTGAAAGTTAGAGGAGTCTTTGAACTGCCCGAAGGTGGTGTTCTCGTCACCCCAGTAACTGTTCAATTCAGCAGAACCGATAACGGTATCGGAGAAGCTGTACTCAACATCGAAACGATTCCATTTGCCGCCGCCCTCTTCGTAGATGAAGATGTTGTTCCAGCGATGTTCCTGCGACGCACCGAAGGGCTTGGAGAAGAAGAGTGAGTAGAACTCCTTGTTCTCGTAGCCCTGGTTCAGGCCGTTACCCATGCTCAGGGTTGGGAAGTCGCCCGTGTAGCGAGAACAGTCGATGGTGAACGCAGTGCTCTGAGTGATACAACTGTCTTTTTCGTCAATGTAATCCAGGTTCATGTATTGAATGAACTGACCACTGATGAGCAGGTTGGTCGCCACCGTGATATCGGCGCCGAGCACATACTTGAAGTAGTCGGCATCCTCCATCTTCAGCGAGTTGGTCAGATCACCGATTGCCAGCAGGAACTTATCGATAACCGGTTGCTTGTCGCCCCTGTCATAGAGGAACTCGCCCCTCAGCACCAGCGGGATATCCATCATCGACGTGCCGTAGTCAAAGGAGGCGCCCAGACTGTTCACCCGATGTAGGGACTCGGTGAACCGCAACGTGGGTGCGCCCATTCCCGGGGTCCCCGCCGGGGTCACGGTACCGTAGTAGTTGTTACTGCTGTCATGCACGAGAATGGTGGTGGGATTGCCAAGATCCCAGTTAGTGCGCGCCTGATCTCGGGTCAGGCTTACACTGGTGTCCGGCACGCCGAAAGTACCCGCAACAGGCGTGGTTGGCGCACGCTGCACCGTCAACTCATTGCCGCTGGCATCGACATAGCTGAGATTGATATCCGGATTGGCACTGTAGTGGTAGAAGTAGTTCAGCGACCAGTTCAGACCGGCATCCGTAGTATTCTTGAAGCGGAAACCGGCATTGACATCGCTGTCATCCGGGTAGTCTCTCACCCATTCCGATTGCATGCCGGTCAAACCGGTAGGGGCGGTCGCCGAGGGGCCGGTAAAGGTATTGAAGGTCGCGAAGGTCGCCATCGGCATCAGCTCGAACGCCGATGTGGCATTGGCGGGATCCCAACTCGTGACGGTGGGGTCGGCGCCAGGGAAGCCTATGATAGTCGGCGCCAGAGCCGTTACCGGCATCAGGTTGGTTACGGCGAAGTTACCATTGGTATCATTGGGTACGGTAAAACCCGTGAAGCCGAACTGGGCAAAATGGTTCAGCAGCGCATAGCCGTAGTAGTTGAATGGATCAGCCAGGCTGGGTGCACCCGCACCTGGCGCGATGAAAGGCGTGGCTGTTCCCAGGGCGGTGATATCCCAGGGACCACTGGCGAAGCCGTCCACCGTGAGTCCGGCAAAACCGTTGAGGCCGATCGGAGAGGCGACACCGCCCAGCAGGCCGGCAAAAGCCGCGCCGTTGAAGGTCGCCGCCACGTTACTCAAGGCGGGCGCCACGTTGAAGAAACCGTTCACACCGCCCGAGATGGTCTCCACACCTTTCATCATAAAGGGCTGCCCTGATTCGTCTTCAGGCGTCAGACCCGGTATCTTGTTCTCCTCCACCTGGGAGACGATGAACTGGACGTTGCTGCTGTCTCCGATGTTACGCTCCGCGTTGATCATCCAGATCGGGATGCGGGAGTCTTCCATGGAGTTCTGATTCAATTCGCGATAGTCGGTCGGGTTGATGATGTCGAGCAGCTTGATGCCGTCCGCAGTGCCCCACACCACCTGCTGTTTACCCAGACGCAGTGACCAGTCACCCACGTAGGTGTCGACGTACAGCTCTCTCAGATAGTCATTCTGGGTATAGAGCTTATGCCCCTTGTAGTCGTCCGTGACGCCTTCGGAGTTGTAGATGAGGTTGAGATCGGCATGCCAGCTGCTCTGCTCACCGAAGTAGCCGTTCATGAAAATCCGGGCGGAGTTTTCGAACTTCATCAGATCACCACTCTCGTGACCCTCCGTGTCGAGCATGGATTTCGCTTCACCCGTCACTTGGCCGTCCTTGGTGAAGACGGCGGTTTCATTCTTCAGATATCCGGATATCTCAACCTCGGCAACGGCCACACTGGGTAACACCAATGCAAGCAGCATCGACTGGTAGATTTTACTGCGTTTGAACATCAAAGATTCCTCCCAGATTCAGCGAGCACCAACCTGTTCTGGTTGTGTGAGTTGGCCTCGATGAGGTGTGGTGCCACCATTGGCGGTGGCTGAATGTAAATTTATTTTTTCGGGAACGCCCCTATGGGCGTCCCCGCTTATGATCAGCGTTTGATTTTTCTCAAGGTGGCCTCGGACCAGAAATCGCTATCCCAGCCCTGGTTGTACTGCACGATCTCTTTCGGGATTACGGCCCAGGTCTCATGGCCGGTGTCGAAGGTCTTGCCATACCAGTAACCCCAGTACTGGGCACGCGGATCTTCCATATCCAGGCTCCTCCAATCACGATCGATCACCTTGATCTGCTTGTCCCCTTTGAAATATTCGGTGCGATAGTCGGCGAAAGTCTTGGCGTCGACATAGCTGATGCGATAGTCGTACCACCAGTTCTCACGCTTGGTGGTGCTCTTCAGCTTGTAGACCTCTTTGCCTTTGTGATCACAGGCCGGATCAGGCGGATTGGGGAGATACTTGTTCTTCGCCTCTTCCTTGCTGATACCGCCCAGACAGTCGTTGAAGGTCTCGGTGCCGAGCAGCTCGTGGGTTTCGTCCTTGGGTTTGCGCAGGGTCACGTCACCGAAGGTGAAGTCGGTACCGCCCCAGGCATCGTCGTGTGCCGGTTCGGCGAAACGACGGATCTTGCGCAGCGCCGGCAGCCAGATGGAGTAGGATTGGCTCTTGTTGTCGTCCAGGAAGTCGGTGATCAGCATACCCGTACCCTGCAGCTTACCGGAACGGAAGATGGCGATATCCTGCGCGTTGGTCGAGCCGTCGCTGTAGTCGTTGTTCAGGTAGCGTTCGACAGTGATGGTGGTCGGGGTGCTGTCGGCGGACTTGTTGACGAGGACGGTGATCTTGCCGGGTACCGCCCGGTTACTGCGCTTCGGATCTTTGTTGTCGTTGGTGATACCGTAGTTTTTCAGCGCGTAGAAGTGGTTTACGAAGTAGACCTGATCCGCGATCTCGTTTGCGCTGGGTTTACCGGAGGGTAGCGGCAAATCCTTGGCTACACCGGCCATGGCACTGCTGGAAACGACCAAACCCACTGCCGCAGCTGCGGATAAATACTTATGCGCCTGCATGAAAGATCCTCCTCATCGGGGCGTCCCAGAGCAGGGAAACCACCTATATATTATTGAATTAAGCTTTTCTAATGAGTCACTTACAGTAAGTGCTTTTACATTAATAACAGACTGACGGCACGTTTAGCAATCAGGGTTAACCTTAATCGTCGCTAAATCTTTTTATGCCATGTTCAGTATTCAATATATGCAAAGTCACTTCGGCGGTTCAGTCCCTAAATACTGAGACGCAAGCCCGATCAGGGCGAGCACTAAGCCCTGAAATTGAATCCCGAGGAGACGAATAAACTTGAATTTAACTCTTTGATATAACAAAATTTCCGATTAATCCGCCTTGAATGCCCTTTGCGATGACCATACTGACCCTGGGACTCAACCACAAAACCGCGCCCGTCGACATCCGGGAAAGGGTGACCTTTGGCCCGGATATCATCGCCGGCGCCCTGCGCAGCCTCAAGGAGCATCCGGCGGTACAGGAAGCGGTCATCCTCTCGACCTGCAACCGCACCGAGGTCTACTGCTGTCTGAACGAGGATGATCATGAACCCCTGGCCGACTGGCTGGGCAAGTTCCACGGCCTTGACAGCGACCGACTGTCCCCCTATCTCTACAGCCATTTCGGCGCCGACGCCGTTCAGCATCTGCTGCGCGTCTCCTGCGGACTCGACTCGCTGGTACTCGGCGAGCCCCAGATCCTGGGCCAGGTGAAGACCGCCTTTCAGATCGCCACCGATGCCAGTGCCACAGGCAAGTTGCTGAGTAGACTCTTTCAGCACGCCTTCTCCGCCGCCAAGCAGATCCGCACCGATACCGCCATCGGCAACAGTCCGGTCTCGGTCGCCTTCGCCGCCGTCAGCCTGGCGAAGCAGATCTTCAGCGACCTCTCCGAGCAGACCGCGCTGCTGATCGGCGCCGGCGAGACCATCGAGCTGGCCGCCCGCCACCTGAGCCAGAACGGCATCGGACGGGTCATCGTCGCCAATCGAACCGTGGAAAAGGCCCATACCCTGGCCTCCCAGCTCGACGGCTTCGCCATCGCCCTGACCGAGCTCAGCAGCCATCTGGCCGAGGCGGATATCGTCATCTCCTCTACCGCCAGCCCGCTGCCCGTACTCGGCAAAGGCACGGTGGAGAGCGCCCTCAAGGAGCGTCGGCACCGCCCCATCTTCATGGTCGACATCGCGGTACCGCGCGACATCGAGCCGGAGGTGGCCGATCTCAGCGACATCTACCTCTATACCGTCGACGACCTGGACGAGGTGATCCAGGAGAACATGCGCTCCCGCGAAGAGGCCGCCGAGCAGGCGGAGGAGATCATCGAACACTATGTGGGAGAGTATCTCGGCTGGTTGCGCTCGCTCGATGCGGTGGAACTGATCCAAGATTTCCGCTCCTATGCCGAACGCCTGCGCGACGAGGTCATCCAAAAGGCAATGCAGCAGCTCAACAAGGGCAAGTCCCCGGAAGAGGTGTTGCAGTTCATGGGCCACACCCTGACCAACAAGCTCCTGCACACCCCCAGCGCCCAGCTGCGGCAGGCCGGATTCAACGGTCAGATCGAGCTGCTGGAAGCCGCCAACACCCTGTTTCAGCTCAAGAAATTCGACAATAATTCATGAAGCCCTCACTCCGCGGCAAGCTGGAACAGATCGCCGAGCGCTTCGAAGAGATCACCGCCCTCCTCGCCGATCCCGAAATTCAGAGTGATCAACGGCAATTTCGCGCGCTGTCGCAGGAGTATGCGCAACTGGAACCGGTGGTGGCGGCCTTTCGGCGCTACGCCGCCAGCGAAGACGATATCGCCTCGGCGCAGGAACTGCTGTCCGATCCCGAGATGGCCCCGCTGGCCCGCGAGGAGCTGGCGACGGCAGAGTCATTGAAAGCCGAGCTGGAGCCGGAACTGCAGCTGCTGCTGATCCCACCCGACCCCAATGACCAGCGCAACATCTTCCTCGAGATCCGCGCCGGCACCGGCGGCGCCGAGGCGGCGCTGTTCGCCAGCGATCTCTACCGCATGTACCTGCGCTACGCCGAGGCACACCACTGGCAGACCGAAACCATCAGCGAAAGCCCGGGCGAGCATGGCGGTTACAAGGAGGTGGTCTGCCGTATCAGCGGCAACGCCGTCTACTCCCGGCTCAAGTTCGAGTCGGGCACCCACCGGGTGCAGCGGGTGCCGGAGACCGAATCCCAGGGCCGCATCCACACCTCCGCCTGCACCGTCGCCATCCTGCCGGAAGCGGAAGCGGTGGACGAGGTCGAGATCAACCCCAATGAGCTGCGCATCGACACCTTCCGCGCCTCCGGTGCCGGTGGCCAGCACGTCAACAAGACCGACTCGGCGGTGCGCATCACCCACCTGGCGAGCGGCATCGTGGTGGAGTGCCAGGACGAACGCTCCCAGCACAAGAACAAGGCCCGTGCCCTGTCGCTGCTACAGGCGAAACTGCTGTCCCAGGCCCAGGAGGCGATCACCAGCGCCCAGGCCAGCTCGCGTAAGCTGCAGGTCGGCAGCGGCGACCGCTCCGAACGCATCCGCACCTACAACTTCCCGCAGAACCGGCTCACCGATCACCGCATCAATCTCACCCTCTACAAGCTGGACGAGATCATGCAGGGCGAGCTGGACCAGGTGATCGAACCCCTGCTGCGCGAACATCAGATCGAAGAGTTGGCGGCCATGGGCGAGGCCTGATCGAGGCGTCTCCCTCAATGACCTCGACGCCAAGCTATCGCCAAGCGCAGCGGGATGCCGCGGAGCAGCTGTCCAGCCTTCCCCACGCCACGCCCGAACTGGAAGCGGCGCTGCTGCTCTGTCATCTGCTCGGGCAACCGCGCAGCCACCTCTTCGCCTGGCCGGAAAAGCGCCTGACCACCGCCCAGCAGGAGGCCTACCAAGGCCTTGTCCAGCGGCGTCTTGCGGGTGAACCCATCGCCCACATCACCGGCGAGCGGGAGTTCTGGTCACTCTCCCTGCAGGTCACCCCCGACACCCTGATCCCCCGCCCCGAGACGGAACTGCTGGTGGAAAGGGCCCTGAGCCATCTGGCAGCGTTGAAAACACCCCGTATTGCCGACCTCGGCACCGGCAGCGGCGCCATCGCCCTGGCCCTGGCCAGCGAACGCCCGGAGGCGCTGATACATGCCAGCGAGCAGTCTCCCGCCGCGCTCGCCGTGGCGCGCGAGAATGCGCGACAGCACCGGCTGACCAATATCGACTTCTTCCTCGGCAGCTGGTGCCAGGCCCTGCCCGCCGGTCAGATCTATGACCTGATCGTCAGCAATCCCCCTTATATCGAAGCGGCCGATCCCCATCTGGATCGGGGCGATCTGCCACGGGAGCCCCGCGACGCCCTGGTCTCCGGCAGCGACGGTTTGGGGGCGATTCGCGAAATTGCGGCGGCCGCCCCGGCGCGTCTCGCGAAAGCGGGCTGGTTGCTGCTGGAGCACGGCCACACTCAGGGCGAGGCGGTACGACAGATCCTGTCGCAGCGGGGCTTCAGTCAGATCGAAACACTTTCCGACCTGGCCGGCCGACCCAGGTTGACGGAAGGGGTTACAACCTCTGCATCCTAGCCACGCCCCGTCTTGATTATTTCCCCACTTTCACTAGGATTGGGAGCTATGGGTGAAACCCCCCACGACTTGGTGAAGCACCGGGACATTCACTTCGTCGAACTCCACCCGGACCCCAACCAGGCTGAGACTGCGGCCCAGCTACTCTCTGAAGTCGAGGGGATAGTCGGCATCGAACAGCGCTCACCGATACACATACGCGTCAGCTACCAGCTCATGGCGATCACCCTGGAACAGATCGAACGCGGCCTCACCACCATGGGCCTGCATATCGACAACCGGCTCCTCTATCGCCTCATGCGAGCGCTCTACTACTATACGGAAGAGACCGAACGGGCTAATCTGGGCTGCTCCAGGACCGACTCCAAATGCACCCGTCAGATCTTCGCCGACCACTATCAGCGTCAGAACCACGCGCTTCGCGACCAGCGCCCGGAGCACTGGCGCAAATATCTCTGACCAGGGCCCGTTCTTGATTCTGCACCCCAATGGATGACGAACAGCTGCTGAGATACAGCCGCCAGATCATGCTGCCCTCGATCGGCATCGAGGGGCAGGAACGGCTGCGGGACGCCCGGGCGCTGATCATCGGCATGGGAGGGCTCGGCTCCCCCGTCGCCATGTACCTGGCGGCAGCCGGCGTCGGCACCCTGGTGCTGGTCGACTTCGACCGTGTCGACCTGACCAACCTGCAACGACAGATCGTCCACACCACCGACCGTATCGGCCAGCCGAAGGTCGATTCCGCCCGCGAAACCCTGCTCGCACTCAATCCCGAGACACGGATTCTGACCATCGACCAGGCGCTGGAGGGTGACGCCCTGTCGCAACAGGTGGCACTGGCCGACGTGGTGATCGAAGGCAGCGACAACTTCGCCACCCGCTTCGCCGTGAATGCCGCCTGCCGCGCAAACCGCACCCCGCTGGTCTCCGGTGCCGCGATCCGCATGGAGGGTCAGGTGAGCGTCTTCAGCGGCCAACCGGGCAGCCCCTGCTACCACTGCCTCTACCCCGGCGAAGGCCAGCTGGATGAAACCTGCTCGGCCAACGGCGTACTGGCGCCGGTGGTGGGCGTCATCGGCAGTATTCAGGCCATCGAAGCCATCAAGTTGCTGACCGACGCCGGCGAGCCGCTGGTCGGCCGACTTTTACTTTTCGACGCCCTGCAGATGGAGTGGCGCAGCGTCAAGCTGAAACCCGATCCCGCCTGTCCGGTATGCGGCGGGGATCAATGAGCCGGTACCGCTTCGAAAATCTCATCTGCCCGCTGACGCTCAGCCTCATCTGCATAGTCCTGAATCAACTTCCCGTGAGCTGGCAACGGGTTCTGCAATACCAGCGCGAGGCCATTCTGTCCGGTGAACTCTGGCGCCTGGTCAGTGGGCACCTGGTACACCTGAATGCACCTCATCTGCTCATGAATCTGCTGGGACTCTGGCTCATCTGGCTGCTCTTTTTGAGCCGGGAATCCTCCGGCATCCTCTGTTTCTATCGCTTACCCGTGCTACTCATCGGTACCGCGCTGACACTCCTGGCCCTGAATCCTGAAGTGACCTGGTATCGTGGTCTCTCCGGTGCCCTGCACGGTCTGCTGGCACTGGGATTGCTGCGTCAATGCGAAAGCCAACGACTCACTGGCGGCGTGTTATTGCTGCTGTTCATAGCCAAAATCGGGTGGGAACAGTCCATCGGGGCGATACCGGGAAGCGAAGCCTGGATTTCCGGCCAGGTGATTGTCGATTCACATCTTTACGGGGCGATCTGGGGCGGCTTAATATGGCTCCTGGATCGCAGCCGCCACCATTTCAAGAATCAAGAGGTCGCCGGGTGAAGAAGCTCCTCCCATCACTACTCTGTTTGCTGTTGTTAACTGCCTGCCAGGAGGGGACCACTGTCGACATGAGCCAAGTCACACCGGAAGAGCAGAGCGCGGTCGAGTCGTTGCTCTGGCTGCAGAAGGCGGATGCCGCCAAAGACGCCCGACTCGGCCTGGAGCGCGGGGACAAGCGGTTGCTGGCGATGGCCACTCGCGGCAGCCACCTGCCGGGAGTTGCCCCTGAACTGGCATCAAAGGCCAAGAGCGTGTGCGGTGTGCGCTACCTGCCCGGTTCGACCGACACGGTCATGGGACAGACCCACCTCAAACTGCTGCAGGCGGCGGAGGGGTACGCTGCCGACTACAACCGGATCATGATCGAGCACTGCCTGCCCCGGTAGCCGCAACGCCGAAATCCGGCGGCGGAACGCTGAGCACCGATAGGGAAGCATCAAGCCTGTTTCAGCTGGTAGCCGGGCTCAGGTCAAAGGATCACAACACCCTTGATGACGGCGGATTCAATCCCTCTCCCCACTCAAAAGCCTCCACAATCCTCCGGCAAGCAGCAGAGGCAGCATGAACAGCGCGCCACCACCGCCACCTCCGCCAGTCGAGACACTGCCCCCGCTGACGCTGTGACTGACGAACACACTGCCGTGCTCCAGCGGTTCGCCATCCAGGCGCTTGCAGTCGCTGGCGATGACGGGACTCGCCGCAGTCACCGAGAAGTCGTTATCGGAGAGGGCGAAGAAGACGTTGTTGTCGCAACTGAGCATGACACGGGCGCGGGCGATCTGCGCTATCGGCAGGGTCACGGAAGCAGAACCGATATTGGATATCCCGCTGGCGCCTGTATCACCGAGTAGCGCATCGTCCGCCACATCACAGTAGGTGGTACCGTCGGCGCTGATACTCAGCAGACTGACGCTGACTGTGGGGCAATCCGTCTCGGTATTCTTGGGATCCCAGATCAGGGTCTGGGCAGAACCGCCTGCAAGGTTGCCGGAGCTGTTCAGTACTCCCCCTGTAATCTGAAACGGGCCTAGTGTGGGGTCGACTACAACGTTGACATCATCATCGCCGATCCCTGAATTGCCGTCGCGCACCGTCATGCGGAATCGGAGCGTACGGCTGGTGGTCGGCAGCGTCTCGCCGATATCCGTGCCGCCGGAGATCAAGGTGCTCAAACGCGGAAAGTAGCGGGTGGGGGTGCTCTTGGGGACAAAGCTGCGAAACAGGGGATTGTCACCGTAATCAACGCCGATTGGATGAATACCCGTGTTATCGGTCGTTGCGGTGATGCCGGCATCCATCTCGTCCCACTGATAGGAGAGGGTGTCGCCATCCGGATCGGCACTGGCGCTCCCCGTCAGCACGAAAGGGGTCTGCTGGGGTATGGTCACAGCCGAACCGGCCGATATGGTCGACGGCAGCGTGTTGCCGGTGGAGACCAGGGTGCCGCAACTCGAACCCGTGGCGCCGTTGGCAGTGAAGCTTCTGACCTGCTGGATGCTCGCCGCATGGAAGGTAGCGTCCGAGTTGTTCTGCAGGTCCTCCCCGCCACAGATGCCGGCATAGGCCATGATGGTGGAACCGCTGCCGGGTTCCACCGCCGTGGCAGCCGAACGATTGCCGCCACCGCAGTTGTCGGTGGTGCCGTTGAAGGAGTGGGTGGCGCTCAGTTGATGACCGATTTCGTGGGCCACGAAATCGATATCGAAGGGGTCGCCCACATCCGGCGTGGGATGCCCGGTATAGCCCATCGCACGCGATGTTGTGCAGGCGGAGCCGACCATCGCCAGACCACCGCCGGAACGTCCGAACAGGTGGCCGATATCGTAGTTGTCCAGGCCCACTTCGTAGTCAAGCAAGTCCTGATTTTCCAGCAACAACGTGGCGGGCGAGTTGGGATCCGAGAACGGATCGGTGGTCGGGTTCAGATAGACGATCACGTCAGTGATCTGCAGTTGTACCGCCAGGTCACGGCCGTAGATCTGGTTGACGCGATTGATGGTGGTGATCATGGTATTGACGGCTTGGGTCTGGGTACCGAAATAGCTGCCGTACTCCCCGGTAGTCACCAGTGCCAAGCGATAGACACGTCGGGAATTGGTGAAGAGTGATCGCTGGGCCAGCGGCTGGTCGGGTGACTCCAGGAAGGCCGCATCCCCCAGCTCGTCCAGATGACAGACATGCTGAACCGATACATCGGTCGCGGCAGCCGCATAGTCATGTTTGTAGTAGCTTCGGTAGCTGCCTGACGCATCGGGATCGATGAACACCGTCCCCGAGGGAGTCGTCAGCATGGCGTGGAAACCTTCAGGTGTCATGTCCAGGCGACCACTCAGCGCGGGGTTGTCGACCCCCTGGACACTGTAGGTGGCCACTTCCGGATGGCGGGTTGCCAGTGCCGGTGACAGGATCGGCGACTCCACGACCTCGACCAGCTGGATCTCACCACCGGGCATGGGCAACTCGAGGTGAGCACCTTGCGAAGCGCTGTGTTCGAGTGGCGCCGTCGACAACGCCTGCCGCAGCATCGGCTCGTCCGCACGCAGCGCCCGGTAGTAGGGCGCCTGGTTCGCCAGCCCCCGGGACGCTGCCGCCGTCGCCTCGCTCAGATCCTGCCAGATCTGCGCCGAGGCGAATCCGGGCCCGGCCGTCAGTACCAACAGACAGAAGCCCCGTAGACATCTCTTCACTGCAAACATCAAAACCTACCCCTATCCGTTGCTAACGGCTTGATTGAGAATCCTTTCCTCTGCCAACTACTGTTTGAGTTTGCCGAGCAGTATTTTGTTCACCTCAGCGGGATTGGCCTTGCCCTGGGTCTGTTTCATCACCTGACCGACGAAGAAGCCCAGCAGCTTCTCCTTGCCGCCGCGAAACTGCTCGACCTGTTTCGGGTTAGCGGCAATTACCGCGTCAACTATAGCCTCGATGGCGCCACTGTCGGTGATCTGTTTCAGGCCCTTGGCCTCGATCACCTGATCGGCATCGCCCTCGCCGTTCCAGATCGCTTCGAAGACCTGCTTGGCGATCTTACCGGAGATGGTGTTATCGCCAATACGGATCAGCAATCCACCCAGTTGTTCCGGCTTGACCGGCGAGGCCTCCAGTTCCAACCCCGCCTTGTTGAGTGCGCCCGCCAGTTCCACGGTCACCCAGTTGGCCGCCATCTTGGCGTCGGCACCCGCGCCCACCACAGCCTCATAATAGTCGGCCAGGGGTCGGCTGAGCGTGAGCTTCCGCGCATCCTCACCCGACAGGCCATAGTCCGACTCAAAGCGCTGGCGCTTCTGTTCCGGCAGTTCCGGCATGCCGGCCCGTGCCGCTTCAAGGCGGGCGGCATCGATCTCCACCGGCAACAGGTCCGGATCGGGAAAGTAACGGTAGTCGTTGGCCTCTTCCTTGCTGCGCATGGAGCGGGTCTCGTCCCGGTCGGCATCATAGAGCCGGGTCTCCTGCACCACCTTGCCGCCGCTCTCCACCAGGTCGATCTGGCGCTCCAGTTCGTAGTTCAGGGCGCGCTCGAGGAAGCGGAAGGAGTTGATGTTCTTCAGCTCGGTACGGGTGCCGAAGGCCTCCTGGCCGAAAGGCCGGATGGAGAGGTTGGCGTCGACCCGGAAGGAGCCCTCCTGCATGTTGCCGTCGCAGATGCCGAGATAGACCACCAACTGGTGGATCTTGCGGGCATAGGCCACCGCCTCCTTGATCGAGCGCATGTCGGGCTCGGAGACGATCTCCAGCAGTGGCGTACCGGCCCGGTTGAGATCGATACCGCTCATGCCGTGGAAGTCCTCGTGCAGGGACTTTCCGGCATCCTCCTCCAGGTGGGCCCGGGTGATGCCGATCACCTTCTGCGTGCCATCTTCCAGATCGATGGTAAGGGATCCCTTGCCAACGATGGGCAGTTCGAACTGACTGATCTGGTAGCCCTTCGGCAGATCGGGATAGAAGTAGTTCTTGCGCGCGAAGACGGAGCGTTCACCGATCTCCGCATTGATCGCCAGACCGAACTTCAGCGCCATGTTCACCGCCGCCTCGTTGAGCACCGGCAGCACACCCGGAAAGCCCAGATCGACGATGCAGGCCTGGGTATTCGGCTCGGCGCCATAGGCGATCGAGGCTCCGGAGAAGATCTTCGACTGGGTGGCGAGCTGGGTGTGGATCTCCAGCCCGATAACGGTTTCCCACTGCATGTCTGTTCTCTTAATTTTGAATTGTGAATTATGAGTTTTGAATTGAGGCGTGCGCTTCGCGCACAGCTTTTGAATCGATAAACACGCGCGAAGCGAGCACCTTCAATTCAAAACTCATAATTCAAAACTCAAAATTCTCTAAGCAAACCCTTCCGGCATCTGCCGATGCCAATCCGTCTCCTGCTGGAAACGATGCGCCACGTTCAACAGCTTCGTCTCGGCGAAATAGTTGCCGATGATCTGCAGACCCACCGGCAGACCGTTGACCGGCGCCACCGGCAGCGACATACCCGGCAGACCCGCCAGGTTGGTGGCGATGGTATAGATGTCGTTGAGGTACATGGTGACCGGGTCGTCCACCTTCTCGCCCAGGCCGAAGGCGGTGGTCGGCGAGGTGGGGCCCATGATGACGTCGACCTGCTCGAAGGCCTGATGAAAATCGTCCGAGATCAGGTGCCGGGTCTTCTGCGCCTTCAGATAGTAGGCATCGTAGTAGCCGGCCGAGAGGGCGTAGGTGCCGATCATGATGCGCCGTTTCACCTCCGCCCCGAAACCCTCTCCCCGGGAACGTTTGTAGAGGTCCTCGAGATCCTTCGGTGCCTCACAGCGGTAACCGAAGCGAACGCCGTCGAAACGGGAGAGATTGGAGGAGCACTCCGCGGGAGCCACCACGTAATAGGTCGGCACCGCCAGCGCGGTGTTCGGCAGACTGATCTCGACCACCTGGGCACCGAGAGACTTGTAGACTTCGATCGCCTCCTCGATGGCGCCCGCAACGGCGGCATCGAGACCCTCACCGAAGTACTCCTTAGGCAAGCCGATGCGCAGCCCCTCCAGCGAGTCATCGAGGCTCTCGCTGTAGTCGGGTACCGGCTCGTCGGCGCAGGTGGAGTCGCGCTCGTCGAAACCGGCCATCTGTTGCAGCATCAGGGCGGCATCCTCGGCACTGCGGGTCATGGGACCGGCCTGGTCCAGGCTGGAGGCGAAAGCAATCATGCCGAAGCGGGAGACCCGGCCGTAGGTCGGTTTGAGACCGGTGATACCACAGAGCGCCGCCGGCTGCCGAATCGAGCCTCCGGTATCGGTGCCGGTGGCTGCCGCGGCCAGACGGGCGGCCACCGCCGCCGCCGAGCCCCCGGAAGAGCCGCCAGGCACCCGATCGGTGTCCCAGGGGTTGCGCACCGGACCGTAGTAGCTGGTCTCGTTGGAGGAACCCATGGCGAACTCGTCCATGTTGACCTTGCCCAGACTGACCACGCCGGCATCCAGCAGGCATCGGGTCACCGTGGCGTCATAGGGCGAGACGAAGTTGTCCAGCATGCGGGAGCCGCAGCTGGTACGCACGCCGCGGGTGCAAAAGATGTCTTTCTGTACGATCGGGATACCGGTCAGCGGCGTGTCGTCACCGGTCTTCAGCGCCTGGTCGGCCGCTTCGGCGGCGGCCAGGGCCGACTCAGAAGTCACTGTGATGAAGCTGTTGAGCCGGGTATCCAGCCGTTCGATGCGATCGAGGAAATGGCGGGTCAGTTCGACACTGGAAAACTCACCGGCACGCAGGCCGGCACCCAGTTCTGCGATGGATTTCGTGTGCATGGATGAATCTTGCCTAATGCGACGACGGAGAGACCGTCATTCGATCACCTTGGGAACCAGATAGAGTCCGGTTTCGACGCTGGGCGCCACGGCCTGATTGTCCGCCCGCCTGTCCGTCTCGGTCACCCGATCCTCACGCAGGCGTTGGGCCATGTGCAGGGGATGGGCCATGGGTTCGACATCGTTGGTGTCGGCCGACTCCAGCTGCTCCACCAGATTGAGGATATTGGAGAGGTCCTTGGCGTAGTCATCGACCTGAGCGTCATCGATGGCCATGCGGGCCAGATGGGCGATTTTCTCGACATCGGAACGGTCTAGGGACATCCGTCTGATTCCTGCGATTAAAAACCAGCGAAAGTTACCACACTTCGTCAGTGCGATACATGCCAGCCGGATCCGGCTCTGTTTTCGAAACCGTCCTTGATTACATAAAACTCCTGCAGTAATGGTGACCGAAATCAAGAAAGTATTTTGAAAACTTGCCAGATTCTTAAGATGGGATAATATTCCCAGTATTATAATACCCACCAGGGAGGTGGTGTTCTGCCTGACGACTTCATCGCCATCGGGCCAGCACAAGCCTCCATTCCGTTGTACCATGCCACCGCAGGGAGTCTCTGTGTTCCCGACAATCCGAACCACCGAGCCAGAATTATCAAGGACAGGAATCAGGCCCAGCCATAAAATCAGCAGCCACCACCCGGCGGATTCATGAGTAAAGCCCATGGATGAGATCAAAAAAGCGCTCAATGCCTCGATTCTCAAGCTGTTGAGGCCCTTGGTGAGACTGCTGCTACGCAACGGCATCAGTCACGGTGACTTCGCCGATCTGAGTAAATGGGTCTTCATGGATGTGGCCTCCAAGGAGTTCGGGGTACCGGGCCGGAAACAGACGGTGTCAAGGGTCTCCGTGATCACCGGCCTGACCCGCAAGGAAGTGAGCCGCCTGCAGAAGATCGAGAAACCGGACGATTCCGCCATCTCCCATCAATACAACCGCGCCGCCCGGGTCATCGCCGGCTGGATGCGCGACAGGCGTTTTCTCGACGACAAGGGCGATCCGGCCCCGCTCCACTTCGACAAAGGCAAGAACAGCTTCAGTGAACTGGTGCGTGAACACAGCGGCGACATCCCCCCGCGGGCGATCCTCGACGAACTCATGCGGGTCGGCACCGTAGCCAAGGATGAGGACGGCAAAATCAATTTGATTACGGATGGTTACGTACCGAGAACTGGCGATGTCGGCAAGCTCCACATCCTGGGAACCGATGTCCAGCTGCTGCTGTCCACCATAGACTACAATCTGCAGCAGGGCGGCTTGACGCCGCGCTTTCAACGCAAGGTGTCCTACAACAACCTGCCGGTCGAGGCGCTGGCCGACTTCCGCAGTATCAGCGCCGAGAAGTCCCAGGCCCTGCTAATGGAGCTCGACCGTATCCTCTCCCAGCAGGACCGTGACATCAATCCGGACGTCAAGGGAACCGGGCGTAAAGAGGCCGGAATCGGAATCTACTACTTCGAAAGGGACGCGAACGAGGACGACAACCAATGAGGCGATGCCTGATCCTAGCACTGCTCATGACCCTGAGCGCACTGTTGAGCAGCTGCGGGGGAGGCACCACTGTGGCCGAGGGCGGCATCGGCGGCACCGGCATCGCCATGGGTCGGGTGGCGCAGATCGGCTCGGTCTATGTCAACGGCTATGAGTACAACACCGACGCCGCCCGCTTTATCGTCAATGGAGACGCCGGCAAGACCCTGAATGATATCCATGTCGGCATGGTGGTCCGGGTGACCGGCAGCAAGGACCCCGTCACGGCCACAGGTACCGCCGAGGTTGTCGAGTACCGCAGTCTCCTGACCGGTCCGGTCGAGTCGGATATCGATCCGGTCAGCCGGCACAGAACCATCATGGGCCAGCAGGTCCACATCAATCCCGATACCGTATTCGAGAACAGCGTTCCGGGCAGCAGCACCACCCTCGACACGCTGAGCATCGCCGACCTGGTCGAGGTCAGCGGCTTCAGTGATGGGGTGAGCGGTGAAATCCTGGCCACACGGATCGAGCTCGTCGGCTCCCTGAGCAGCTACAGGATCTACGGTCGGGTCGCCCCCATCAACGCCACCAGCTTCTCCATCGGTGGCCTAACCATAGAGATCAACGGCCAGTCGCTGCCCGGCAGCGGCGCCTTCGTGGAGGTGACGAGTTCAACCCCACCGGCTGGCGATATACTGACCGCCGAACAGATCTCGGTGGTCAGTCTCGATGGCGCCGTGGCGACAGATGGTGAATCTGTGGAGGTCGAAGGCATCATCGCCAGCGGCCTCGATGCGGTCACAGACCTGTTCGTGGTCAACGGACAGACCGTCGACGCCTCCCTCACCAGCTACAGCGGGGACACCGTCTCCTTGGCCCCCGGGCGCATCGTCGAGGTGGAAGGCGTCATGAACGGCTCCGTGCTGCTGGCCGAAACGATCGAACTCGAGGCCTCGGCAACGGAGCGGCAGGAGATCTCGGCCCTGATCGAAGCCGGCAGTGTCGATACGGCCGCCGGTACGGTGACGCTCATGGGACAGGTCATCCAGACCAACAACTCCACCATCTACGAGAACGATATCGACGAGCATGCCAGCTTCACCCTGGCGGATCTGCAAACCGGCGATTACCTGGAGGCAAAGGTCTACTACAACGGCGGCGTGCTCACCGCCACCAAGCTGGAGCTCGAAGATCTCAGCGCAAGCTACAACGCCGTTCTGGAAGGCACCCCGAGCGCTATCGATGCGAGCCACATCGAGATACTCAATGTGACGATCGACATCAGCGGCCTGACTGGATATACCTTCGACGCAACGCAACGCATCGAGGTGCGTGGCGACTACAATCCTGGCACACAAACGCTCGAGGCCAACGAATGGTCGATCGCACACGATTGAACTGCCCAGCCTTTGATACGTGCACGCGGGTTCAAGGCAGGCTGAATACCGGGTAACGGATCGATTCCGAAATCGATCACAATCAGGCGAGATAATGGCAATTCCAAATCCCCTTTCTTGCCCAACTCCTGTACCATTGCTAGATTAACTTCTTTTTACCGGCGCACCTCGGAGACAGCGCGCAGAATCCCGTCGACAAGGCGGCTCGCGAGCGTCTCCCGGTCAGCCCCCTGATACACCGACAAGACGAAGACTTAAATGCTGTTCCGACGCATACGTGGCTTTTTTTCCAACGACCTCTCCATCGACCTCGGCACCGCCAACACGCTGATCTACGCCCGCGGCCAGGGCATCGTGCTCAACGAACCCTCGGTAGTCGCCATCCGCCAGGACCGTGGCCCCGGCGGCGCCAAGTCGGTGGTCGCCGTAGGCGAGGAGGCGAAGAAGATGCTGGGCCGCACTCCGGCCAACATCACCGCCATCCGCCCCATGAAGGAGGGTGTGATCGCCGACTTCACCGTCACCGAGAAGATGTTGCAGTATTTCATCCACAAGGTACACGAGACCCGCGTTATCCGGCCCAGCCCCCGGGTGTTGGTCTGTGTGCCCTGCGGTTCGACCCAGGTGGAGCGCCGCGCGATCAAGGAGTCGGCCGCCGGCGCCGGCGCCCGCGAGGTCTACCTCATCGAAGAGCCCATGTCGGCCGCCATCGGCGCCGGCCTGCCCGTCGACGAGGCTCGCGGCTCCATGGTGCTGGATATCGGCGGCGGTACCTCCGAGGTGGCCATCATCTCACTCAACGGCATCGTCTACGCCAACTCGGTGCGGGTCGGCGGCGACCGCTTCGACGACGCCATCGTCAACTATGTGCGCCGCAACTACGGCACCCTGATCGGCGAGGCCACCGCAGAGCGGGTCAAGCATGAGATCGGTTCCGCCTACCCCGGCAACGAGGTGAAGGAGATCGAGGTCAAGGGGCGCAACCTGGCGGAGGGTATTCCGCGCAGCTTCACGCTCAACAGCAACGAAATCCTGGAAGCCCTGCAGGAGCCCCTCTCCGGTATCGTCGGCGCGGTCAAGACCGCACTCGAACAGACGCCGCCGGAACTCGGCGCCGATGTGGCCGAGCGCGGCATTGTGCTGACCGGCGGTGGCGCCCTGCTGAAGGACCTCGACCGCCTGCTGCAGGAGGAGACCGGCCTGCCGGTGATCGTGGCCGAGGATCCGCTGACCTGCGTCGCCCGCGGCGGCGGCCGCGCCCTGGAACTGATCGACGAGCGGGGTGGCGAATTCTTCATGGTCGACTGACAGCCTGCCGGTCCGGACCTGGTGCCCGCCCCCCCTGGCGGGCATTCAGTGTTGCCATTGACTGAAACAGGAGTGATTCAACCATCAAACTGATCTTCACAGAGGGTCCCTCCATCACCACCCGGCTGGTGGTCGCCGGCCTGCTCTCCATCTCGCTGATGGTGCTGGACCATCGCTACAACACCCTCGAGTCGCTGCGCTCCGCCCTCTCGGTGGTGCTCTATCCGGTACAGTACCTTGCGAGTCTTCCCGCCTCCCTCGGCGAGTCGGCCAGCGACGCCTTCACCAGCCGCAGCGAATTGGAAGCGGAGCGGGACCGGTTGCATGACGAAAACCTGGAACTGCGTGGTCGTTTGCAGAAGTTCGAGGCCCTGGAGGCGGAGAACATGCGTCTGCGGGGACTGCTCGACTCTTCCTTCAAGGTGGGCGACCGGGTGCAGATCGCCGAGTTGATCGCAGTAGAGCAGGACCCCTTCCGCCAGGTGGTGCTGATCAACAAAGGCAAGTCATCCGGTCTCTACGAGGGCCAACCGGTGCTGGATGCCAACGCGGTGGTCGGCCAGGTGACCCATATCAACCCGCTCAGCGCCAGCGTGCTGCTGATCACCGACGCCACCCATGCGCTGCCGGTGCAGGTCCAGCGCAACGGCCTGCGCACCATCGCCCTGGGCACCGGCCTGATCAATCAGTTGGAACTGCCTCATCTGCCCAACAATGCCGACATCCGGATTGGCGACCTCCTCACCACTTCGGGTCTCGGCGGACGTTTTCCTCCCGGTTATCCGGTGGCACAGGTGGTGGAGGTACGGCGCGAACCCGGCCGCCCCTTCGCCTCCGTGATCGCCGAAACGTCCGCCCACCTCGACCGCTTGCGGGAGGTCCTGTTGGTCTGGACCCTGCAGCCGACACCCATGGAACCGGACGCACCCGTCGATGAGCAGCCGGCGGAGTCGCACTCCCCAGACGCCGAGGAGCCCAGTGAATGATCGCCGCCGCCCCACCGGGACGTAGTTACGTTATCTACCTGAGCCTGCTGATCGGCTTCCTGCTGACGATCATGCCGATGCCGGAGTGGGCACAGAGCTATCGTCCGCAATGGGTGGCACTGATCCTCATCTACTGGTGCATGGCGCTTCCGGAGCGTGTCGGTGTCGGGGTCGGATTCACCACCGGACTGCTGCTCGATGTCCTGTCGGGGACACTCCTGGGACAACATGCGCTGGGCCTCTCGGTGATCGCCTTCCTGGCCCTCAAGCTGCATCTCAGGGTACGGGTCATGCCCTTGCGCCAACAGGTCTTCAGCATCTTCATCCTGCTCCTGGTGGAGCGCCTGTTGGCGCTCTGGTCTACCGGCGCCGCCGGCTATCCCACCCCCTCGCTCTTATACTGGATGACACCGGTCGTCAGTATGCTGCTCTGGCCCTGGACCTACCTCACCCTGCGCAATGTCCGTCGGCGCTTTCACGTGACCTGATGCCTCAACTCTCGATCAAAGACCATCTCTACGAGAGCCAGCTCTTTTTGGGCCGCGCCATCGTCTCCGGTGTCCTGGTCATCCTGTTGCTGCTGGTTCTGGCCGGACGCCTGTTCTATCTGCAGATCGTGGGTCACGACCACTTCATCACCCTGTCCAAGGACAACCGGGTCAAGTTGCAGCCACTGCCGCCCACCCGGGGCCTGATCTACGATCGCCACGGCGTCACCCTGGCACAGAACCTGCCCGCCTACAGTCTGGAGATCACCCCGGAGAAGGTCCCCGATCTCGATGCCACCCTGCGTGCGCTGGGCGACATCATTGAGATCAGTGACGAGGATATTCAGCGTTTTCGCCGGCTGCTGAAGCAACACCGGCGCTTTGACAGCATCCCGTTGCGCATCCGACTGCAGGACGATGAGGTTTCGCGACTGGCGGTCAATCGCCACCGCTTTCCCGGCGTCGATGTGAAGGCCACGCTGCTCCGCGACTACCCACAGGGCCTGGAGACCGCCCACCTGCTGGGTTACGTGGGACGCATCAATCAGCGCGAGCTGGAGTACATCGACCTCTCCAACTACAGCGGTACCAGCTACATCGGCAAGAACGGTGTGGAGAAGAGCTACGAGAGTCTGCTGCACGGCCAGGTGGGACTGCAGCAGGTCGAGGTCAACGCCAAGGGGCGTGTGCTGCGGGTCCTGGAGGACCAGCCCCCCACCCCCGGCGACAACCTGCAACTGTTTCTCGATATGGATCTGCAGGAGATCGCCCTCGACGCGCTGGGCGAGTTCAACGGCGCCGTGGCCGCCATCGAGATCAAGACCGGAGGCGTCCTGACCCTGGTCAGCAAACCGGGTTACGATCCCAACCTGTTCGTGGAGGGCATCAGCAACGAAGCCTATCAAGCCCTCAAAGACTCGATCGACAACCCGCTGTTCAATCGCGCCATTCGCGGCCAATACCCACCGGGTTCGACGGTCAAGCCGTTCATCGGCCTGGCCGGACTGGAGTACGGCGTGGTCGGCTACCATCGGGAAACCTACTGCCCCGGCTACTACCAACTGCCGGGCCAGGAGCATAAATACCGCGACTGGAAGAAGTGGGGGCACGGGAAGGTCGACATGGAGAAGGCCATCGTCGAATCCTGCGATGTCTACTATTACGAACTGTCGCGGACCCTGGGTATCGACCGCCTGCACGAGTTCCTCACCGGATTCGGATTCGGACAGCCGACGCGGGTCGATCTCACCGGCGAACTCAGCGGCCTGATGCCGAGCCGCGAGTGGAAACGAAGCAAGCGAAACGAGCCCTGGTATCCCGGCGAAACCCTGATCGTCGGCATCGGCCAGGGCTATTTCCTCGCCACCCCGCTGCAACTGGCGGCGGCCACCGCCACCCTGGCCAATCAGGGACACCACATCCGCCCCCGGGTCGTGGCGAGCATCGAAAAACCCGACGGCAGCGTTCAGCAGAGCCCCAAGATCATCGATGACCTGCAGCAACTCGACCCGGTACACAGGAACCAGGTGATCGACGCCATGACCCTGGTGGTGGAGGGGGCTCACGGAACCGCCCGGGCGATCCGCAGTGACCGCTATCGCATTGCCGGCAAGACAGGTACCGCCCAGGTCTTCAGCGTCAAGCAGGATGAGGAGTATGATGAGGAGACCGTGGCCAAACGCAAGCGCGATCACGCCCTCTTCATCGCCTTCGCCCCGGCGGATGACCCCCAGATCGCTATCGCCGTGGTGGTCGAGAACGGCGGTCACGGCGGCTCGGTGGCGGCGCCCATCGCACGCAAGATCATGGATCACTATCTGCATCGGGACGGCCCATGAGCGAGATACCCAAATCGGCTCTCTCCTTTCAGGAGTCGCAGCCTGCACGGCCCAGCGGCCTGCTCGCCTGGCTGCATATCGATCTGCCCCTGCTGACCAGCCTGGTGCTGCTCGCCGCGCTCGGATTGGCGGTACTCTACAGCGCCGGGGACCGGGAGATGATGCTGGTACAAAAACAGATGATCCGTCTCGGTGTCGGCTTCCTGGCCATGATCCTGCTGGCTCAGATCCACCCCGATCATCTGCGTCGCTGGTCGCCCCTGCTCTACCTGATCGGCATCCTGATGTTATTGGCGGTGATCCTCTTCGGAGAGGCGGGCAAGGGGGCGCAACGCTGGCTCGATCTGGGCCTGGTGCGCTTTCAGCCCTCGGAGATGTTCAAACTCACGCTGCCGATGACGATTGCCTGGTTCCTGGCCGACAAGCGTCTGCCGCCGACCCTGCCCCGGCTGCTGGTGTCCGGTCTGCTGACCCTGGTGCCGGTGCTGCTGATCGCCAAGCAGCCCGACCTGGGTACCGCCCTGCTGGTCGCTTCAGCCGGCGCCTTCGCCCTCTTCCTGGCCGGCATCTCCTGGTATCTGATCGGCGCCGTCGGAATCACCATGGCGGCCCTCGGCCCGCTGGCCTGGTATCTGATGCACGACTATCAGCGCCAGCGGGTACTGACCTTTCTCAACCCGGAGAGCGATCCGCTGGGCACCGGCTACCACATCATCCAGTCGAAGATCGCCATCGGCTCGGGCGGCATCGGCGGCAAGGGGTGGCTCAACGGCACCCAGTCACACCTGGAGTTCCTGCCGGAACGCCATACCGACTTCATCTTCGCCGTGATCTCGGAGGAGTTCGGCCTGGTCGGCGTCTCGGCCCTGCTCTGCCTCTACCTCTTCATCATCCTGCGCGGCCTGTACATCGCGACCCAGGCCCAGGATACCTACAGTCGTATCCTGGCCGGCTCGCTCTCCATGGTCTTCTTCGTCTATCTTTTCGTAAACGCCGGCATGGTCAGCGGACTGCTGCCGGTGGTCGGAGTCCCGTTGCCACTGATCAGCTTCGGCGGCACCTCGCTGGTGACCATCCTGATCGGCTTCGGTATCCTGATGTCCATCCACACCCATAGAAAACTGCTGCCAACATGAGACAGTTGATAACGACCCTGACCCTGGCGGGTCTGATCCTGACCACCTCGGCCTGTGCCACCACGCCGGACTTCCGCTCCGAGTTCAAGTCCTTCGCCGTCGAGATGGAGAGAAAGCACCAGCTCCCTGCCGACGAGATCGAAGCCCTGCTGGCCGGCACCGAATTCCGCGACGACATCATCGCCGCCATCACCCGCCCCGCCGAGGCCAAACCCTGGCACGAATACCGGCCGATCTTCCTCAAGCCGGACCGCATCCAGGGCGGCGTCGAGTTCTGGCAACAGAACGCGGCCCTGCTGGAGCGCATCAGCCGGGAGTACGGCATCCCGCCCGAGATCATCGTCGCCATCATCGGCGTGGAGACCCGCTACGGAAAATTCACCGGTCGCTACCGTATTCTCGATTCCCTCACCACCCTCGCCTTCGGTTATCCCAAGCGGGCCGAGTTCTTCCGCAGCGAACTGGAGCAGTTTCTGCTGCTGAGCCGGGAGGAGTCGGTCGATCCGCACAGCGCCAAAGGCTCCTATGCCGGCGCCATGGGCAAGCCTCAGTTCATCGCCAGCAGCTACCGACGCTATGCCGTCGATGGAGACGGCGACGGCAAGCGCGATCTGTGGCAGAGCAATGCCGATGTCATCGCCAGCGTGGCCAACTATTTCAAAACCCACGGCTGGCGCCCCGGAGAGCCGATCACCCTGCAGGCGACAACCAACGGACAAAGCGATCTGCAGCCTTACGTGGAAGCCGGCATGAAACCGAGCATTCCCCTGGAAATGCTGCTGCGATCGGGCCTGAGCCCACTGGACGACCTGGCCCTGCCGGACCCGGAGACTCTGAGCAGTCTGATCAAGCTGGATGCGGGCGGCACGGACGAATACTGGTTCGGGCTGCACAATTTCTACGTCATCACCCGCTATAATCACAGCAACCTCTACGCCATGGCGGCCTATCAGCTGAGCCAGGAGATCCTGAACGCCAAGCAGGCCGCGGAGAAACGACCCTGAGCCATGCCCGACGCCGCACGCCTCCTAAGATCGCTCCCGCCACCAGGCATGGCGCTGGCCCTGAGCCTGCTGCTGGCGGCCTGTGGCAGCGCTCCCAAGATCGGCACCCAGGACGGCATCAGCCGGCATCTGCCGCCCCCGGTGGATATCGCCAGCATCCCCGATCCGACGCCCAGGGTGGAGCCGCTCAGCAGCTATGGCAATCCCGACAGTTATGTGGTCTTCGGACGCCGTTATCACACCCTCAAGGACGGCCGCGGCTACAGCGAAAGAGGCATCGCCTCCTGGTACGGCAGCAAATTTCACGGCCGCCGCACCAGCAGCGGCGAGCCCTATGACATGTACGCCATGACCGCCGCCCACAAGAGCCTGCCCCTGCCCTGCTATGCCCGGGTCACCAATCTGCGCAACAACCGCAGCGTGGTCGTCCGCGTCAACGACCGCGGCCCGTTTCACGACAACCGCCTGATCGATCTCTCCTACACCGCCGCCTGGAAGCTGGGCATCGTCGGCGAGGGCACCGGGCTGGTGGAAGTCACGGCCATCGATCCGGTAGCACCGCCGGCCGCCAGCGAACCCGAGACGCCGAAATCCAAGCCGATCCGCGGCCTGCCGGAACTCTTCCTTCAGATCGGCGCCTTCGGCAACGCCGGCAACGCCGATCGGCTCAAACAGCGAATCGAGGAACAATTGCAGGTCAACGTACTCATAGAGGAGAGCACGGTATCCACCGCCCCGGTCTATCGGGTGCAGGTCGGTCCCATCGCCAGTGTCGAACTGGCGGATCATCTGACACAACGGTTGGATCAGCTGGGCATCAGAGATCCCCATGTTGTGATTCGCTAGACAGCGCACGGATTGCGCTTCGCCGAGCCGCTTCAATAAAATAACGCCTGCACCCAAAAGACGATCCCGAGAGTCATGACCTTTTTGAATTACCTGTTGAAAAGCCTGTTCATCCTTACCCTGATCCTGATTGCAGCGCCTCTGCAGGCCGCCGTCCCCATTCCGGCGCCACCGGAAGTGGCCGCCAGCGGCTATATCCTGGTCGACTTCCATAGCAGCAAGGTACTGGCGGAGAAAGACCCCGATCAACGCCTGGAACCGGCCAGCCTGACCAAGATCATGACCGCCTACACCATCTTCCGGGAGCTGAAACAGGGCAATATCAACCTGGAAGACGACGTGCTGATCAGCGAGAAGGCCTGGCGTACCGGCGGTTCGCGCATGTTTGTCGAGGTCGGAAAACGGGTCAAGGTGAAGGATCTGATCAAGGGCATGATCATTCAATCCGGCAACGACGCCTGTGTCGCCCTGGCCGAGCATATCGCCGGCAGTGAAGCCACCTTTGCCGACCTGATGAACAACCATGCACAGCGCCTCGGCATGACCCATACCCACTTCGTCAACAGCACCGGCCTGCCTCACGAAGACCACTACACGACGCCCGCCGACATCGCCAAGGCCGCCATCGCCACGATCCGGGAGTTTCCGGAGTACTATCACTGGTACAGCGAAAAATCCTTTGTCTTCAACGATATCAAGCAACACAACCGAAACAAGCTGTTGTGGCGTGACGACAGCGTCGACGGCATGAAGACCGGCCATACCGAAGCCGCCGGCTACTGCCTGGTGTCATCGGCCCTGCGCGACGGCATGCGGCTGGTCTCGGTGGTCATGGGCACCGACAGCGAAGAGGCCCGCGCCAAGGCGAGCCAGAGCCTGCTCAACTACGGGTTTCGCTTCTACGAGACCCATCAGCTCTACGCCGCTGGCGATGTGCTCAACCGCGCCCGTATCTGGAAGGGTAGCGACGAGAAACTGCCTCTCGGTCTGGCTCAGGACCTGAACGTCACCATTCCCCGCCACCAGTACCAGAACCTGGAGGCACAGTTGGAAGTCTCGCCCAAGATCATGGCACCGGTCTCCGAGGGCGAGGTGCTTGGACAGGTCCACGTGACCCTGCAAGGCGAACCGGTCGCGACTGCCGATCTGATCGCCCTCAAGGGCGTGGGGGACGGCAACCTGTGGCAACAGATCAAGGACAGTGCCCTGCTCTGGCTCGAGTGATCCCATGACCGATGCGCAAGATACCCTGCTCGAATTCCCCTGTGACTACCTGCTCAAGGTGATGGGCCGGGCGGAGCCGGGTTTCGACAGCCTGGTGGTGGAGCTGGTACGCAGACACGTACCCGACCTTCGAGAGGGCGCCGTCACCAGCCGGCCCAGCAAGGGGGGCAAATGGGTCTCGGTCAGCGTGACCCTGAGAGCCGAGAGCAAAGCTCAGCTGGATGCCATCTATCTCGACCTGACGGCCCATGAAAAGGTCGTGATGGCACTTTAAAATTAATTTTGAATTTTGAATTATGAATTTTGAATCGAGCCGGGCGCTTCGTATGCTGAAGTCATCCAAATCGGCCGTGCGCGAAGCGCACTCCGCCAATTCAAAATTCATAATTCAAAATTCATAATTCACTCATGCCCTTCAAAGGCACCCTTCTTGTCAAACAGCTGGGCCTCAGGCCCTACACTGAAACCTGGCATGCCATGCGGGACTACACCGACCGCCGTGACACATCGAGCGGCGACCAGCTTTGGCTGCTGCAGCACCCGCCGGTCTTCACCCTCGGCCAGGCCGGCAAACCCGAGCATCTGATCGCACCCGGCACCATCCCCGTCATCCGCACCGACCGCGGCGGACAGGTGACCTACCACGGTCCCGGGCAGCTGGTCGCCTATCTGCTGCTCGACCTGCGCCGCGCGGGACTCGGCGTACGCGGCCTGGTGACATTGCTGGAACAGGCCGTCATCGACATGCTCGCGTCAGAGGGCATCGAGGCCGCCGCCCGTCGGGATGCTCCAGGCGTCTATATCGGGGATGCGAAAATCGCCTCCGTCGGCCTGCGCGTACGCCATGGCTGCAGTTTCCACGGACTCAGTCTCAATATCGCCATGGACCTCACCCCGTTCGAACGTATCAATCCCTGCGGCTACCCGGGCCTGCAGGTCACTCAACTCGCGGATTGGGTCAAGGGCGCCGATTTACCCAGGGTTGAGCGGGAATTCCCGCGACACCTGGCGCGTGGTTTGGGCTACACTCTCGAATTCGAATCCCGACAGAGGTCTGAAACAGTCGACACATGAGCCGCGCCAACGACCACCTGCCCCCTTCCCGCTCCACTCCCGAGAGCCATCAACGGGGAAAAGACAAGCTCGCCCGCATCCCCGTCAAGGTGGAACCGCAGGAGACCTTGCCACGCAAACCCAATTGGATTCGCGCCAAGGCGCCGATGGGCAAGGAGGTCACCCGCATCCGCCGCATCCTGCGCGAAAAAGGGCTCAGCTCGGTCTGCGAGGAGGCCGCCTGTCCCAACCTCGGCGAGTGCTTCCATCACGGCACCGCCACCTTCATGATCATGGGTGACATCTGTACCCGCCGTTGCCCCTTCTGCGACGTATCCCACGGCAAGCCGCAACCGCTCGATGCGGACGAGCCGATCAAGTTGGCCCAGGCTATCGCCGATATGCGGCTGCGCTACGTCGTCATCACCTCGGTCGACCGGGACGATCTGCGTGACGGTGGCGCCGGCCACTTCGCCGACTGCATCGCCGCCGTGCGCGAGCAGATGCCGCAAACCAGGGTGGAGGTGCTGGTTCCCGACTTCAGGGGCCGGGTCGAAACCGCCCTGGCGGCCCTCGACAGACACCCCCCCGATGTCTTCAATCACAACCTGGAGACGGTGC
The DNA here is from genome assembly GCA_050300835.1 of Sedimenticolaceae bacterium. Lineage (GTDB taxonomy): Bacteria > Pseudomonadota > Gammaproteobacteria > Chromatiales > Chromatiaceae > Thiodiazotropha. The sequence continues at coordinate 36,243 of JBNKYJ010000145.1, forward strand.
CACGGCTCTACCGGGAAGCCCGTCCCGGCGCGGACTATCAGGGCTCGCTCGAACTGCTGCAGCAGTTCAAGGCGCGTCAGGCCGGTATACCGACCAAATCAGGCCTGATGCTGGGACTGGGCGAGACCGACCAGGAAGTGCTCGAGGTCCTGCGGGACCTGCGCAACCATGGCTGCGAGATGCTGACCCTGGGACAGTACCTGCAACCCAGTCGCGACCACCTCCCAGTACGCCGCTTCGTCAGCCCCGAGGCGTTCGACGCCCTGGGGCGGGAGGCGGAGGCGATGGGTTTCACCAGTGTCGCCAGCGGCCCCATGGTCCGCTCCTCCTACCACGCCGACCTGCAGGCCAATCCGCTGCTCGGCAAATAACCCATGGATGTCGCCACCACCCGCCTGATCGAAGCCCTCGTGCTACCGCCAGGCGGATTGCTGCTGCTGGCATTTGCCGGCCTGTTGCTGTGGCGCACCAGACTCGGCCGCCGTCTGCTCGCGTTGAGCCTGATACTCCTGCTTCTGCTCAGCTTGCCGGCAACCAGCGACCAGTTGTACCTCGCTCTGGAGCGAACACCGGCGATTACCGCTGAGCGCATCGCTCTGGATCGCCCGCAGGCGATCGTGCTCCTGGGCGGCGGCCGCTATCTCAATGCACCGGAGTACGCTGGCGATACGCTGAAACCGCGTGCTCTCGCCCGACTGCGCTATGCCGCCACACTCTCCCGTCAAAACAACCTGCCGGTGATCCCCAGCGGAGGCAATCCCGGCGCCAACGGCGAGGCCGAAGCGGTCATCGCCCGCGATCTTCTACAGAATGAGTTCGGTGTCCCCGTGCTCGCTATCGAACGCCGCAGCAACACCACTTGGGAGAACGCCCGCTACACCGCACAGTTGATGAAACAACACGACATCGAGCGCATCATTCTGGTCACCGATGCCGGCCACATGACCCGATCCCTCTACGCCTTCGAGCGCAACGGCATAAAGCCCACACCTGCGCCGACCAACTTTCTCTCCGTCGTCACCCAGGAAGTCTCACCCGTCGAACGCTACCTGCCCAGCGCCAGGGCCCTCAACCAGAGCAGCGATGCCCTGCATGAACTCATTGGCCTCTTGTGGTATCGGCTCAAATAGTTTTGCCCTTTCACTCCCAGGCCCACAAGCTATGGGATCGAAACCCTGGATAAAAAAACCCCGGCCGAAGCCGGGGCTTGAACTGCGCTTGCGACGTCCCTCTCTCTGAATTAGACGCCCTTACGCTTACCGCTGAAAACCAACCCGAGAATACCCAAGCTCATCAACATCAGCGCACCGGGTTCGGTCGTGCGCGTCAAACCGTTCCAGATCGCCACATTGGCAATATCGTCGCCCTTGTCCGGGCGTAAACCTCTCAGTGAAATCTGCTGCGTACCATGCCCACTCCCAAGATCGTAGAGATACCCTGCAGGCAAGCCTTCAGCGTGATTGAAACTGGCTAAGCCGTGGGAACAATCCGCTGCCATGCGGAGTACGCTGTGGTTGATGCTGCTGTTGACTGAGGGATCGTAACTCCAAAGATAGGACGCTTCCTGCTCGTCACCCAGGTCCTTGTCCGCCTGACTGTTCCAGCTCAACGCCAAGCTTTGGTACGAGATATTGAAGGCTGTATTGATCTCACCCGGTGTGGCGAGATTGAAGTTATGGTCAGCGGTCTCTGCCACATCGGACTGCAACAGTGCCATGGCCGGAACCTGAGAGCTGGCCAGCAGCAACGACAATGCCGGCAACAGCCATTTGAAGAGGACTTGTGTCGTTTTCATGATCGGAGGCAGGATTTATAGTTATATAAATCTTGAACCGCAATCATGATGCCAATCCTGAAACAGATCTTACAAACAATAAGTTATGCGCTACTCGACAGGAGCATACGGGTTTCGTCTGTCAAACATTTCGACATCCGCATAAGCCGTTTAGGCTTGATATCAACACGCAACAGTAGCGGTCGAGGATTTGGAATCCCTACGAGATCACCCTGTGGTCAGCGGCATGTCCGTACCCCACAAAACTTGCCAGCACAGTGAGCGGCAGCCAGTTATTCATTTGGATACAATAAGTTAAACACCCACCTCGGGCAGCCCCACCTTGATTCGAAGGCAACGCGCTTGCCTTTTAGCATTGCCGTGATCCCGTACCCGCCTCTCATCGATGGGGATCACTTCCGTTTAAGCGGATATTAAGAAAGTGTAAAAAATTCCGATGCCACGCCTGGACGCTATCCAGGCATCAGAGATGGCTGCCGTAACGCTCCATCAGATAACAGAGACAATCCTGTCGGATCACCTCGATGTCCTTGGTCAGCATGGAGGGCATCACCGTGCGCCGCAGAAAGAGCCTTCCGTCCCTGAGCGCCAGATAGTTCCGCAGCACATCCCGCCCCTGTTCGTCGCGCACATCCAACAGGGAGAGTCCGCTGCCGTTGATCCGGCCAAGAGGCGTACCCGGAAGCAACTCCTGGAAGTTGAGTCGGTCGAGATCGGGTTCGAAGACGATATCCCCGGCCGCCGGCGCAAAGCCGATGTCCGCCTGCGGCGATACGGTGATCCGGGCCACGGTATGAAACAGGTCGATGTCCTGGTGAGTCACGGGATGCTGCGGATGTTCGGCCAGGTGCAGACAGGCCTCCAGGTACTCCTCCGCGTGCTCGACCCCGTGCACCTGGCCAACCTTGCCGCACTCCAGGGTCACCGCCGGACAGAGTTCGGCAAAGGCCATCGACTGCACCCCCTTGGGCCGCAGGAAATAGACCACGGTGCGAGCGAACAGCAGGGCCAGATGCAGAAAGGGCGTATCCAACCGGTTGACGCAGGCATAGTGGGGATTGAGTCCGGTGTTGTTGTGCACGTCGATGCTGGCGAAAGGCGCGCGTTCACGCATGATCTCCACCACCCGCGCCATCATGCGCGCTTCGGGGCTCTGCTGATCCTCCTCGCCACCCGGCCAGACCCGGTTGAAATCGGGCTGTCCGGGTAAGCGGCGCATCCGATTGGCCGCCGCCTCCACGTTACCGATGAAGAGACTCATCGCCCGCGGCAGTGCCCGTCCCCCCTCATAGCGCGCCAGCAGACGCCGTACCGCCTCCCAGCCGACGGTCTCGTTGCCGTGCATCAGGATAGAGACGAACAACGGCGCCGGACGCTGTCCGGGCAGATGGATCAGGGTCGGCCCCTGTAGCCGCTCCGCCAAGTGTTCCGCCTCAACCTGGAGCAGCCCCTCGGGCAGATCGTGGATTTCTCGCAGCATCTTCACATCCCCAGCTTACAGCGACCAATCGTGCACGGCACGACCACTCTCCTGATGACTCAGATAGTCCTGCATCAATCCGTGAAACTCCCGTCCATGACGGGCCACCCAGCCGCGCTGCCAGGCGGCGCCGGTCTGACGTTTCGCCACCCGGCGTTCGATGATACCGAGCCAATGCTCGATCTCTTCCGCGTCTACCTGCAGACGCCCGAGGCCGGCCCTGGCCACCGGCAGCAGCTTGTCGGCGATCAGCTGCCCCATCTCCACCCGCTCGATGTCGAACCAGGCCACCTCGGCTGACAAGCCGGCACGAGCGGCGGCGTAGAAATTGCTGCGGGCACGGTCGAATTTCAAACGCTCGGTCGGTTGTGACTCCCGTTCCAGCAGACCGACCACCAGACCGAAATAGAAAGCGGCGTTGGCGATCGAATCGACGATGCTCGGACCCGCCGGCACCACCCGATGCTCGATTCGCAGGTGCGGTTCCCCCGCTTCATCAAAGCCGATCAGCGGGCGATTCCAGCGCCAGATGGTACCGTTGTGCAAACGCAGATGCGGCAGTCGCTCGGTGGGCTCGTCCATCACTAGAGGCAGCAGTACGGGATAGCGCAGCAGATTGGCGGTGAAGTTCTCCATCATTGATTCGTAGACATAGCGGATACCGAAGCTGACCCGCTTGGTCAGGTCCGAACTGCCGACGGAGATCGACTGCTCGAACAGGGGGATACGCGTCTCGTCCCACAGATCACAGCCGAAGAGGTAGGGTGAATTGGCGCTGACCGCCACCATCGGCGCGGAGACGATCTTCGACAGGTTGTAGAGCGCGGCCGCCTGCTTGGCGTCGTCCGCCTGTAGGTGGATCTGGAACGAGGTGGCGGCCGACTCCAGCATCACATCCTCGTGGATCAGGTGCAGCGCCTCCCGCCCCTCGATGTCGAGCCGGACCGGCTGGCCATTGCGGAGTCGAAATATCTGCTCGTTGAGCGCCCGGTAGCGATTGAGCGGTGACATATTGGACAGGCTGAGCGCCGATTGTTGCAGGGTTGGCAGCACGCCGATCATGCCCATACGCAAACCCAGCTCACCGGCACGCAGGTTGCACTTCCCCCAGAGAGCCTCCAGCTCGCGTGCCATGCGAGCGAAGACATCGCCCCGCAGCGGCCGGGCACGGCTATTGAGCTCCAGATTGAAGGTGGCCAGTTCGGGCACCACCAACGGCTCATCGAAGCCTTGCATGAAGACCTGGTTCTCAGGTGCCGGATCACCGTTTTCCTGCAGCAGACAGGCCTCCAGTTCCATACCGCCCAGACGCTCACGGTGAGAAAAGCGCCCCTCCTCGAACCACTGCGAAAGCAGCCGTGTTTCGTCCTCGAGACGTCGCGCGAACTCGGCGAAATCCGCTTCGGTAAAACGGCTGGAGGATATCTCCTGTCCCATCGTTTCAAACGCCTCGAAGTTGCCTGTCCAGGGTCTGCAAACGCTCCGGCGTACCCACATCGACCCAGAGGCCCAGATGACAGATACCGCTCACTTTGGATTCGGCCATGGCTTTTCTCAATAGCGGCGCCAATGGAAAAGCACCCGGCTGACAGCCCGCAAACAGCCTCGGATGGTAAACACCGATGCCACTGAATGTGAGGCGCTCTCCCTCGCTATCGGACACGCGTCCTCCCTGCAACACGAAATCCCCCCGCGGATGGTGAGGCGGATTGGGCACCAGGACCAGATGGGCCAGCATGCCCTGCGGCAATCCGAGTCGGCTGAAATCGACATCGCACCAGATGTCTCCGTTCACCACCAGAAACGGGGCCTCTCCTAATAAGGGTAGCGCACGAAAAATGCCTCCGCCGGTCTCCAGCGCACTGCCTTCGGGCGAAAAGTGGATCTTGACACCCCAGGCCGATCCATCGCCCAGTTCCGCTTCGATCATCTGCCCCAGATGGGCATGGTTGATCACCAGCTGTCGGATACCCGAAGCGGCGAGACGTTCGATGTGGTGGACGATCAACGGCTTGCCGGCCACAGGCAGGAGAGGCTTGGGCAGTCTGTCGGTCAATGGCCGCATACGTTCGCCACGTCCGGCCGCCAGTATCATGGCCTTCATCTCATTCCTGTTCCTGCGCTCTGTCGCCCGCTCGTTTGTGCAACCCTCATGCTAGCAATGAATCGCTGCCGGATGCCATGCCGCCCACGCAAAAGAAAAGGGGCCGGTTGGCCCCTTGTATGAGATATCGGCAGCGAACCCCGCGTCAGCCCTTCATGGCCTCGAAGAACTCTTCATTGGTCTTCGAGATCTTCAGCTTGTCGAACAGGAACTCCATGGCCGCGAGTTCGTCCATCGGATGCAGGATCTTGCGCAGGATCCACATCTTCTGCAACTCGTCGGGTTTCATCAGCAGCTCTTCACGGCGGGTGCCGGAGCGGTTGATGTTGATGGAGGGGAAGATGCGCTTCTCGGCGATGCGGCGGTCCAGGTGGACCTCCATGTTGCCGGTGCCCTTGAACTCCTCGTAGATGACGTCGTCCATGCGCGAACCGGTGTCGACCAGGGCGGTGGCGAGAATGGTCAGGGAACCGCCCTCCTCCACGTTACGGGCGGCGCCGAAGAAGCGCTTCGGACGTTGCAGGGCGTTGGCGTCGACACCGCCGGTCAGCACCTTACCCGAGGAGGGCACCACGGTGTTGTAGGCGCGCGCCAGACGGGTGATGGAGTCGAGCAGGATCACCACGTCGCGCTTGTGCTCGACCAGACGCTTGGCCTTCTCGATCACCATCTCGGCCACCTGCACATGGCGCGTGGCCGGTTCGTCGAAGGTACTGGAGATCACCTCGCCGCGCACCGAACGGGCCATCTCGGTCACCTCTTCGGGCCGCTCGTCGATCAGCAGCACGATGACGTAGCACTCGGGATGGTTATGCGTGATCGACTGGGCGATGTTCTGCAGCATCATGGTCTTGCCCGCTTTCGGCGGCGAGACGATCAGGCCGCGCTGCCCCTTGCCGATGGGCGCCACCAGATCGATGGTGCGGGCGGTGATGTCCTCGGTGCTGCCGTTGCCGATCTCGAGATGGAACCGCTTGTTGGCGAACAGGGGCGTGAAGTTCTCGAACAGAATCTTGCTCTTGGCGTTCTCCGGCTTGTCGTAGTTGATCTCGTCCACCTTGAGCAGGGCGAAGTAGCGTTCGCCATCCTTCGGGGGCCGGATCTTGCCGGAGATGGTGTCGCCGGTACGCAATGCGAAACGGCGGATCTGACTGGGCGAGACATAGATGTCATCGGGACCCGCAAGATAGGAGCTGTCGCCGGAGCGCAGAAAACCGAAACCGTCCTGCAGGATCTCCAATACGCCGTCGCCGTAGATACTTTCGCCTTTCTTGGCATGGGCCTTGAGAATGGCAAAGATCAGATCCTGTTTGCGGGTCCGGGCCATGCCCTCGATGTTCATTTGCTGGGCCAGCTCGGTCAGTTCGGCAACCGGCATCTTCTTCAATTCAGTCAGATTCATAGTGGTGTAGGAGTTGTGGTTTCTTCAGGGGTTCTCGGGGAAAGGATGTACACCTCAGAAGGGTGTAGCCGGATAAAATGTTTGCGTTCCGGGCAGACGTGAAGCGGTTCAGGAAGGCTTGGCGCCCGCAGACGGCGGGCGGCGATGGCGGCTCCGCGCCTGCGGTTGTCGTTACAGGTTACTATCGATAAAGGCGACCAATTGCGATTTGGAGACGGCACCCACCTTGGTGGCCTCGACCTCGCCATTCTTGAACAGCATCAGCGTTGGGATGCCGCGAATGCCATAGCGGGGAGGCGTGTCAGGGTTCTCGTCGATGTTCAATTTGGCGACTTTCAAACGGCCGGAATACTCTGTGGCGATTTCATCCAGTACCGGCGCAATCATCTTACAGGGACCGCACCACTCCGCCCAATAATCAATCAGTACTGGCTCACTGGACTTGAGGACGTCCGATTCGAAGGAGTCATCGGTAACATGAACAATCTGCTCACTCATTGATTGAGTATCTCCGACCATATTTGGGAGTAAATTTGGGGCAGATGCGGACGCCATCCGCATGCCTCTGTATGAATCCAGAACGATTCCATGAGTCAATGAAATTGAAAATATGGGAGGGCGTCTGGACGAGAATGGATATTCAAGCCTAAAACATTCCGTATTTCAAGACCTCAGAGCAATTTCGGCCATTATTTGCCGACTATGCGGATACTTCGGCGCCCAGTCCGTTCAAAAGCGGCTCGATCCGGCACAGATGAGCGATCGACCGCATGGCCTCAGGCAACCCCTGCACGGCCACTTCGGTACCGACGACGGCCGCTCGCGCCTTCCACTCCAGCAGCAGGGCCAGCCCGGCGCTGTCAGCGGCCGTGACCCGGGAGAGGTCGATCTCCAGATCCTGGGGCTTGTTGAAATAGGTCTCCGACTGGCGCAGCAGCTGCTTCGCCGTGGCGTAGGTCATCTCACCTTCGACATGGAAGCGGAAGGCCCCGTCTCTCACGATCTGCGCTTCGGCCACCCTGGGGTCACTCCTGAACGGCGGCGTTCTCTTCCGCCTTGCTGAAGAGGAATTGACCGATGATCTCTTCCAGCACCAGCGCCGACTGGGTGATCATGATCTCGCTGCCTTGCTGCAGATTCTCCAGGCTACCGCCGGGATCAAACCCGACATACTGTTCACCCAACAGACCCGAGGTATAGATCTTGGCGATGGTATCCTCGGGAATCTTGTCGTAAGCCGGCTCGATCTGCATGGTGACCACGGCTTCAAAGCTCTTCTGATCGTAGCCGATGTCGACCACCCGGCCGATGCGCACGCCCGCCATCGACACCGGAGACCTCACCTTGAGGCCGCCGATATTGTCGAAGCGTGCCTTCACCTCATAACCGTCGCTGGTCGTGATGCTGGCCAGGTTACTCACCTGCATGGCGAGAAAAAAGAGCGCAACCAGGCCTGCCGCCATGAAGGCGCCGACAGCGATTTCCACCAGTCTACTGTTCATCTCATTCTCCAAACATCAACGCGGTCAGCACAAAGTCGAGCACCAGCACCGCCAGTGCGGAGTGGACCACCGTCTGCGTGGTGGACCGGCTCACCCCGGTCGAGGTGGGCACCGTGTCATAGCCCTGAAACAGCGCGATCCAGGTGCAGACCACGCCGAACACCAGGCTTTTGATGACCCCGTTCACCACATCTTCGTTCCAATCGATCTTGGCCTGCATCTGGCTCCAGAAGGCGCCGTCATCCACCCCCAGCAGACCCACACTGACGAAGTAGCCGCCCAGCACGCCCACGGCGCTGAACATGGCCGCCAGCAGGGGCATGGAGATGAAACCGGCGAAGAAGCGGGGGGTGAGTATGCGGCGGATCGGATCGACCGCCATCATCTCGAGCCCCGACAGCTGCTCGGTGGCCTTCATCAGACCGATCTCCGCCGTCAGCGCGGAACCGGCGCGACCGGCGAACAGCAGTGCTGTCACCACCGGCCCGAGTTCGCGCACCAGGGAGGCGGCGACCATTACGCCCAGGCTGTCCTCGGCGGCGAACTGGGAGAGCACGTAATAACCCTGCAGGCCCAGCACCATGCCCACGAACAGCCCCGAGACGACGACGATCACAATGGTGCGCACACCGATGCTCTGGATCTGCGTCACCAGCAGACCGAGGCGCGGCAGCAGGCTGGTGATACCGGCCAGAATCTGCAACAGCAGCAGGTGGCCGCGTCCCAGCCGCTCCAGGGCCTGGATGCCTTTGCGTCCGAACAGGGCCAGGGTATCGAACATCACTTGGCACCCCGCATACTCAGCAGGTCCTCCGGCAACGACGGCGCCTCGTAGTGAAAGCCGACCGGCCCGTCGGGCAGGCCACTCATGAACTGGCGCACCGCCTCCGACGAGGAGGCCTCGATCTGATCCGGAGTACCGTGCTCGAGCACCTTGCCGCCGTTGATGACATAGATGTAGTCCGAAATACCCGCCGTCTCCTCCACATCGTGCGAAACCAGAATGCTGGTCAGACCCACCGCGTCGTTGAGCCGGCGCACCAGCTGCGCCAATACGCCCATGGAGATGGGGTCCTGGCCGGTGAAGGGCTCGTCGTACATCACCATCATGGGATCGAGGGCGATGGCGCGCGCCAGGGCGACGCGGCGCGCCATGCCCCCGGAGAGCGCGGAGGGCATCAGATCCCGCGCACCGCGCAGGCCCACTGCCTCCAGTTTCATCAGCACCAGTCGGCGAATCATCGTCTCCGGCAGGTCGGTGTGTTCGCGCAGGGGATAGGCCACGTTGTCATAGACCGTGAGGTCGGTCAGCAGCGCGCCGGTCTGAAACAGCATACCCATGCGCATGCGTAGTTTGTAGAGCGCCGAACGCGACAGCTTGTGCACATTCAGCCCGTCCACCTCGATACTCCCGCGAGCGGGCTGCAGCTGTCCGCCGATCAGCTTCAACAGCGTAGTCTTTCCGGTGCCGCTGGGGCCCATGATGGCCGTCACCTTGCCCCGGGGGATATCGATATCCACGCCATCGAATATGACGCGCTCGCCACGAGCGAAGTGAAGATCACGGATTTTTATCAGCGGCTGGACGTTGTTCACAGTGGTCTGTTGCGGGATGGCGGGCGTGTTGCCCCGGAAACCCGGCCATTGTGTCGGCGGGACCTGGGGGCGTCAAGCCAATCCCTTTAAATGTGGTGACTGGGCCGGGGGTGTGACAATCCGGTAAATCGTTGCGGGCCGACCTCGGCGCGTCGCACTCTGCCGCACCCCTCCTGCGCTTCGGATTTGCGGACTCCACTCTTCGGACGTATAGGTGAATCCCGGGTGCCGACTCAGGCATAATCCCGGGAACGAGCACGGGGAGAGGAGATGGCGGAGATTCTCAAATTCAAACGACCCAAAGCCGCCGAGCGGCATAAAGGCAAGGGGCTCTGTCGCGAGGGTTTCCACAAGTGGGAAGTCGACAAAGCCTCGGTCTTCGACGTCAAGCAAGGCCGGCTGGTGACCCGCTACCGCTGCCGGCGCTGCGGCAAGCTGCGCACCAGCGCCGACTGATTCAGATCAGCAGGCGCTCGACCACTTCGCCACCGACCAGGTGCTTTTCGAAGATCTCGTCCATATCTTCCCGGTCCACGTAGGTGTACCAGACCTCATCGGGGTAGACCACCATCACCGGTCCCAGAGAGCAGCGGTCGAGACAACCCGCGGTATTCACCCGGATACCGCCGGGCCCAGCCATCCCCGCCTCCTTGACCCGCTTTTTCAAATAGTCCCGCATGCGCTTGGCCCCATGCTGGGCGCAGAAGGGGCGGCCGTCGTCCCTTTCATTGACACAGAAGAAGAGGTGGTATCGATAATATGACATGATGGCTGACTTCCCGCGGTGATCGCTGAACCGTTAACCGCTATTATAGGGGCTGATTCAGCCATACCACCTCGTCCATCGTAACGTGACCCCCGAACACCTGCTGAAAGAGGCGGACCGCTGTGTGAAGTGCGGTCTCTGCCTGCCCCATTGCCCGACCTACCTGAAATGGGAGAGCGAAGCCGACTCCCCGCGCGGACGCATCAGCCTGGTCCAGGCCCTGGCTGCCGGCGAGCTGCGTGACAGCCCGGGAGTGGAGCGCCATCTCGAGCGCTGCCTCGGGTGTCTGGCCTGCGAGGCCGCCTGCCCGTCGGGTGTCCATTACGGCCAGCTCATCGATGGCGGACGCACCCTGCTCAACCGGCAACGCCCCTTACGACAGCGTTGGCGGCGGCTGTTCGATCTGCTCAGCGACCGTCACCGGCTAGACCGCTGGCGCTCCTGGTACGGCCTGCTGCGGCGTCTGCGGCTGACCCGCCTGGCGGCTCTGCTGCCAACGGCCAACTGGCGCCGCCTGGCCAAAATGGGCGAGCAGCTATCCGCAGAAACAGACCCTCTGACCGGGCTCCATCCGGCGGCGCGACCCACCGGCAGGCTGGTGCAGCTCTTCATCGGCTGTGTCGGCAGCCAGACCGAACAGGCCCTGATCCGGCAGGCGATCGCCCTGCTCTGCGGTCTCGGCTTCGCGGTGGAGATCCCCGAGGCACAGGCCTGCTGTGGCGCCATCCACCGCCACAACGGATATCCCGAGCAAGCCGATACCCTCTGCAGCGACAACCGTCGCCTGCTGCAGGGCAGTCGCGCAGAGGCGTTGATCACCCTAGCCAGCGCCTGCCAGCTGGAGCTCTCCGTCCATCTCGACAGCCCGCTGCCGGTAACGGCCCTGACCGACTTCCTGCTCAGCCTGCCAGCCGGCTCGCTGGCGCCCCTGCAGCCCCTCCGGCAGCGGGTGGCGCTGCATATCCCCTGCACCGGCCGGGGGGATCGCAGTCGCCAGCTGCTCGAACGCATCCCCGACATCGAACTCATCGAACTGCCGGAAAACGCACTCTGTTGCGGAGCGGCGGGCACCTATCTGCTGACCCAGGCGGAGACCTCCATCAGCCTGGGCAGCGCCAAGATCGAGCACCTGCGGGCCAGCGGCGCGGAAATACTCGTCACCAGCAATACCGGTTGCGCCCTCCAGTTCCGCCAGCTGCTACGGGAGGCCGGGCTGGGGGTGGAGGTGCTGCATCCCATGCAACTTCTTTTCAGACAGATGAAGGCTTGAAGCCGTCCCCTGCCGGCGCTAAGGTTTGGTCATGACACAGAGAGATTTCACCCCAACCGACCGCCTGCTGATGGGTTTCGACCAGGCCCTGCGCACCCTCTTCGGACGCCCCCTGGTGACCGAGCGCAGCGACCCCGCAGACAACTTTGCGGAGGCCGAACTGAGTGATCACGAGCGGGATCTGACCGGCCGCCTGATGCGCATCAACCATACCGGCGAAGTGTGCGCCCAGGCGTTGTACCAGGGGCAGGCGCTGACCGCCAAACTGCCGGAAGTCCGCTCGAGCATGGAGCGGGCGGCACAGGAGGAGAACGACCATCTGGAGTGGTGCGAAGCGCGCCTGAAAGCGCTCGACAACCGTAAAAGCCTGCTCAACCCCTTCTGGTACACGGGCTCCTTTCTCATCGGCGCCGCCGCCGGCCTGGCGGGCGACAAATGGAGCCTGGGCTTCGTGGCGGAGACCGAGCACCAGGTCGAGGACCACCTGGAGAGCCACCTGAAACGGCTACCCTCCCAGGACCAGAAGAGCCGGGCAGTGCTGGAGCAGATGAAAGAGGATGAGGTTCACCACGCGACCGTGGCGCTCGAGGCGGGAGGAGCTGAGCTACCCGGGCCGGTCAAGCTGGCCATGAAGCTCACCTCGAAGTTGATGACCAAGTCGGTCTACTACCTCTAGGATAGCGCTTTTGAAATCCGCACCCTAACCCGCATGCGGGGTGTGCTGGACATATTCGGTCTCGACCACCTGGTCTCTGTCCGTGGCGCTGACCTGAACCGCCAGGGTCATGCCGAGTCCGATCACCACCAGGACCAGCAGAACCGCAAAGAAGTCGGGGGCGCGATGGGGATGATGTCTGTTCATTGCCTACCAATCCATTCAATCAGTTAACTCAAACTATTAATCCTGCTCATCAACTCAACCTTGAACCTGTTCACGTTACTGTACAGTTTTTGCACAGTCAGGGGGTGGATTGTGAATCCGATGCAGTTTCCGAGGCACCTCGTTCCTTGAGAAAGCCCTCGACCGCCTGATGTCCGCCCCGTTTGGCCAGCGCCAGAGCGGTGGCTCCCGAGGCATCCGCCTTGTTCAGCGCGGCACCCCGCTGCACCAGCAGCCGCACCACCTCCAGATGGCCATAGGCCGCCGCGTCCATCAGTGGGGTGCTCCCCATGGGACCGGTGACATTGGGATCCGCACCGGCGGCAAGAAGCACCCGGACCGTTCTGCTGTTGCCGTTGAAGGCCGCCAGATGGAGCAGCGATCGACCCGCACTATTGGTGCTATTGACGTCACCGCCCTGGGCCAACAGATCCCCGACCCGCTGCACTTCACCCTGCGACACAGCGGCCACCAGGGCCTGACCGGTCGGGGTCGCATCGGCCGCCAGGAGCATACCCGTCGCGAGCATCAGCACGATTGCCGTTGTCAGCTTTTTCATCTTGACATTCCGATTCCTTTCCATATCGGTAACCGTGTTGTCGGCAGATACCTTTAATTCTTGATATTCCCTAACCATTGCGCTCGACCCTCCCGCTCAGTAATCTTGAGGTATCCAAAAAACGACCCGAGACAGACCATCCATGCAACAAGAGCGACTCAATCACATCGAAGTTCAGGTTGAGACCAACTACATGGAATCGCAGTCACAGCCTGACGAGCAGCGTTTCGTCTTCTCCTACACGGTGACCATACGCAATGAGGGCAATATCCCGGCCCGACTGATGAACCGTCACTGGATCATTACCGACGCCAACGGCAAGGTGCAGGAGGTGCGTGGAGAGGGCGTGGTCGGCGAACAGCCCCACCTGAAACCGGGTGAAACCTTCCGCTACACCAGCGGCACCGTGCTCGACACGCCGGTCGGCAGCATGCAGGGCAGCTATGACATGGTCGACAGCCTGGGCAACCATTTCGACGCCATGATCCCGCCCTTTTCGCTGGCCCGGCCCGGCAGCCTGCATTGAGGTCTGTCAGGACCTATTGATACCCAGGAAGACCCAACCACAGGGAGAGCCTATGCCCCAGGCCCAGCGCTTCACCGAACCGCTCTGGCTCGCTGGAGGGGTGCTTCTGCTATTGATCCTCAGCGGCATCGATCCGGTGGCGGACCGCTACACCTGGTTTCTGGAGACCGCGCCGGTCATGATCGGTCTGGTGCTGCTGAGCCTGACCTGGCGACGCTTCCCGCTGACCCTGCTGCTCTGCCGACTGCTGGCGCTGCACGCCGTGATCCTCATCATCGGCGGCTACTACACCTATGCGGAGGTGCCGCTTTTCAACTGGCTGCGGGACGCTCTCGAGCTCTCCCGTAACCACTACGACCGCATCGGCCACCTCGCCCAAGGCTTCATTCCCGCCATCCTGGCGCGGGAGATCCTGTTGCGTCGCTCCCCCCTCGAGAACGGACGCTGGCTGTTTTTCATCGTGGTCTCCATCTGTCTCGCCTTCAGCGCCTTCTACGAGCTGATCGAGTGGTGGGTGGCACTGCTCAGCGAGCAGGCTGCCGACGCCTTTCTCGGCACCCAGGGCGACCATTGGGACACCCAGAACGATATGTTTCTGGCGATGATCGGCGCCGTACTTTCGCAACTGCTGCTGTCGCATATGCACGACCGGCAGCTGGCCAGGCTGGAGAGCGTCTGATGGCCATCTACGTCATCGGTGACGTCCAGGGGTGCTACGACGAGTTGATGAGGCTGCTCAAGCAGATTGAATTCAATCCCGACAGCGACCGTCTCTGGTTCGCCGGCGACCTGGTCAACCGCGGCCCCAAATCCCTGGAGGTGCTCCGCTTCGTCAAATCCCTCGGTGACCGGGCGGTGACGGTATTGGGCAATCACGACCTGCATCTGCTGGCGCTCACTCAAGGCAACCGCAGCCACTACAAGCACGGCACCCTGGATGAGGTGCTGGCAGCGCCCGACCGCGACGAGCTGATCGATTGGCTGCGCCACCGGCCGGTGATGTATCATCACGAGAAGCGTGGCTACAGCCTGATCCATGCCGGACTGCCGCCGCAATGGGACCTGCCCACCGCGCGGGCCTGCGCGCATGAACTGGAGGCAGTCCTGCGCGGTCCCGGCTTTCACGATTTCTGCCACCAGATGTACGGCAACCAGCCCGACCTCTGGCGCGACGATCTCGCCGGCATCGAGCGCCTGCGCTTCATCACCAACGCCTTCACGCGCCTGCGCTTCTGCACGTCCGACGGCCGGCTCTCGATGCGTGACAAAGGGGCGCCGGGCACCCAGTCGAACGGCTCCCGTCCCTGGTATGACATTCCGGGCCGCGCCACCCGCAACGACCGTATTCTGTTCGGCCATTGGTCGACCCTGGGTTATCGCCAGGTCGGCAATGCCTGGTGTCTCGACAGCGGCTGCCTCTGGGGCGGCAAGCTCACCGCCCTGAGACTGCGCAAGACCCAGAAACCCAAGCCCCTGCAGATCAGCTGCCCGGGCGCCCTCAAACCCGGCAAGAAATAGTCACCCCACCGCGAGTAGCTTACCGGGTTGACGACTCAGCCGGTAAATCCGGAATCGGCGTGTTACCCTGAACAGACGACACAGCTGCGCCAAGCAGTTGCACCGAGGGAGGAGAAGATGCGTGCACATGACATCGAATATCGGATCATCGGCCACGATATGCAGCTGGTCGAAATCGTCCTCGATCCCGGCGAGACCGTCATCGCCGAAGCCGGGGCCATGACCTACATGGAGGCGGCCATCAGCTTCGAAACCCGCATGGGCGATGGCGCCGATCCCGAAGAGGGGATGTTCGGCAAACTCTTCAGCGCCGGCAAGCGCATGCTCACCGGTGAGTCGATCTTCACCACCCACTTCACCAACGGCGCCGCGGCGGGCAAATCCCGTGTCGCCTTCTCCGCCCCCTACCCCGGCACGGTGATCGCGCTGGACCTGAACCGGCTCGGCGGCAAGGTGGTCTGCCAAAAAGACGCCTTCCTCTGCGCTGCGCGCGGCACCAAGCTCGGCATCGCGTTCAACAAAAGGCTCGGCAGCGGCCTGTTCGGCGGCGAGGGATTCATCCTGCAGAAGCTGGAGGGCGACGGTCTCGCCTTCATTCAGGCCGGAGGCACGGTGATCGAGAAGCGCCTCGACGACGAGACACTGCGCGTGGATACCGGATGCCTGGTCGGCTTCACCGATGGAATCGAGTACGACATCGGCATGGCAGGCGGTTTGAAATCGATGCTGTTCGGCGGCGAGGGCGTCTTTCTGGCGACCCTCAGCGGAACCGGGACAGTGTGGCTTCAGAGCCTGCCTTTTTCCCGCATGGCCGATCGTATCCTGCAGCACGCCCCCCAGGGTGGCGGCAAGGAGCGGGGAGAGGATTGAGCACGTTCAGGCGCTGAAGCGACGAACAGGCGAAGAGTCGACGACGAGGATCGAAGCGCTCAGATACGACCAGCCTTTGCAGGCCAAGAGCTCTGAGCCTAAAGGCACTTATTGAACGGGATGGGAGCCTTCCGCTGGTAAAAGGTGGGGCAGGGCCCCACCCTACATGCCGCAACAAGTGGGTAGGGCAGGGTCCTGCCCCACCATAAGGCGGCTGTGTGCCAGGTCGTTTCAAACCTTTCGGGGAAGCTGCATTCTCCTCAGACCGTTTCCGGCCCGTCCGGCTCAAGCCCTGATCCGCTCCAATTCAAGAAAGGTGCAGGCATAGGCGTTGCGCTCGTCGGCCGCGTGGGTCTCGCGGCTCAGCTCATGCCATGCAGCGTAGTCGATCTCGGGAAAACGTGTCTCACCCTCCACCTCGGCGTCCACCAGGGTCAGGTAGAGCCGGTCCGCGCGCGGCAGCATCTCCTTATATATGGAGCCCCCGCCCACGATCATCACCTCCGAAACCTCGCCGGCCGCCTCCAGGGCTTGCTCCAGGGAGTGCACCAGCTCGCACCCCTCGGCCCGAAAGTCGGGATCCCGGGTGACCACGATATGGCGTCGCCCGGGCAGCAGACCCGGCAGTGACTCCCAGGTCTTGCGACCCATCACCATCGGCTTGCCCATGGTGACCGATTTGAAATGAGCGAGATCGGCAGGCAGGCGCCAGGGCAGCTGATTGTCACGACCGATCACGCCGTTCTTCGCCATCGCCACGATGAGGGATATCAGGGGTCCCCGCTGTGACATCAGACCGCCACCGGCGCCTTGATGTGTGGATGGGGATCGTAGTCGACCAGTTCGAAATCCTCGAAGCGAAAGCCGAAGATATCGTCGACCTCCGGATTGATGCGCATGCCGGGCAGGGCGCGGGGTTCCCGGCTCAGCTGCAGATCGCACTGTTCCAGATGGTTGGCGTAGAGGTGGGCGTCGCCGAAGGTGTGCACGAACTCGCCCGGTTGCAGCTTGGTCACCTGGGCCAGCATCATGGTCAGCAGGGCGTAGGAGGCGATATTGAACGGCACCCCCAGAAAGATATCGGCACTGCGCTGATAGAGCTGGCAGGAGAGTCGCCCCTCGGCCACGTAGAACTGGAACAGACAGTGGCAGGGCGGCAGCGCCATGTGTTCGATATCGGCCGGGTTCCAGGCGGAGACAATCAGGCGGCGGGAGTCGGGATTCTGGCGAATCTGTTTCACTAACTGACTGATCTGGTCGATATGCCCGCCGTCGGGCGTCGGCCAGGAACGCCACTGGTGACCATAGACGGGTCCCAGGTCGCCGTTCTCATCGGCCCACTCATCCCAGATGCTGACGCCGTTCTGTTTCAGGTAGCCGATGTTGGTATCGCCCTGGAGAAACCAGAGCAACTCGTGGATGATCGAGCGCAGGTGGAGTTTCTTGGTGGTCAGTACCGGGAAACCCCGGGCCAGATCGAAGCGCATCTGATAGCCAAAAACGCTGCGCGTGCCGGTACCGGTACGATCCTCTTTCACCACACCGTGATCGCGGACGTGTCGCATCAAGTCCAAATATTGTTTCATGCCGTTGCTTCCGAAGCCCCTTTACGTCGATAAGCCAGAAAGAGCAGCAGCATACCAAACAGAATCATGGGTGTACTCAGCAGCTGCCCCATGGTGATCCAGCCGAAGGCGAGATAACCGATATGGGCGTCGGGAAGGCGCACCAGCTCGATCAGGAAGCGGAACACGCCGTAGCAGAGCAGGAACATTCCCGAGACCGCCATACGCGGCGGTCGCCTGGCGGAGAAGAGCCAGAGGATCAGGAACAGGACCACCCCTTCGAGCAGAAACTCGTAGAGCTGATTGGGGTGCACCGGCGTGGAGTAGAGCGTGCCCGACGGCAGCCCGAGACGACTGCAGAGGCCTGCCGCGACACCACAAGGCACCTGCATGCCCCAGGGCAGGCTGGTGGGACCACCCCAGAGCTCCGCATTGATGAAATTACCCAGACGCCCGGCGCCCAGCCCCACGGTGACCAGGGGGGCGATGAAATCAGTGGCCTGGAAAAAGGTCCGGCCGTGACGCCGGGCGAACAGCCACATCGCGAGCAACACGCCGAGCAGGCCGCCGTGGAAGGACATGCCACCCTCCCAGACCCGGAACAGATAGAGCGGATCGGCCAGCAGCTTGTCGAGACCATAGAAGAGGATGTAGCCGAATCGTCCGCCCAGCACCACGCCCAGGACGATATAGAAGACCATATCGTCGACCTGCTGGGGATTCCAGAGCGCGCCAGGCTTGGCGGCCCTGATCCGCCCGAGCCACCAACCGCCAAGGAATCCGATCAGATACATCACCCCGTACCAATGGATCTTCAGCGGCCCGACCGCCAACAGCACCGGATCGATTTCAGGGTAGGTGATCATGGTGGCGCATGGTAGCACAGGAATGACATTCACGAATCTGCCAAAAAATCGTAGAGATGCGGAATCACGTCGTTAATGGATGGTAGTATGCTGTGAAACCGATCACATTCCTTTCCGATTACGGAATTAATTTCGCAAACCGGGTGACGGATATCTGCCGGGTGTCAAGTTTTTGGAACCAGCGCCGCTATCCCGTACAGACGATGCATCACCCAACAGCATCCGGAATAGGGAAGGACTATGAGCTACGCACACGCACAGAAATTTGAAACTTACATTCCGCGTAAAATGGATACACTAGGCTCTCGGCTGAGACGTAAAAGACGGGAACGGGGATGGACCCAGGAGGAGCTGGCGCTGCGTGCCGGCACCAACCAGGCGGTAATCCAGAAAATCGAGAACGGCAAGAGTCTGCGCCCGCGCAAGATCGATGAGATCGCCCAGGTGCTCGACGTCAATCCGGCTTGGCTGATGTTCGGCGACGAAGCCTCACCCACGGTGCTCGACGAAGAGGCGACCGAAGTGGCCAAGGCATGGAATCACCTGCCCGAGCCGATCAGAAGCCGCATCAAGCGGAATATCTTCGAGCAGGTCCTGCTCCACTCGAGCAAGAAGTAGCCCATTTCAGCCGCCCGGATGCAGTGCGTCATCCGGGCGGCGTAAACACCTTCCGCTCCAGAACAGCCACCTTGGGTGGCTGTTTTGTTTTGCCAACCCGAGCCAACCTCTCCCGCAGCCAGCAGCGAACGCTAGATCGACCTCCAGCCCATAAAAAAACCCGGCTCGAAAGCCGGGTCTACAGACAATCCAACACAACCTTCTACGTCAAAACCTGTATGAGACACCGAAGGAGAGGACGGGATAGTACTTGTAATTCCTGATGTCATCCTCGAAGCGCTGCTCTTCCAGGGCGATATCGGCGGGATCAACCAGTCCGGCGTTGACGCCGGTGGGGGTCAGGCTCACGTTTCCGGAGCCCTGGTACATGATGCCCAGATCCACATTGAAACCCCAGCCCCTGTCGGCGGCCAGGGCGTTGCCCCAGCCCACACCCAGATAGGGAGCCGTGTTGTCGAAATCGAGCTTGGCATCGAGTCCGATACCGGGATAGAAGGTGTCGCCCACGGTGATGCCGGTGGCGGTGGATGAACCACTCAGCTCATTACCGTTGTTCATCAGGCCCGCAGTGAACCGGAAGGCGTTGCCGAAGGGGTGCCAGTCGGCCAGCAGGGAGATCGACTGCCACTCCAGATTCAGGTCGTACTCGATGTCGGAGATGGTCTCGGTACGGTCGTAATCGAACTTGTTGAGACCCAGACGGGCATTGAAATGCTCAGTGAGACCGAAGGTGCCTTCGACACCCAGACCCAGAGTGCCCAGTTTGGCGGTCACCGCCATGTCCATGGCACCGGCATTGGCCGACACCAGACCCAGACAGGCCGCCCCAAAAACTAGTTGAAACCGCGTATTCATTGAATTGCCTCGCCTAACCCGATTCTTCACAGGCCACTTCTTACTCTAGAACGGCAGCGCGGCTGGTTTCTTTAGATTCCTTCTCAAAATGCCCGGTGTATCCGGCGATATCGCATGTTTTGCGGCTTCCATGCCGGTGCGAGCTGCTACGGCCGGTTGACTAAGTACGCCATCGCTCTTCCGCCTCATCATCGCTGACCCGGGCATCCACCCAGCGTTCTCCTTGGTCGGTCGTCTCCTTTTTCCAAAAAGGTGCCTGTGTCTTTAGATAGTCTATAACAAATTCACAGCCTAGGAAGGCCTGTTTGCGATGTCGTCCCGCCACCGCCACCACCACAATGGTATCCGTTGGCCGCATCTCCCCGACCCGGTGCACCACCCGGCAGGCGTCAAGATCCCATCGCGCCATCGCCTCCTCGGCGATCTTCTGCAGTGCCTTCTCGGTCATCCCCGGGTAGTGTTCCAGATAGAGGCTCTCGACCCGGTCGCCCTCGTTGATATCCCGCATCAGACCGATGAAACTGACCACGGCACCAACCTCCGGATTGTCGGCCCTGACCAGATCCACCTCCCGATGCGGGTCCAGCGGTTCGGACTGCACACGGACATGGATCATGAATCAGCCTCCGGTCACCGGCGGAAAGAGGGCGACCTCATCCCCGTCCGCAAGGCGTGTGGCGCGATCGGCCAGCTCCTGGTTCACCGCCATCATCACGCGCTGGTCTTCGGCGAAAAGACGCGACCAGGCACCGCCACGGCCCCGCAATTCGCTGAGCAGGGCATCGATCGTAGCGACCTGCGCCGCCTCGATACGCTCTCCGTCCGAACCCAGCTCCTCGCGAAAGCGGGCGAAATATTTCACATCAATCATGCAATCAACTCACTGAAGGGAATGAACTCTATGCTATCTCCCGGCGCAATGGCTGTCAGGGCGGGCAGCACGGCAAAACCGTTGGCCCAGGCCACGGAACTCAGAACACCAGAGGATCGGTTCGGGTAGAGCCTCACCACCGCGCGTCCCTGCTCATCGATCTCGAGCCGTCCCCGCGCATACTCGCGGCGTTTGTCGTCCGCGCCTTTCTCGAAAGCGGCAATCGCCCGGTGTGGGGTCGGCAGCACACCCTGCCGCACCCCCTGCAGACTCAGAATGAACGGCCGCATGAACAGCGTGAAGGTCGCGAACAGCGAAACCGGATTGCCGGGCGCACCCAGAAACGGAGTCTGCGCGACCTGGCCGAAGGCGAGCGGTTTGCCGGGGCGAATCGCCACCTTCCAGAGGTCGAGCGAACCCAACCGTTCGACCGCCGGCTTGACGTGATCCTCCTCCCCCACCGAGACACCGCCCGAAGCAATGATCAGATCAGCCTCCGCGGCGCCGCGGCTCAAGGCATCGCAGGTGGCCTGCAGGGTATCTTCCACCATGCCGAGTTGGATCACTTCACAGCCCAGGCGTTCCACCAGACCACCCAGGGTGAAGGTGTTGGAATTGTAGATCTGGCCGGGCCCCAGTTCTCCACCGGGCATGACCAGTTCGTCGCCGCTGGAGAAGATCGCCACCTTGAGGCGACGATAGACGACCACCTCCGCCAATCCGACCGAAGCCACCAGTCCGAGATGCTGCGGCTGCAGGCGGATACCGCGGGGCAGCACCTCTTCGCCCTGCAGGATGTCCTCTCCGGCGCGACGGATGTTGGCGCCAGGCGCGGGCACCTCGGTGATCCTCACCCGCTCGCCTTCGACCGCGCACACCTCCTGCATCACCACCGCATCGGCACCGGGAGGTATCGGCGCGCCGGTAAAGATGCGCGCCGCCGTGCCCGGCTCCAGGTCGGTCCCGGCAGTGCCGGCCGGAATCCGCTGTGCCACCCGCAGGGGTTCCCCCTCCTTCAGCGATTTCAGGTTGACAGCATATCCGTCCATGGCGCTGTTGTCCCAGGGCGGCACATCGACCCGGCTGCGCACCGGTTCGGCCAATACGCGACCCAGGGCCTGGGCCAATGGCAGACGCTCAGTCTCGGTCACGCTTGCGGCCCGGGACAGGAGGAAGTCGAGGGCCTCGTCGAAAGGCTTGAGCGTCGGTTGATGAGAGTCGCAGCCGCAGTCCGTCATACAGGCTCCTATTTCTCCAGCAGCCGGGGAAACATCTGGGCAAAGTTACAGGGTCGGGTACGTATGTCGAGCTGGGCCTTGAGGATCCTGTCCCAGCCGGTGCGGCAGGCGCCGGTGGAGCCCGGCAGACAGAAGATCAGGGTGCCGTTGGCCAATCCCGCAATTGCCCGCGACTGGATGGCGCTGGTGCCGATCTCCTCCAGGGAGAGGATTCTGTAGAGTTCGCCGAAACCCTCGATCTGCTTGTCGAACAGGGGCAGCATCGCCTCCGGCGTGCTGTCGCGACCGGTGATGCCGGTACCGCCGGTGGCGATCACCACATGCACCTCACTGTCGGCGATCCAGCGCGAGACCACGGCGCGCAGTTGATAGATATCGTCGGGCACGATGCTCTTCTCGACCACCTTGTGGCCGGCTTCCAACGCCCGCTCCCTCAGCGTATGGCCCGACTTGTCGGTCTCTTCCGTGCGGCTGTCGGAGACCGTCAGAATGGCCAGGTTGAGGGGAATGAAATCGCTTTCAGTGAAGTGTCCGGACATCGCTCTGCCTATTTAAAAACGGTAATCGAAGGTCTGCTCGAAGCGACGCGCAAAGACATCCCTCGAGACAAAGTGGTTCTGGGTCCCGGCATGTTCGATCTTGATCGCCCCCATCAGGGCGGCGATACGGCCAGTGGTCTCCCAATCCATACCGTTCATCAAACCATAAAGCAGTCCGGCCCGGTAGGCATCGCCGCAACCAGTGGGATCGACCAGCGCCTTGGCCGGGGCCACCGGTATCTCGTAGCGCTTGTCGCGGGTGACGATGAGCGAGCCCTCGCCGCCGCGGGTGACGATCACCGCCTCGACCATCTGCGCCAACTGTTCCAGATTCTTGCCGGTGCGCTCCATCATCAACTGCGCCTCGTAGTCGTTGAACGCCAGCCAGTCGGCCTGCTCCGCGAACTGCAGCAGGCTAGCGCCATCGAACATCGGCATGCCTTGACCCGGATCAAAGATGAACGGCACCCCCGCCTCGGCGAACTGAGACGCATGCTCGATCATGCCCTGACGTCCGTCCGGCGAGACCATCCCCAGGGTACAGCCGGCGATGCGCGAGACATCGATCTGATGGGCCTGGTTCATGGCCCCCGGGTGGAAGGCGGTAATCTGGTTGTCATCCTTGTCGGTGGTGATATAGGCCTGCGCCGTATAGCTGCCGGGGATCACACGCAAGTGTTCACGGCTGACTCCGCACTCGTCCATCCAGCGGGCGTAGGGCTCGAAATCCACACCAATGGTGCCGACCGGCTTGCCCTCGCCACCCAGCATGTTGAGGTTGTAGGCGATGTTGCCGGCACAGCCGCCGAACTCGCGACGCAGATCGGGCACCAGGAAGGAGACATTCAGGATATGCACCTGCTCGGGCAGGATGTGGTTCTTGAAATGGTCGTGGAAGACCATGATGGTGTCGAAGGCGAGGGATCCACAGATCAGGGCTGACATAACCAAGACTCTCTTTTCAGCTTAAGGTTGTTGGGTGCCTGTGGGTGAACGACGCCGGTGCAAGCGGGGATTGTCATCGGGTGCCGACTTCGACAAATCAGGCTCAGCCCCGCTTCCACCAATGAAGTTGCGGTGCGGCAAGCCGCACCCT
>JBNKYJ010000146.1:0-30630 GCA_050300835.1 Sedimenticolaceae bacterium
GTTCCCCCCCCCCCCCAACCGATTGGGTCTCTGGAGAGACAGGTGCCGGCCAGCCCCCCCCCCTTTTTTGTTGAATTTGCTGATAATCGCATCTAGCATTGAAAATACCAATATTACCGGAAACCCTGATGGCCAGTACACCGCAGATCCACTACAAACAGAATCGGCTCAAGCAGCTGCGCGCCTTCTGTCATGCCGCCCAGACCGGCTCCATCAGCGAGGCCGCGGAGCGGCTCTATCTGAGCCAGCCCACCGTCTCACTGCAGATCCAGGCCCTGGAGCGTGAACTGGAGACGGTGCTGTTCGAGCGTCGGGGTCCCAAGATCAAGCTGACTCCCGAGGGGGAGACCCTCTACAAGCTCTCCCAGCCCCTGGTGGAGGGGATGGACAAGCTGCAGGAGACCTTTGCCGCCTCCTGCGGCAAGCTGGAGAGCGGTGAGCTGAATATCGCCGCGGGTGAGTCGACCCTGCTCTATATCCTGCCGGAGCCGGTGCGACTCTTCGCCGAGCGTTATCCCGGCATCCGGGTCAAGCTGCACAACGTGACCGGGCGTGACGGCATGGCCATGCTGCGGGCGGACGAGACCGATCTGGCGGTCGGCTCCATGATCGATATTCCGGATGACGTGACCTTCAAGACCGTGGTCGATTACGCGCCGGTGCTGATCACCCCGCGCAACCATCCGCTGGCCAAGAAAGAGACGATCCGCCTGCACGACATCAGCCCCTATGGCCTGATCCTGCCGCCGCACCACCTGAGCACCTGGCGTATGGTCGACCTGGTCTTCAAACAGCATAACGCCAGCTATAACGTGACCCTGGAAGCCGGCGGCTGGGAGGTGATCAAAAAGTACGTGGAGATCGGTCTCGGCATCTCCATCGTCACCGATGTCTGCCTGACCGGTGAAGAGCAGATCGAGATCATCCCCCTGGACGAGTACTTCCCGAAGCGCAGCTACGGCATCGTGCAGCGCCGCGGCAAGTTTCTCTCGCCCCAGGCCAAGCGCTTTCTGGAGATCATGCAGGAGGTCTTCAGCTAAGGATGGTGCCGGGTTGCGGGCCTCGCCTTGCTAAACTATTAAATTGATAACCGGGATGACAGGCGCATCGGTGCGGTGAAACGATCGTTTCGATCGTCATCGACAGGCCTTGTTCGGCTCTGCCGTCAGCCGGTAAACCCGACGCGATTACCGCTCAAGAGAACACTCAATCCGACTCAGGTGAAAACACCTGTTCGAGCGACGCGTCCCCTTCGATCAATCCGGAGCAAACGACCGTGACCAGCGAAGAGAATCGCCCCCCCGCCAAGGCCTGGTACCTGAAAAAAAGAAACTGGATCATTGCGGCAGGCAGTCTCCTGCTGGTGCTGCTGATTCTGGTCTCCCTGCCATACGGCATCCAGTTCGGCCTGTCGGATTTCCTCAAGCAGCACGGGGCGCGCCAGGTCCAGATCCGGAATATCGATTTTAATCCCTTCACCGGCCGCCTGCTGTTTGAAGAGGTGATGGCGGAGTCGGCGGATGGAGAGCGCCTGCAGATGGGGCACCTCGAACTGGTCCTGGTCTGGCGTGACCTCTTCTCCAAACGCGCACGCATCCAGGCGGTCGATCTTGAGGGGCTGCAGGCGTCGGTCGATCTCTCCGATCCCGCCAACCTGCGTGTCAGCGGACTCAGTTTTCCCCTCGGCGGCCCCGCAGGCGAGGCGGCCGGGGCCCCGTCGGAAGCGGGTGAGCCCTGGGGATTCGCGCTCGACAGTGTCGAGCTGCGGGCCTGTGATCTCAAATTGCGGCAGCAGGATCTGGCCTTCGATATCGCGCTGGGGAAGTTGAGTCTGCAACAAGTCATCAGCTGGCAACTGCAGCAGGTGGCGGAACTCTCGCTCGAGGCAGCGGTGAACGGCGCCGCGCTGAACGTCGGGCTGCAGGCGGTGCTTTTCGACGAGCCCCGGACGATCGAGGGCGAGGTCAAACTGCAGGGTTTCGAACTCGGCGCTCTGCAGCCCCTGGTCAGTGAGGGGGGCGGGCCTGAACTTGGCGGCCTGCTCGACCTGGAGCAGGCGTTCAAGCTGACGCTCAAGCCCGATCAGGCCGTGACTTGGGAAGCGGACGGCGTGGTCTCCGGCAGCAAGCTGAGCGCGACCGCGGCCGAATATCAGGGGCGAGAGCTTGCCAACCGCTGGCAGGGTAAATCCTCGGGTGACTGGTCCGCTGAAGACGGCCTGACGTTGCGCCTCGATGGCCAGCTCGAGGGTGCGTTGCCCGGGTTCAAGCTGCCGCAGCAGGCCATCGATCTGGCTCTCGCCGGTTATCGCTGGCAGGGTCAGCTCGAGCTGGCGCAGGGAGAAACCGGTACCCGGCTCAAGGCCGAGGGCGCTCTGGCGCTGGAGCAGGCAGTGGTGGATCAGGCCGAGCAGCAACCCCGCCAGCTCGCACTCCAGCGGCTGGGTCTGCAAGGGCTCTCTCTGCAGCTGCAGCAGACGCCGGAAGGAGCGCTTTCCCTCAACCAGCAGGGCGAGCTGGATCTCGAAGGCCTGTCCGTGACCCAGCATCGCCTGATCGCCGCGCTCTCCGAGCTACAGTGGAAGGGTGGCTTCTCCCTGCAGTCGCAAGAGACGGGCCCGGCCATCACTGCGGATGGCAGCGGTCAAGTGGGAGGGATCAGGTTGCGAGAGGATCAGAGTGACTCCGACCTGGTGACCCTGCGGCGGCTCGACCTGTCCGGGGTGAAACTCGCTCCGGGTAACGCACTGGCGCTGGATGCGGTGGTGCTGGATGGGATCGCGTTGGAGCCGGCGGCCGGGAAAAAGGCGTCACTCCTGAGCTCCAAGAAACTGACGCTGAAGGATATCCGCCTGGCGGAGGCGTCCGGCTTGAGCATCGGGCTGGTGGAACAGCAGGGTCTGGACGCCCGCCTCCAGCTCGACAAGCAGGGTCGCCTGAATCTGCAGGCAGTGGCCGAACGGTTGCAGGCGGCGGCCGTGGAGCCGGAAGAGGGTGGGGCGAAGACCGACGGCCCGCAAGGGAAACCCATGCCGATCAGGATCGATCGCCTGGTCTGGCAGGGTGAGAACCATGCCAGGTTCAAGGATCTGTCGGTAAAGCCTGCCTTTGAGATGGAACTGAACGTCAAGAAATTCGCGCTGAGCGGCATCGACAGCAGCCAGCCCAAGAAACCCTCGCCATTCACTTTTGTCGGCAGTACCGGCAGACATGCAGAGATCAGCGCGGAGGGAGAGATCACCCTCTTCGAAACCGATCCCGACGGTCGGCTCAAGGGGGAACTGAAGGGGGTGGAGATGATTCCGCTCTCCTCCTACACCGTGCCCGCCATCGGCTACAACCTGGACAGCGGCGAGCTCGATGCCGAAATCGAACTGGCCCTCAAACAGGGTGAGATGCAGGGCAACAACCACCTGGTCATCCGGCGTCTGGATGTCTCCGAGGCCAGCGCGGCGCAGGCGGAGAAACTCAAGGCGCAGATCTCCATGCCCCTGGATACGGCGCTCGGCATGCTGCAGGACAAGAACCAGACCATCGATCTCAATCTGCCGGTCAGCGGCAAGCTCTCGGATCCCAACGTGGAGCTGGGCGATGTGATCAACACCGCCCTCGGCAACGCCTTGAAGAAGGGGGCCATGACCTATCTCACCACGGCACTCTTCCCTTACGGCACCATGGTGGCGCTGTTGAAGATGGCGGGCGAAGAGGCCGGCGCGGTGCGTCTCAACCCGGTCGAATTTCCGGCCGCCGCCGCAGAGCTCGACGACAAGGACAGGGACTATCTGGGCAAAGTGGCCAAGGTTCTGAAGGAGAGACCGAAGATCGCCATCAAACTCTGCGGCGCGGCGACCCGGGCCGATCGCCAGGCCCTGGCCGAGGCACTGGCGCAACAGGCCGCCAAGGAGAAAAAGGCGGCGCAGAAAGAGGCTGAGCAAGCCGGGGAAGGCGAGGCCGAACCGCTGCCTGAGGTTCCCGATGAGCAGTTGTTGCAGTTGGCCAAACAGCGTGCCGAGACGGTGGAAGACTACCTGGTCACGGCGCATGGTGTGAGCGCCAGTCGGGCCGCGGTCTGCCGACCTGTGATCGATAGCGACAAGGCCGCTCTGCCCCGGGTGGATCTGCAGATTTGATCCGCTGCGTCCGGCAGGTCCGAGTACGGAGGGGGGTGCCGGAGCTCTCCTGCAGGCGTTTACTTCCCAAATGCCCGCAGAAATCAGCAATGCACCCCATTTAACCTCACACTTCAAATGCTTTAGAATGTGCGGGCATTCAAGAAGGAGAGTGTTCATGCTAGGCCAGGCCCCGGAGTTTCAAACTGTCCTGCGCGCCATGCGCATCGTTTCCGCCACCGACGCCACCGTGCTGGTGACGGGCGAGAGTGGCACCGGCAAAGAGTTGCTGGCGCGGGCGCTCTACGAGAACAGTCGACGCCGGGACAAGCCCTTCGTCACAGTGAATTGCGCCGCCCTGCCGGTGCAACTGGCCGAGAGCGAGCTCTTCGGCCACCGTCGCGGCGCCTTTACCGGAGCCTCATCAGACGGTGTGGGAAAGGTGCAGGCGGCGAACGGCGGCACCCTGTTCCTCGACGAGATCGGCGAATTACCCCTTGCGGTTCAGGCCAAGCTGCTGCGTTTTCTCGAAACCGGCGAGTGTCAGCCCGTGGGACAGCCGATCAGCCAAAGGGTCGACGTCCGGGTCATCGCGGCCACCAACAGCGATCTCTCCCGGGCCGTGAAACAGGGTGACTTCCGCAGCGATCTCTTCTACCGCCTCTATGTGGTGCCGCTCGAGCTGCCGCCACTACGCGAGAGGCCGGGCGACATCCCCCTGATGATGAAGGGATTGACCGAGAATCTTGCCTCCCAGTACGACCTGCAGCCCCCGCGTTACAGCAAGGCGGCCATGAAGGTGCTGAATGCCTACAGCTGGCCGGGCAATGTGCGTGAATTGAAGAATTTCTGCGAGCGGATGCTGATCCTGTTCTCCGGCCGCCTCATAGAGCCGACAAATCTCCCCAGCGAGTTCCAGCCGCAGTACACCACCCAGCCGCCGGTCGCAGACGGCTTCGAACTGCCCGACCAGGGTATTCGCATGGAAGAGCTGGAGGTCAGCCTGATCGAACAGGCGCTCAGCAAGACCGCCGGCAACCGCAGTCGGGCCGCCCGCTTGCTGGGGCTCTCGCGGGATACGCTGCTCTATCGCATGAAAAAATACGCCATCGCCTGATTATCGCTGTCGGCAAGTCGATGCGTTGAAGTGATACCCGAACTCGACCCCGAGGCGGGTAAAAGGTCGGGGGCTGGTTTGGCGCTGAGACGTGCCTGCACATGCTCACATTTTGACCTGGACTGGTGGGGCAGGGCCCCACCCTACCCAAGCTTCGAAGTCTCAACCGGGGCAGAGCCCCACACAATCCAAGGTTCGTAGTGTAGGGTGGGGCCCTGCCTCACCGTCATGCCGTATAAGTCTGTGCCATTGAGTTCAGAGAGTGGACACCGGAAAGAAAAAGCCTCAATAGATCCGATAGCCTCCGTGCCGCCGCCGACTGAGATAGTCGAACAGAGCGATGCCGGCGATGATGCCGAGTAGCAAAGCGATGCCGGCGGCAATCAATCCCCAATTGACCGGTATCAGCAGTTCGTCGCCGCTCAGCTGGCTGCGAAACGCCTCGTTCTCCTCCTGCAGGCGGTCAACGGTGGCGGCTATTTTTTCGGCGTTCTCGAGACGCTGCGTCATCTCCGCGTAGGCCTTGCCTTCACTGTCCATCACTTTGGCCAGCTCCGCCTTGCTCTCTTCGAGTGCCTGCTGGCGCGCTTCAAGTTGCTCCTGCAGGGCGGCATTTTCCTGTTGCAGATCGGCCAGCTGAGCCCGTGCCGGTTTTTCGCTGATCAGAAAACCCGCCTTGGTCCAGCCTTCGACGCCGTCCTGAGTGCGTACCCGGGCATAGAAGCCGGAAGTCTCCAGCAATTCCAGCTGAGTGCCGCTGTTGAGTCGCTCCAGCAGCTTTCCTTTCGAGTTGATCTCCTCGTAGAGAGCGAGTTGGAGGATATCGGTCACATAGCGTGTTTCCGCGAACGACTGGGCACTCACGCTGAGCAGCAGCAGGAAGACAAATGTGCGTATTGGGGTTGGCCGAATGGGCGTGGTGATCATGATAGACAGCTGCAATGGATTCCTTTTCTAGTCGGAGCATATCCAATAGCGCCGATTCATACTAGTGAACCTCGTCATAGATTCCGTAGCCTTTCGCGGGCCTGGAAGGGAGCCGGCCCAATATGCCGGCTCTGCATTGCCATCATAGGCAAGATGTTGTCATTGTCTGTGACTCCGGCCTTGATCTGGTGTGTTGGTGTGGCTCTGGTGGGTACGGAGTACATGACGAGGCAGGCGAGACAGTTGACCACGGTTTTGCATGCCGCGACAGTGAGTCAAGAGGGTGTTGCAGTGTTCAGTCGGTGTTCAGTTTACGCGACGTAAGCTCATTACCGAGGTTAACGCATCGACTCGACAAAGGAGAGCAACCATGAAAACCCTCAGCAAGACATTGATCGCCGTCTCTCTCAGCCTGCTGGCTGCCGCACCGGCTTTTGCCTACCACGGTGAGGACCAGGTGAAGGGGCATGGAAAGATCAGCGAACGCCTGGAGCGTCAGCAGCGACGCATCGAACAAGGCGTGAAAAGGCATCAGCTGACCCGTAAGGAGGTCAAGCAGCTCAAGCGGCAACAGCACGATATCCACTATCTGGTGCGGGTCTTCAACAAGGACGGTCACCTGTCGAAGCGGGAGCGTCGCATCCTGAACCGGGAGCTGGATGCGTCAAGCTGGCAGATCAAGAAGCTCAGGCACAACGAGCTGGAGCGCTATGTGAATCTGCACGAGCGTTACGGTAAGCAGGATCACGCCCGCAGATTATGATCGAGAGGGTAAAGCTGGTGGGCCGTGTGCTGAGTGCGGCCCACTAGAGGTCCTGCCAATCGGTCAGCAACAGGCCGGAGAGGACTCCGGCCAAGCCACCGCCGATGATGCCGCCGAGCAGGGATTGCGGGAGACTCTCCCGCACCCGCTCGAGGGCCGGCAGCAGGGAACCGGCGACGCTGCTGTCGATGCTGCTGATGAGGACAAAGAAGGTCAGGGCGACGAATGCCGAGATGCCGACCCCGGCCATCAGGCCGTCTCCGACCGGGGGGAGCAGGTCGTCATAGTGTTTGATGAAACTGGGGACCATCCAGACATAGAGGATGCCCGTCAAGGGGCACATGAGCGCCACGATCAGGCTCAACTGCAGGCCTTGTGTCAGCCAGGAGAGGGCCAGATAGCTCAAGGATGCAAGCCAGCCTGCGCAGAAACCGGCCAGCGTCTTGGCGTCGGCCCGATAGATGCGCGATCCCATGGAGAAGATGCCGTAAAGTCCGCCGATGACGGCACCGATCACCGTTACTACCAGCAACAGGTAAGGCAGGTTCACCGGCCAGGGCGCCAGAATGAAATAGAAGATCGAGACCGGAGAGATGATCACCGTCATCAACACGGCCAAGCGCATGCTGCTGTAGATCAGCGCCCCGATGGTGGCGGCCAGGATGCCGGCGAGGAAGATCGGATTGACCGGCGGCTGCCAATGCTCTGCCAGGGCGACGAAAAAGACGAACAACATGGCATAGAGCAGGCCGATGAAGGCCCAGATGGCACCGCGAATCAGTGCCTCTCTGAGTCGCTGCTTGGGGGAACGGGATGATGGATTGCCTGACATCTTTGCACTCGGGTATATGGAAAATCTTAGATAACGATAGCGTTCCTGAACAGTGCGCGAGATCAGTGTTTGATGGTTCTGCTGTCGCCTGACGAGTTTAGTTCACCTTGCCCGGTGGTCTGGCGGTTGTCGCCGGACTCCGGCGGAAAGTGGAGCTTGCGCCAGTCCGCGCTTTGCCGGATCCAGGTGCCAACGACCCTGCATTTTGTATCGGTTTGAAGGGCTCTTTATGCCTTATAGTCTGCTTCGGGTAAAGATTGAATATGGGCTATCTGCCGACGCCTGAAATGAGCATCGCACACTTCGCAATAATCCTGTTCCCCCTGTTCGCAATCGCCTTGCCTGCTTTCGGTGATACAGCGTCGCCTGGAGTGGCCGATGTCCATCTGCACTGGAAGTGGAACCAGAAAGAGGTCACCACGCCGGAGCAGGCGATTGACATTCTGCTCGACAACGGCGTCGAACTGGCCGTCGTTACGGGCACGCCGCCCGAACTGGCGTTGGAGTTGCAACGACTGGCGCCAACCTGGCTGGTGCCGATCTATGGCGTCTATCAGGATGCCGCCGACTGGTCCAACTGGCATCGGGACAAAGATCTGCTCTCTCGTGCGCGCAAGGCACTGACCTCCGGGGAATATCGGGGCATTGGCGAAATTCATATGATCGGTGGCTTCATCAGCGACTGGAAGCACCCGAACATCTCCGGCCTGTTCCAACTGGCGGCCGAGTTCGACGTGCCGGTCCTGGTGCATACGGAATTTTCCCGTGCCGACTATCTGATCGGATTCTGTCAGGCCCATCCGAAGACCCGCTTTCTCTGGGCCCATGCCGGTTCCATCCTGCCGCCCTCCGAGGTCGAGCGGGCCCTGCGGCGGTGTCCCAACCTCTGGGTCGAGCTCTCGGCCCGCGATCCCTGGCGTCACGTGGCCAGACGCATCGATGACGAGGGCGTGCTCAAGCCCGAGTGGCGGCAGCTGGTGATCGACCACGACGATCGCTTCATGATCGGCTCCGACCCGGTCTGGCCGGTGGAGCAGCTCAACCCCTGGGACGAGCCGGATACCGGCTGGCAGGAGCTACCCCGGTTTCTGAAGTTTCATCGCCAGTGGTTGTCTCAATTGCCTGGAGAGATCGCCGACAAGGTTCGCCTGGAAAATGCAAAAGCCTTTTTCGATCTTGCCAGATGAGCGGTTGGACGCCGGCTTGACACTCAGGGATCCCGCGGGGATTTCATAAGGCTCATGGGTGGATTCGCCGCTTTGCGGAGCTGTCACAGCGAGGGTTTGAACAGGTTGCCGGCACCTGTGAGGTAGTGAGACCTGTATCTCCCCCGAATATGCCGCTGAGCTGGAGAGCGGAGCCTTCCAGTCCTCTCGAATCTCAATCCACCGTTCATTGAGACAGGTCATGGTGGATTGCTTGCGCATCACCTATCGTCTCGCAGGCGGGACAATGGGTCCTCCAATCAGACGCGCTCGATGAATACGCCTCTGCTGTCGGATCGACGGGCGATCATCATCGTCCCGCTGAACGGCTATACAGTTTCTCACGCAAAGCTCCGGCGTGCCCGCTTGGTAGTGTTTGCGCGTTGTCGATTGCCGCACGACTCAATGGCGGCGAAGAGTAGCAGAGACCGGGCGTCATCGGCTGTGCCAGGGTCCACGTCACATGGATACGCGACGGTGTATAGGGCAAGAGAAGCCAGATTCACTGCATCTCGAAAAGATGCGGCAAGCCCTCTGACAGGCGTATCGGTGATGAAGCAGGCTGAATCACGACCTTCAAGACCTTGAGGGGATTGGGAACGCTATTTCCGCGGTGCCGAGTGATGCAGTCGTGATCGTGACGTGGCGAATATGGATAGAAACGCGAGATTGAAGGAACCCGGTCGGCTACGGCTGTTCAAAGCGAGGTTTGAAAACAGACCTGATTCCGAGCACGAACAGGTACTGGTGCGAATCTTCATCGTGGTCCTGGTCCTGGGCTACCTGGGCGCGATAGCGCTCTTCTTTGAATCTTCGAAATCGCTCTACCATGGAATGTTGGTGCTTGCTCTTGGCCTGCTGTATTCACTGATACTGCTGTTGGCGATCGCACTCGATCCCGGGATTTCGATTTTCCGGCGGAGTGTCAGCATGATCGGTGATATGGGCATGATCTCTTATCTCCTGTTCTATTACGGGGAGATCATGACGCCCCTCTATATCGTCTATCTTTCGGTCTCTTCGGGATATGGTCTCAGGTATGGTCGCCGCTATCTCGCCGCCTCCACCATTTTGGCCTCACTCGGTTTCATGCTGGTGCTGCGTTACAACGACTACTGGCTGGCAAATCCCACTACCGGATGGGGTCTTTGGCTCGGCCTCCTCGTACTGCCCCTGTATATCGCCTCGCTGCTGTCCAAACTCTCTCGCGCGCTGAATGCTGCGGAGACCGCCAATCAGGCCAAGAGCCGCTTTATCGCCAATATGAGTCATGAGATCCGCACCCCCATCAATGGCGTGATCGGGATGCTGGAACTGCTCAGCGCCACACCGCTGGAGACGCGGCAGCAAGCGTTGATTCATGGGGCGCAGTCATCAACCGCGACACTGCTGCATCTGCTCGAGGATGTCCTCGATATCAGCAAGATCGAGGCGGGCCGCATCAGTCTGCAAACAGCCCCATTCGACCTGCATGCACTGATCAATGGTGTGATGGGTATGTTCGATTATGCGGCCAGCGTGAAGGGGCTGTGGTTGCGCAGACGCATCGATCCGGACTGTCCCTACCGTCTCCTGGGTGACGAACTCCATATACGCCAGATCCTGGTGAACCTGGTCAGCAATGCGGTCAAATTCACCGAGCAAGGCCAGGTGGAGATGCGGGTACTGGCCGAACGCGTGGAAGCGGATCGGGTGGTGCTGAAAGTCGAGGTGTCCGATACCGGTATCGGGATCTCCGACCCGGCACAGGCCTATATCTTCGAGCCGTTTCGCCAGGAGGACGAACGCCTCACACGGCGCTATGAGGGGACCGGTCTGGGTATGAGTATCGCCAAACAATTGGCCGAACTCATGGGCGGGAAACTCCGTGTCACCAGTACGCTGGGGAAGGGTACGACCTTCACTCTGATACTGCCCTGTGAGCGCCAGGAGACCCATACGGGATTCACCCCCCTGCAAATTTCCACCGGGGTCCGCATCATCAGCAGGGATCGGCAGCTGATCGGTTGCTTGCGTGACTGGTTGGATGTATGGGGCCTGAGCTGGATGGCCGACCTCGGGGTCACCTCCTCGATCGCTGAAGCGGTGGTGCTTGTCGATGCTCGGGTGCTTTCCCATCCCGAGTTCATACTCAGGGACTACCCGGGACTGGCCGCTCGTGATCTCGTGCTGCTGACGGAACTACCCGGGTTGGATTTCGATATTGCAGCCGCAGGTTATACCGCCAGCTTGCCCTTGCCCCTCGAGCGCGAGCGGCTCCACACCCTGCTGCACAGTTTCCAGGCAACCACCTTCGATAGCGGCAATACTTCAACGGGATCCGAACAGCCTCAGCTCCTTATGCTGAACAGTGGCCATATCCTGGTTGCCGAAGACAACAGGATCAACCAGCAGGTCACATCCGGAGTGCTGCAACAGGCCGGACATCGCGTCACCGTGGTGGATGATGGAGAGGCCGCCATCGATGCCCTGCGCGTTGAGCGCTTCGACCTGGCTATCGTCGACATGATGATGCCTGGCCTGGGTGGCTTGGATGTCATCCGGCATTACCGAAAACTGAATATTGGGCGGGGCGAGCTACCTTTCATCGTCCTCACTGCCAATGTCAGCGAACAGGCCAGAGCATCCTGCGAGGCGCTGGGTGTGAAGTATCTCAGCAAGCCGTTGCGTGGACGAACCCTGCAGGCGACGGTGCAGGAGATGCTGATGCTGCGCAAGGATCGGAAGGTTGCGGACTGACTTCCCAGGGCTTCAGCTGTTTTGAGGTCGGGCGATTCGAAGGCGCGGCAAAGGCGGCACTTCGAGGGGGCAAAGTGGCAGCCGTTCCCTGGGAAACCCCGGTTGTCAGAGGCCTTGCCGCCGGTAGGCCCGAAGGCCAGTCTGGCCCGCAATCTGTAAAGGGTTGCCGGATTCCGGCATCACTGCGTAATACTACGGAGCCGATACAGGAATGATGCTCATAGTCTTGCTGAAGGCTTTCCTCTAGGCTAGTTGCCGAGCAGGTGGAGGAAGCATACAACAATACGATTGCGCGGCTGCGACTGGGTTAGAGTGCATTACTAAAATCAATACCAGTACCATGTCTGATATGCACAGATAATCAGATTGGCGCCCAATCGTCCAAGAGTCAGTACATCAGGGGCGAGAAATCGAAAATTCCTGGAAATCGGTTTCTCTCAGGGCCCCCAGCACGATTTCAAAAAATATCACATCACCTGTCTCTCGATTCGAATGCTCATCATATGAGGAGAGGTGTATGGGACTGCAATTGACCTATTATGCAGAGGAGGAGCGGCTCGATCTGACGGTTACGGATGTGCTCGACCATAGTCTTGCGGATGGTATTCTTGAAGCGTGCAATTATGTCAGCGATCGACTGGTTACCTGTATCATCGACTGTACCCGGGTTGAAAGGGTCCATGAATCCGGTCGTGTCCTGCTGCTGTACCTGATGAGAATCCTCGATAACTATCGAGTCAGATTCATCACTCTCGGGTCGGTGTTGGAGATGGAACCACCGGATAGACGAGCGAAGGCAAGGTGGAAACAAGATCATGCATAAGCTCGTGATCGACAACCCCTGCCTCATCGGCCGGCGATCGGAGGAGAGCCTGCTGAGTCATCCGGGACTGTTACCGGAAGAGTGGTTGAGCGTGGTCAGTGATAGCGTGCAGAAGCCTGATGAAAAGGCTGTTACAGCGACCCGACAGCAAGTCCAAAAGGCCTACGCGTATTTTCTCTACGCATTGCTCATTGGCTGACTAAGCGTATTCACTGACTGCATAGCCCAGCGCCAAGCATGGCGGGAGTAAGCAGGCTCCAGGTACTCGTCCGGCAACAGGTCAGGGTACCGGCGTGGATGTCGCATGAGATGTCAGCGGCGGGATTCCCGAATCCGGTCGGGTAAATCGGGTGTGTATCCAAGCTCTGTGATCCATGGTGCGACACCAACACCGCCTCGGATGACGGTTGTTTAGACGATGCGCTGGCCAGTAGGTCTATGTCGACTTCAGTAATTCGTTTTGTCCAGGCTCAAACCCAACAATACCAGATCGACCAATGTACGGGCGTTGAGTTTTTCCATGATGCGCGCGCGATGAGTCTCAACGGTACGCACACTGATACCGAGATCCAAACCGATGACCTTGTTGGTGTCCCCGTTGACGATGCGGGTGAAGATCTCCTGTTCCCGGGGACTCAGTCTCTCCCAGCGTTCGATGACCTCGCGTCGGTCCACCGAGGGGGGGAAGGCTTCGCCCTGGGCGATGGGGTCGCGCAGCACACTCTGCACCAGTTCCAGGAGTTTTTGGTGATTGAACGGTTTGGTGATGAAGTCGACCGCGCCCATTTTCATGGCGCGAACCGACATGGGAATATCGCCGTGGCCGGTCAATATGATGACCGGCAGATTCACCTTTTCATTGTGCAGCTTTTCGAGCACTGTCATTCCACTGATACCCGGCATGCGAACGTCGAGCAGCAGGCAAACGGGTGAGCCGGCGATACGTTGGTGGTGTTTGAGAAAGGTGTCGGCATCGGGGAAGGATTGCGTATTGATGCCCACACTCTTGAGTAACATGTCGAGTGACGCCCTGACATCGGGGTCATCATCGACAATGTAGACAGTTGCCCTATCGTTCGTAGTCATCACGCTCCACGGGAAGATCGATGACAAACCAGGTCAGGTCGTCGCCACGGTTACGAAGCTCCAAGGTTCCATTATGGTCTTCAATAATCGATCGGGCAAATGAGAGCCCCAGACCAAAGGAATCGGGCTTGGTGGTATACCAGGCCTCGAAGATCTGTTCGCGAGCGTCCGGGTCCACACCGGGACCGTTGTCACCGATAGCGATTTCCAGGTGCCGTGTTTCGGGTATGAAAGTGGTGACGATTTTCAACAGGCGCGGCTGGTCGCGGGTGGCGAGCGACTCCTGGGCATTGAGTAACAGATGCACGATCGCCTGTTGCAGTTCGACCTTCTTGCCGATCAAGCCGGGAGCCTCAGGCGAAAGAACAAGCTCGCTTTGAATCGTGTTTCGTTTCAAGCGGTCCTCGAGTAGCCGGTAGGCCGATTCGATAACCGGATTCATCATGACCCGGCTTCGCACCTCGCTATCCCGCTGTCGCAGTGCGCGCAAATCCTGCAGGCAGACACCTGCCCGTTCGGTCTGCTGCGTGATCAGATTCAGAATATCTTTCAGCTCTTCCTGATCCAGCGAACCGGATTGCTGCATCTGGATGGCGGCACCCGCGTAGTTGGCGATGGCGGCGAGCGGTTGGCTCAGGCGGTGCGCGATGTTGTCGATGATCTGACCGATCAGGGTCAGTCGGCCGATTTTTGCCAGCTCGCCGGACTGGGCGTCGAGCTGTTCCTGCAGATGCCGGTGCTCCTCGATGTCCACGAGAACGGCGACAGCGCCTTCGGCCACCTCGCTACAGCCGTAAAAAGGGCGTGAAAACATACTGATCCAACGACCGGGAGGGTTTTGCCCGTTGCTAATGAAAAGCTCCTGATGGCGCACGATTTCTCCATCCAAAGCACGCATCAAAGGGAACTCATCCGCAGGCAGTACTCCGGAGTCGGGAGCCCGCTGGATTCCGAAATGGCTGGGCCATGACTCCAGTGGCAAATTGACGGGTTTACTGCCCAGGATCGTTTGTGCATGGCGGTTCCACTGGATGGTCCGTCCCTGGCTGTCGATGGCGACCACGCCGTCACCCACATGGTCGAGAATGGATTGCAGCAACAGCCGTTCCCGGCCGAGTTGGGCGCGCGATTCCTCGAGTGCACGTGTGCGTTCCCTGACCTGCATATCGAGTGTCTGATTGAGATCGAGCAGCTGACTCTCCCGCTGTTTCAGTGTTGCGATCATCTGTTTAAGGCTATTCGACAGCTGTTTCATGTCCCTGCCGAGCGCATCGGGAATCTCAACCTCGTAATTGCCTTGGGAGACCGCGTGAGAGACCTTGACCATGTCACGCAGCGAGCGGGTGAGCCGGCGTGTGACGACAATGATGAGTAGGATCATCACCGCCAGCATCGCAATGATTTTCAGATAGCTGGTGCGGCGCGCATCGTTGATTCTACGGTCCGCTATGACATCGGATTCGGTGATGATGAGGGTGAGGTAGCGGGTCTTGCCGTTGAACAGCGACAAAAAGTGCTTGATGGCCACACCGCTGAGGCCCTCGGAGTCGTCCACCAGCGAGAAGGTGTAGAGTTCGCCGAAGTTCAGGTCCTTCAGTGTCCCGGCAATGTCGGGGAACTGGTCGCTTAGCGAAACGGGTCGAGCCGGGTTGGAGTCCGTGCCTGCGCCAATATCGGGCTGCATCAAAAAAGCCCCCGTTTCATCGACCACGGTGAGTTTGCTCCTGTGCATGACCATCTCTTCCATCGATCGGAAAACATCATCCAGATCCAGATTGATGACAATCAGCGCAATGAGTTTTCCGGTCTGAGTGTGGATCGGTGCCACGGCACGAAGGATAGTCGTTTGAGAATCCGCATGCCCCTTCTGGTCCTGCTTCCGCTCAATGGGTAGGAGTGTGATCTTGCCACTCTCGAACGTCGCATTGAGGGCATTCAAGTCATCGCCAACAGGCTGCAGATCTCCGGCATCAACGATCACGAAGTCGTCCTCACGCCGTGCCACGCTGAGCAACACGCTGGCCTCCGGGTTGTAACCGATCAGTCTGAGTCGCTGGTATTCGGGACGGGTATGGGCCAGCGCATGAAACAACACTTCGAGTCGTCCATACCAGATGGTCAGCCGCCGGTCCGCGAGACTCATGTCAGGTGTTTTCTCCAGCATATCCTGGAGCGCATGGATCGGTGGCGTCTGGACCAGAAACTTCAGATCACCTCTCAATCGATTGAGATGGTGGAGCAGGGTTTCAGAGGTGCGTTCCGCGTGATAGCGCAGATACTGCCGCTCTCTGTCATGTATGGTGGCTGTTCTTTCGATATCGAAGAGATAGCTGATGGCCAACACGGCAGTCAGCAGGAGGGCTATGGCGATAAAACCGAATCGCAGATTAAGAGACATAGGGTCTTGGTCGCATTGATGATCGGTGATTGCCCGCCCGTGCCCGAGTCGCGTACACTTTCGTCAAGACATCCGCGGATCGCTCTCGAACCGATTCGTTATCGTACCGTGATTGGATGGTACGGCTCCCTTTTCAGAGTAAGTTAAAGTTTCCGGTCTCACAACCGGGCCAAACTCAAATCAGGGGTGCGAGTGGTCGCCGGAGAGGCCTCCGCATCGTACTTCAAACAATAACAATCATTTGCGCCATAATTGTCGAACTCGCCCGTAGCGAGGCGCAGTGCGTACCCGAGCTCTCACGGCGTTCATAGTATTTATTGGGGGTCACTATGAAAGAGTCCGGTTCTGACGAAATGAGCAATCAAACCCAGGGCGCTTTCCCGATCGTGGGAATCGGCGCTTCCGCGGGAGGGCTCGAAGCCCTGCGTGGCCTCTTCCGCGCCATGCCTGAGGGCACCGGCGCCGGATTTGTCCTGGTGCAGCATCTCGACCCCACTCACGATAGCCTGATGGCAGAGTTGCTGACGAAGTACGCCCGCATACCGGTGGTCCAGGTGGTGGATGGGATGACGGTGCAACCGAACCGTCTGCATGTGATCCCCCCCAATGCCGAGCTGACCATCGCCGAGGGGGTGCTGTACCTCAACGCCCCCACCGAGAAGCGCGGTCTGCGTATGCCTATCGATCGATTCTTCAGCTCCCTGGCCGACGATCAGCAGGAGAGGGCGGTCGCCGTCGTCCTCTCCGGCGCCGGCACCGACGGTACCTACGGCGTGCGTCTGATCAAGGCGCGGGGCGGTATGGTGCTGGCGCAGGATCCGACCCTCTCCGGATACGACGGCATGCCGCGCAGCGCCATCGCCACCGGCGACGTGGACTACACCCTGCCGGTCGAGGAGATGCCCAGTGTGCTGGTGAGCTATCTGGAGCATCTGCGCAATCATGGTGACGACATGCAGCGGGGCAAGCAGGATCAGAGCTACATGGACAATATCCTGGCCCTGCTGATCGCCCGTAAGGACTACGACTTCCGTTGCTACAAACAGGGCACCATCAATCGCCGTATCCTGCGGCGCATGGGGCTCAACCACATCTCGACCCTGGAAGACTACCACGCCAAATTGCGTGAGGACGAAAGCGAGATGCACGCCCTGTCGAAGGATCTGCTGATTGGCGTGACGAGCTTCTTTCGCGATCCGGAAGCCTGGGACTATCTCACCGAGAAGGTGCTTCAGAAGCTCATGGCTCGGCAGAAGAAGGATGAGGTGGTCCGCGTCTGGGTGCCGGGGTGCGCCACCGGGGAGGAGGCCTACAGCCTGGCGATGGCCCTGATCGAAGCGGGTGAGGAGAGCGGCAGCCCCGGGAACATCATCGTCTTCGCCACCGACGTGGATCGAGAGGCGCTGGAGGTGGCTCGCAACGGCGTCTATGCGGAGAGCCTGGTCGCCGATATCGAGCCCGACCGGCTGCAGCGGTTTTTCAGTCGCGAGGGGGACAACTACCAGGTCAAGAAGAGCCTGCGCGAGAAGGTGATCTTCGCCCCGCAGAACTTGATCACCGATCCACCCTTTTCCAACCTGCAGCTCGTCAGTTGCCGTAATCTGCTGATCTATATCGAGCCTGAATATCAGGAGCGGTTGCTCAACCTGTTTCACTTCTCTCTGCGTGACGGGGGTTATCTTTTCCTCGGCAGTT
The DNA here is from genome assembly GCA_050300835.1 of Sedimenticolaceae bacterium. Classification (GTDB taxonomy): domain Bacteria; phylum Pseudomonadota; class Gammaproteobacteria; order Chromatiales; family Chromatiaceae; genus Thiodiazotropha. The sequence goes on from JBNKYJ010000146.1 coordinate 17,694, forward strand.
CCGAAACCGTGGGTCAAGGCTCGCGCCTGTTCGACCCGGTCTCCAAAAAGTGGCGCGTCTACCGCCGTGTCGCCGATGCGCCTGCAGCGCACGTCGACATCCCGGAGCGCCAGGGTCGGCGAAAGGCGGTAACGCCAATCGGATTCGGCAGCAATCGCCGCCACGGCAGCGGTTACGGGCCGCTGACCCATAAGCTGCTGATCGAAGCCTTCTCGCCGGCATCGGTGATGGTGGACCGTGAGTTCCGGGTGCTCTACTACCACGGCGCGATTCGCGACTACATCGGTCCTGCCCCCGGCGATCCCACCGATGATCTGCTGACCCTGGCTGGTGAGGGCGTCAGGGGCAAGCTGCGGGCGGTACTGCAGCAGGCTATCGACAGCGGAGAGCGTTGCGAGGTCACTGGTGTTCTTCAGCGCCGGGGGGACAGGTGGTGGTTGATACGGGTCGTCGTTACTCCGGTGCCGGATGCCGATGAGCCCGGGGGCGGGAAGTTGTTGGTCTCGTTTTTCGACGAGCGACCGGCGGATGATGAGACACAGACCAACCTGGCCGGAGAAGGTGACGAAAGCGAAATCGTGAAGCAGCTGGAGAGCGAACTGCTGAGCACGCGGGAGGAGCTTCGCAGCATCATCGAGCAGATGGAGACCTCCAACGAGGAACTCAAGGCCTCGAACGAAGAGGTCATGTCGATGAACGAGGAGCTGCAGTCGACCAACGAGGAGCTGGAGACCTCGAAGGAGGAGCTGCAGTCGCTCAATGAGGAGTTGACCACCCTCAACAGCCAGCTGGAAGACAAGGTTCACGAGTTGGAGGAGACCACCAACGACCTGAGCAATCTGCTGGTGAGCACGGAGATCGCCACCCTGTTTCTCGACCGGCGTTTTCGCATCCGGCGCTATACCCCGGCCATCGGCGGACTGATGCGGTTGATCCCATCGGATGTCGGCCGTGCCGTGACCGACATCACCTGGCGCTTTCAGGATGACCGCTTGCTCGACGATGCCACGGCGGTATTGGCAGGCCGCCCTGTGGACCACCATGAAATCCAAAGCGATGAAGCACACTGGTACCTGCGGCGGGTGATGCCCTACCGCACCGAGGACGGACATGTGGAGGGTGTGGTCGTCACCTTCACCGACATCACCCAACGCAAGGCGGTGGAACTCGCGCTACGCCAGAGCGAGTTCCATCTGCGACGCATCACCGACGCCATGCCGGTGCTGATCTCCTACATCGACAGTAATTTGCGCTACCGTTTCAACAACCATGCCTATGAACGTTGGTTCGGTGTCGAACCCGAAGTCGTAGAGGGGAAATACCTTGGAGACGTCCTGGGGCAAGAGGCCCTCGAGCTTATCCAGCCGAAGCTGGATCTAGTGCTCGAAGGTACAAGCGTCAAATTCGAAGATTGGATACCCTACGCCAAGGGAGGTGAACGTTACGTATCTGTCCAATACATTCCGGATGTGGACGAAGAGGGAAGGATCCAGGGCTTTTTCGCGCTGATCACCGATCTGACTGAAAAGCGAAAGACAGAGGAGCAGATCGAACACCTGAACTGGGAAAACCAACAGAACCTGGATGAGATGCGTGCGTTGCTGGATGCGGCGCCGGTGGGGATCTTTCTCGGCAGGGACAAAGGGTGCAAGGAGATGCTGATGAATCGCGCCGGCGCCGAGATGCTGCGCATTCCGCCGGATGTCAATCCGTCCCTGTCCGGTCCCGACATGAACCAGCTCGATTTTCGCGTCTATCATGCCGGCAAGGAACTGCAACCGGACGAGCTGCCCATGCAACTGGCGGCCAGGGAGGGCAGGGCCGTCACCGGATTCGAGGAACGCGTGGTGTTCCCGGACAACACGCACATCGATCTGCTGACCTATGCGGCCCCGCTGTTCGACAGCAAGGGTGAAGTTCGTGGCTGCGTCGGTACGTTCGCCGATATCACTGAAATGCGGGAGCTCAAACAGCGCTACAAGGCCGCGACCGAACGGCTACGTATCCATATCGAGAACACGCCGCTGGCCATCCTCGAGTGGGATCGGGAGATGAAGATCCTCAACTGGTCGGGCAGTGCGGAGAAGGTGTTCGGCTGGACGGCTGATGAGGCGGTCGGCAACAGCTTCATAGCGCTGGGTCTCGTCTACAAGGACGATGTGCCCGAGGTTGAGTCCACGGTGAGGGAGCTCCTGGATCAGGGTATCGAAACCAATCGCCTCCTCAATCGCAATTGCCGAAGCGACGGCTCGGTGATCTGGTGCGAGTGGTTCAACTCCATCATCAGGGATGAGAAAGGTGAATTCGTATCGGCGCTGTCCGTCGCGCTCGATGTCAGTGAGCGGCAACGTCTGGAGCAGGAACTCAAGACCCACAGTCACCAGCTTGAAGAGGCCAGCCAGCGCAAGGATATCTTCTTCGCCATGCTCGGCCACGAATTGCGCAATCCCTTGACCCCGATTCGCAACGTGATTCAGATCTTGAATCTGCGCCACCAACAGGACATCGATCTCGACTGGGTTACGAGCGTGCTGGACCGTCAGACGTCGCACCTCCAGCGCATGGTGGACGATCTGCTCGACATGGCACGTATCCGCAAGGGCGTGCTGAGTATCGAGAAGGCACGGGTCGACCTGAAATCGTTGAGCCTGGAAGCGATCAGCGCTTTACAGCCAATGATAGAAGAGAAGGGACATCATCTGGTGACGGCGATACCGGAGCTGCCGATCGAAGTGACGGGGGACGCCACCCGCTTGCTGCAGGTGATTTCCAATCTACTGTCGAACGCGGTGCGCTATACGCCGGAAAACGGTGACATCAAAATCTCGCTCTCGCTGGTGGAAGGGCATCGCGCACGTCTCGACGTCGAGGATAACGGCAACGGTATTTCCAGTGAACTCCTACCCCATGTCTTCGACATCCTGAACCAGGAGCGCGCCCACCCCGAGCGATCCAATGCCGGTCTCGGTTTGGGCCTGGCACTGGTCAAGCAGATCGTCCAGTTACATCGCGGCGAGGTGGTCGCGGAAAGTCCCGGACTGGGACAGGGCAGCCGTTTCACGGTCTTTCTGCCTCTGCGGGACGAGGCACAAGAGAAGGAAGTTGCCAAGGGGGAGGGCGAGGCAGCCGTTGAGAGCAGGCATGAAGCACTCAGTGTCCTGCTGGTGGACGACAACCCTGACGTACTCGAATCACTCCGCTATCTTCTTACCGCACTTGGGCATGAAGTCAGGGCGCTGGATGCGGGGAGCAAGGCGGTCGATCAGGTCCTGCAGGAACCCCCGGACCTGGTGCTTCTGGACTTGGGCATGCCCGATGTGGATGGCTATGAGGTGGCGAGACGATTGGCCCGATTGCCGAACCGTGACCGGTTCAAGGTCATCGCCGTTACCGGCTATGCGGCCGATGCCCAGGGAACCCAGGATCAAGAGAATGATTTCGACGCTTATCTGATCAAACCACTGTCATTGGATATGCTCTCGCCCTATCTCAAAAAACGGGAGTGATCGAAGCAGTGAATCGGGTTTGTGGCGACTGGCTGAGGAATTAGCTTCCTGTCAAGCGTGTCTGCCGTCCAACTTACGTAAAACTACGGAACCTGATCACGGCAATTCCCGATTGGTTTCTCGATGCAAAATTCCTATGGTGATGTAGGAGGAACTCTTTAAGTTGCTGCATCGCTTGAGCTGCCCATGGAACAAAAAGCGTACAGGAGTACGGTATCAATGAGCCATGAATCCCAGCAAAGAAAGCTGGATACCACATTGTCCTGTGCGGATTTCGCATCATCAGTCTGTGATGAGTCCGGGGATGAGGATCTGGGAGCTACACTGCTTGAGCATCTGTTCTCCGAAGTCTCCCTATCTCTGTTCGTGCTCGATAACAAGGCCAGGGTCATGTGGACGAATGTGAGTGAGGAGCGTATCGATAGTCAGAATCACGATGGCCAAGGCCTGGTGCCGGGAGCCAGGGTGGGTGAATCATTCACCGCCATGTTTCGGCGCAGCGCCGCTTTGGGGGATGGCATGGCGGCTGAAGCGCTTTCAGGCATTATGAGTGTTCTCGGAGGCTGTGGTGAAACTTTCGAAATGGACTACCCGGCCGTCAATCAGGAAGCGCTCCGCTGGTATCGAATGCGGGTCTGCCCTTTGGCCGGAAGGCACGAAATCATTGTTACCTACAAGGATATTACGGATCGCAAACGCAGAGAGCATGAGCTGCGTAGATACAGACAAATGTTCGACAACAGACGTGGCCTGCTGGGTCGGGAGCAAAAACAAGCTCACAAAGCCGATGAACGCTCCTGGCATGCACCCTGGCTGCAGGACTCTATCTTCAAACAGGCGACCGCTGTATTCCTGAACAGCAGCGAAGCCGTCGTCATCACAGACGCAGAATTGCGCATCGCCAATGTCAATAAGGGCTTCACACATACCACCGGCTTCTCCTTCAGCGAAGTTGTCGGACTGGATATCGGCATGTTGGATGCGAGCTGTTACGGACAGGGTGCGCATGAGTCGGATCTCTGCCGAGCCGTAAGAGCCAACGGACACTGGCAAGGCGAGCTCAAAACCCGCCGAAGCAACAACGAGTGCTTCCATTCATGGGGATCGATCGATGTGGTTCTCGATGCGCACGGTATGCCCGAGCGTTACATATTCGTCTTCTCCGATATCACCCGGATAAAAGAGTCACAGGCACGCATACACTATCTGGCCCACCACGATCCTCTCACTGGCCTGGCTAACCGTCTGCTGTTTTGGGCGCGGCTCGAGCAGTCGATAGCGCATGCCGCTCGCCACAGTCGAAAAATTGCACTGGTATTCGTGGATATTGATGACTTCAAGTTGGTCAACGACGCCCTGGGGCATCCGATGGGAGACGCGCTGTTGAAAGTGATTGCGAAACGCCTGTCGAGCGAAGTGAGAGGGGAGGATACCGTCGCCAGATTGGGCGGCGATGAATTCGCCTTGATCGCAGAAGGCATCTCCAGCCGGGCCAATGTGCACACCTTCATTCAGAAGCTCGGCAGCGGGCTCATGGAGGAGGTGAAACTGAAAGATAAATCATTCATACCTTCGGCCAGTATTGGTTTCGCTATCTATCCGGATGATGGCTTGACCGCAGAAGAGCTCTATAGGCATGCCGATCAAAACATGTATCTGAAAAAAGCGATAAAACGCGATCAGGAAATGAATTCAGCTGTGCTGGACCATCGCGACAACCTGAATAGGCTATAGTGGTTCGGTTGTGAACGATAGTTCATGCTGAGGAGCATGGTTTTCCAAATTCAAATTGTCACCGGTCTGTCATAGACTGAAGTCCCGTACATTCAGAACTTCCTTTTCAAGAGCGCCATTCATCTTGCAGGCCGAGGCTAGCCTGATCAATCAGAGCGTGTCCTGCCGCTTTTTATATACACCACCACAGTCTGTGAAGAGGCTTGATCCTCGTGCGAGGCACAAGTAATGATATATCTAAGAAAGCTGCTAGCTAGATGCACTCCGCTTATGCGACAGATACTGCATGAGGAAGGGGCAACCGCATAGTGACCGCAGGCGCGAACTGAAGTAGAGTCGGGAGTTCAAAGCTGTGGCGCCTGACAAAGACAGGGCTGAGATCTATAAGTTGCTTTGTGGGCGCACTAGGACTCGAACCTAGGGGGCAAGGGATTATGAGGCCACTAGGCATTCTATAATATTCGTGTAAACAATATGTTTCGTACATTGGCTTTATGCAAAATGGTCTCAAAGTGACTCTTTTTTGACTCAACTAGAGTGCGTCACAATTTGGTCACGCTGCAGGGAGAATCGGAAGGGTCGAGAGTTGTGGGTGCTGATGTGAGTGGTCTGGGTTAGAGGATACTGATGGGGATCAATATCGTATGAAAAAGTGATCGAGCCCAAGTGACTCAATGATATCTTAATCATTAAATCCATATTGATCTGGCCTTTTCTGCGTAAAAATCCAATTTCGAAGGCATCCGTCCTTGTCAATACAGGGAATCCTGTGTATTGATCCATTTCATGAAAACGTAGCTAAATAGTGAAAACCCACTCATTGGCAATCAGCACTATTCTGCCAAGACAGAGTCATCCTGTGGACACCCACCCACTGCATGTATTGGATGTATTACCTATCCATCGTCGAGGTGAGATTTTCTGGTGATGACCGGCCTACCCTGAATTCCACGAGGTGCGGTGTAGTGCTTTCGCGTATCCCACCAACGGATTCGACGTCACACCAGCCTCAAGGTCCGGTAGCAGAAAAGTAATAAACACTGTGTGCGTTACTCTGCAGTGGGACATACCAGTCATATTTTATGATCATGCATGATTGCGTCACGCACTGCTCGCACCCACTTACCTCGGCCTCGATGCGATGCGCGCTCGCATGGACCTCGGCCCGGAATTGCTGTACACGTCGACAGAAATGCTCATAGTCACGTGTCACATGGCTGTACAGGTAGGTATCAATGAAGGTTCTCGGATGGTATCGTGCTGCAACGGTATGCACCCGATACAAGGTTGTCGACCCGTCGATCTGCAACTCTCTCGCACGCGGCTCTGGGAGATACTCGTTGTGCAGATGAGGATACTGGATGAGTATGCGGCGTGCAGCGAGCGTTAGTCTCCGCGTGTCACGCCGTGCTCGGCGCAGCCAATCGTCGCGCTCCTCGCGCGGTGGCGTGGGCGGCGCGGGCTCCGGGCGCGGGTGTCCTATCGTGATTACGGCGAGCGCTCTGTCGATGGCACCGTCCACCGTGCGCACGGTCAATATGATGCGATATTCGCCCTGGACGTCACCGATGAAACGCGTCTGAGAGGCGTTCGGGCGAGCAATGTTCGCGCGGCTGTGCGCCGGTCGTAGCTGCATGCGCCAGTCGTAGCTCAATCGGCGGCTGTGGGGATCCCGGCTTGCCGTGCCATCGAGATCGATGCGTGTACCCGGCAGTATGGGGGCAAAACGCGACGATGCTTCATTGCCCATGCGCTGTGCATGCCATTCCACGACGGCGGTTGGCCCGGGTGGTACACGGCGTCGCGGTGGCGGGACAGGCTCAGGCGTCGGGCGCTCTGTGGTGCATGCAGAGTGTTCCTGTGCGATTTGCTGCCACACTTCGTGCATGTTGAATGGCACCACGCTTTCGAGCAGTCCGGCGAGCGGATCGTCGAAATCCCACTCGATGCCTTCGACGATCGGCAGCATGTTGCGGTCACGCGGCGCCGCATCGAAGCGTCGGCTCATCTCCTGGTAGATCAAAATGAGTGTTTCGGCGATGGCGATGCGCAGACAGGGGCCGATCGCAGACGGCGGATGGAACAGGAACCTGTTGCGCGAGCGTGCTGTGCTCAACAAAAACGCATTGGTTCCGCGTCGAATCCCGCTGTGACAACCGCGCTCCGATGTTGCCAGCTCTTGGTCCAGGAAGTGCGGCGGCTGGCGCATTTCGGAAACCCTACCGCCGATACGAACGCCCTCCTGCACAGGTACGTCGATCACCCGGTAGCCCCGCAGATCCGCTAGCATGCGCTCCAGGTAATCGGGAAGCGGAGTTCGCGACGTCCGCATCGCATCGAGCGCTTCCTCCGGCGGTACCGTGATCACGGTCGGTTCCTCGGCACCGCGCTCAGTAGTACCGGGGCGTCCGCTCGAGGTCCCGCCGACACCGCGTTCGATGTCGCCGAGCATCTCATCCAAGTAGGGGAGACGCCGCCGCGATCCGGGCCTCATGACATCGATTGCTTCACTCGGTGGGACTACGATTACGCGGCGTCCGCTCGTCCCTCGATCGTCCGCACTCGGCGGCTCCACGTGTGTTCCACGTGCCGTTGCCGCTTCTTTGTGTGCGTTCTCCTTCCTGCGGAAATTACCCATGGCGAAGCGTTCAGTCCGTGCTACGGTGTCTCGACGTGTACGGCTGCACCGCCTTCGACAACGATTCGTTTATCGACTTCCGGATCCCCAAGATCGGGCTCGGCTTGTATCAAGCGCGCCGCACGCCGCAGGTTATCGAGCTCCACTTGACGCCACTCCGCCCTGACCTTAGCCATGTCATAGAAGCGATGAGTGAGTTTGAACGGCTCCATCAGTACGTGATCCCCGAGAAGGGCTTCCATGTAGAGCTCCCCGGTGGGTACGACGATGAGGTCGGAATCGCGCGTCGGCCGCTGCAGCTTGCTCATCACGATGTTGCGTAATGCCGCATACTGCTCGCTGTCGGGTTCGATCGCACCGTCCTCGAGTAAAGCTTCGGTGTACTCAAGCAGCTCTTCGACCGACAGGTTGGACGCCATATCCGGATCGCGCACACCGAAATAGTCATCGAAGTACTCGCGCATCATGAAGTTCGTCAAGTACAAGCAGGTCTTGAGCGGAAAGATGATGTAATTACCCTTGTAGCCAAGGGGGCGATCCAGATCCGCGATCTCGACCAGGGGTTTTCTGTTTGGCTCGTCTGGATCGGGAGGTGCCGGCGGATCGAACTCCACAATCCAGCGGCGTCCGCCGTGGTCTATGGTTGGCAGGCCAGCCTCGATATCGGCATCGGTCGCCAACCGCAGGTGTGCGGTTCGGTGCGTGGATTCTGGCAGGTCCACTTCTACATGATACAAGCGAAAGAAGCGCTGATCCGGCGGCTCGTGGTCCCATATCGCTTGCATATAGTAGAGGATGTTCTGCTTGACATGCATGCGCAGCTGATCGATCGCGACCCGCCGGTTGGTCTGGGTCTGAAGAGCCTCAGAATAGGCGCTGGTCGCTTCGTTGAGCGCGGCTTCGGCCGATATCATCCGCTCCTGCGCTTCTCTCAGGGCTTCCTCCAGGTAGTTCAGGCGCGACTCGATCGCTTTACGTGTAACCTCCAGCTGCTCGGCCTGCTGCTCCGCCGCGCTGTCTCCCGAGAGCAAGCTGAGACCACCGGTGAGGATCGCTAGCCAGGCCTTTTGCCCGGTAGTCTCTTCCTCCGCGGCGGCCCGCGCTCGGGATTCCTCGGTTGTGACCAGTAGCTCCCGCATCTCGTCGCGCGCGCTCTTGAGGCCTTTGACCGTAGCCTCGAGCTGCTTGACCAAACCAACCTGTGCCTCCCAGTTCGCTCTTCGGACCGAAACGCTGACCTCCTCACCGGCAAATGCGTCGGAGATGTAGTCCAGGGCCAGCCGCAATGAGTCGTCGAGTATGACCCTGCGCAGAATCCACTCATGTGCACTCAACCAGCTTTCCGTGATCTCGTTCGGCGCCGGCACATCTTGCGCGACCAGAACAACGGGCGTCGCTCGATGAATGCGTTCGGATATCGTGTACTGCCGCTCAAGTTCGTACAACAGGTAGGTGACGGACAGCTCGTTGTTGGGATTGGCGATCTCGCCCGAGGTAGTGGTCTCGGAGGTGACTTCGTCAGTGGTTTTGACTTCCAGCGAGCGTTCCTGCTTGTATTCCTGCGCTGCCTTGAGCACCGCTTCCCGAAAATCCTTCTTGACTCGCGATGACTCCTGCGCTTGGTCGAGCGCGAACTCGGTGCCCGAGGTGATCTCGCCGATGCCAAACCGGAAACTTCCTTCGGCGGTCATCTTGAAGTTATTGCGCAAGGAAGCGCGCTGCGTGATCTCCGCTTCCACGCGTTGTGTCCCGGTCAGTTCGCGGTTCTTAGACGATAGCGCCTTCTCGAGCTCGGTTTCGGCGCGCGTCCGTTTAAGTATCTGCTTGGTTGTGAACTTGCGTTTCTCGCCTGGGGCCAATGGAACGGTGGCGACGAGATCTCCGACCTGATAAGGACCTGGTTTCCAGAGTTGCCGATAAGTCAAAAGCAGACCGAAGTTCACACTGTCCGGCGCGAAATAGTGGAAGGCGTAGGGCTCGCTCAAGCGTGCCTTTATCTCCCTAAGCAGCCGGACGACCCGCAGGTTGGCGAACTCATCGTTCTCTGCCTCCTCGGCGGTGCCGAAGATCATCATCCAGGTCTCCTGCATAGGCTCTATCTCTTCGGTGAGGATGGTGTACTTTGTCACGGCGTCCGCTTCCTGGTAGAAGCGAACCCAAGCCTCGGCCACTTCGGTGGCGAGCTCTGTCAGCTGCGCCCGGGTCTCCGGGCTCAGGCGCGTCCAGCGCTGTGAATCAACACTCGCGAAGTAAGTCCGCACGGGCACCGGAACGGGCTCGTTCATCCAGTCGCTGAATCGCGCCATCTCGTCGAGAAAACTCTCCAACTGATCTATCTCCGCGCACTCCGTTGGTAGCTCGAATTCTTCTTCAAAATAATCCTCGTGCAGGCGCACGACGGATTCATAGAGATCCTCGATATCATTGCGTAGCGCCCCGTCGAACGCTTCGACCCAAACATGCGGAAATGCGATTTGCAGATGACAAAAGTCATGAAATGCCGGTGTGTCTGTGGGACCTGAACCAAGCCGGATGTTGGGGAGCATGGCGTTCAGCTCTTCGGCGGTCAGGGGTCGTGACGCGTCGCCGATTTCACCGGCACCAATCGGCATGTCGCGTAGCTGCCCAAGCACACGCTCGTTGACTGCGGCTGAAAAATCCTCGGGGGTCTCAGTCGCCGGGGTCGCCACTTCCTCGGATACTGGAGAGGTCTCTCCCTCCTCAGGTGGCTCAAGCCTCGCTTCAGCTGCTGTAGCTTCCCGGCGTGCCTCCAGCAGGTCACGGACGCGCACGAGCTCCGTGCCACCCCGTCGCGCGTTCAGCAGCCGACACAGTTGAGTGTGGTCGAGATCGACAACCGGTGGCATGGCCTCGACGACACTGACTCCAGCATGCAAGAGATCGTCTTCGCTCAGGTGCATCTCCACTCGTGCAGGGGCCTGTGCTGTTGCTACCGCGATGTGCGTGACGCCCACCTCAACGGCATGGCTCAAGGCGGGTCCGGGATCGTCGCCGCGCTTGATGAAATTTGCTTGGGCACGCGTCGCCCGTGGCGCGGCTTGCAGCTTGGCTGCGAAGTTACGTGCCTTTTCTGTGGACGCCTGACGGCGCTGGAACTGCTCAACACGTAACGGTCCGATGCCTGCGGTCAGTGTCGCCTTGAAGCGCAGACGATCGCGCTCCGCCTCGACGTAGCGCAAGGCCACAGCTTCGGCGTCGACCTTGTATCGCTCGCCTGGCAGCTTGATGTTGAACTGTTTAAGCTGTGCACTGAGCAGGCGTATGACGAGCTTTTCGGTCTGCTTAGCACCGTGTATTGGCAGCTCGGTCCAATAGAGTGCCCGCTCGGCAGGCGACGGCGATCCGGCACGCGTGACCGCCTTCGACGTGGCCGGTGCCAATACGGCGACCAGAAACGTGCCGCCAGGGGAGTTGTCATTCAAGCTCGGGTCTATATCAATTTGGAACGTTCCGTGTTCATCTGTCACCGTTGAACCGACGCTGTTACGATAGATCGCGAACGGATCAGCGGCCTTTGAATCCTTTTTTGTGCCTTTGCTTACATTAGCAATGCTGTCACTGATATAGACTGCAACGATCAGGCCCGATACGGGCTCGTCGGTTTCCTTCAACGTGACATAGCCTTGGAACGTGGACATATCACTTCTCCCTGTGTTTCCTGGGGCGATGCAGTGCAGCACAAAGTCGCTGCCGTCTGACCATCGAAGTGGGTTTCCATGGCGTCTACGCGGGTTACCGCGTCGCAACTAGTAGAAGTATAGGAATTATTTTCGTTAATACAAAACCGTCCACGTAAAGGCTTAGCCTTTTCCGGTGTTTCTTGGCAATTCCGGCCTATTTGAGCTTTTCAGGAGGGGGTATTGAGACAAATTAGGCAGGAACGTGTCTCGTTTTCGTGGCTCTCACATGCTACGTATTAGCGCATTAGGGCTCGTGTCTGCGTAACCAACTGATAACACATTGTTTATCAGCAAATATCCCTAATTTGTTCTACTTAGAACATTCATTTTCAACTCAGTTTTTGTCCCTGAAATACATGCTGCGCTTGAGAGAATAGGAGGGAATAGGGTCGGACCTATATTACTCATCGTTGCCACGGTCGGAAATTTCTTCTCAAGTTCGCTCGTGACCGACGTTGTTGGCGCTATTGGTTGTTCGAATCTCGTAAACGCTTTGGACTTTGTGTACTCAACTATGTGGCGACATCAAATAATGTGCATATTTTGGTAAAGGATCAGGGAAAGGACGAAATTCCAAAATGCATGCAGCTTATTGCCGGACGCACTGCGTAAGCCTATAGCCAGCGAAAAAGTCGCCGTGGCGCCTACTGGGAGGATCGTTACCATGCCACAGCTGTAGACACTCAGGACTACTTGGCGCAGTGCATGGTGTATGTCGATCTGAATATGGTCAGGGCGGGGGCGGTTGGCCATCCGATGGATTTGGATGTTTGTGGTTATCGGGATATACACCTACCACCCAAGCGCTACAGGGTGATCGATATGAAAGCGCTGGCAGAGTTGCTTAAGTTAGGCGATGAGGAGCGCGTACAGCGAGTCCACGGTGACTGCATGGATGAGGCATTAAGGGGAGAGCTTGCGGGAGACGCGATGGACGATGGACAGAGAGCCTTGCTGTTGGAAGTCACCGTTTTGTGTCAGAGATCTACGCGGAGTTGGGGGTCAGCGGCCGCCAGCGACAAATCATCCTAGTGGAGTGTGTATATTGCCTCCGGGAGGATGCGGCAATGTATGGAACTAGAATGGGGTAAAAAAATGGAGGTGATAAGCAGAGAAAACTGATTTTTTATGACGCTAACTAATGGTGTAACAGTGAGTTACATGGGTCCGACCGAGGCTGTAAAAATAACTGTGTAAATGACTGGTTCATGTCAGACAGGCACCCTGTCTCCATAAAGAATAATGAACTGGTTTAACGCAGCTTTCCAGTCCCGGATTGGCATGGTCCATTTCTTTGATACATTTCTTAAACCCAGATATAAAAGCTTTCGGATAGCCTCGTCGTGCGGGAAGGCACC
>JBNKYJ010000147.1:0-9448 GCA_050300835.1 Sedimenticolaceae bacterium
AAACTATTCTTGACTATATTAGTCGGTTATTTATACTGACCCGAATTTTACGATCTGACAGGTAGTTCCCCATGTCCGAAGCCATCACCCTCTCGTCCCGGGACCTGATGCACTCGATCATCCAGCGCATCGCCACCGGCCCGGAACTCAGCAAGGATATTTCACTGGAAGAAGCGAGCCAGGGTACCGCCGCCATCCTGCGTGGCGAGATCGACGATGTTCAGTCGGCCATCTTTTTCATCGCCCTGCGCATGAAGCGGGAGACCGATGATGAGAACAAGGGCATCCTCGACGCCATCCTGAAGGTCTCGGACAGCCGCGTGGCCGAGGTGGATGAAGTGGTCTCCCTGGCGGATCCCTACGACGGCATCAATCGGAACCTCCCGGTGGCGCCTTTCATCCCTGCCGTTCTGGCCGCCTGCGGGCTGCCGACGGTCAGCCACGGCCTGGATGCCGTGGGCCCCAAGTTCGGTGTCACCCATCGGCATGTACTGCAGGCCGCCGGGATCGACGTGGACATGGATCTGGACAGGGCGGCCCTGCGTCTGGCGGATGACGAAATCGGTTGGGCCTATGTGGACCAACGCACCTTCTGTCCCGGACTGCACGATCTGACCGGCCTGCGCCAACGTATCGTCAAGCGACAGGCCCTGACCACGGTCGAAGTACTGGCCAAGCCGATCACCGGTCGCAAAACAACCCACCTGGTCACCGGCTATGTGCATAAGCCCTATCCGGCCAAGTATGCCTCACTGGCCCGCTTCGCCGGCTTCGAAGGCTGCCTGCTGGTGCGTGGCACCGAGGGCGGCATCATCCCCTCGTTGAGACAACAGGGCATGGTGTTCCGCTATCTGGACGGGGGCGAGGAGACACCGGTCGAAATCAATCCCCAGGCACTCGGCATCGAACAACCCGTTCGCGCGGTACCGCTTCCGGACGATCCTTCGATCGTCTCCGGTGGCGACGAGATTGCCCGCATCACCGACGTGAAAAAGGCGGCTTCGATGGCCGCCGAGACCGGTATCAAGGCGCTCGAAGGTGAGAAAGGGGCAGCCTACGATTCGTTGGTCTATGGTGCGGCACTGGTGCTCTGGCATACCGGCCGTACCGGCACCATCAACGAAGCGGCCGAACAGGTCAGAAGCGTGCTCGATAGCGGGGCCGCCCGCGCCCGACTGAGGTAAACCCGATGAGCGGGCAATGGATCGAGGCCGCCACCCTCGACGAGCTTCCTCTCGGCTGCATGAAACGGATCGAGCATCAAGGTCATCGTTATCTGCTGGCCAACGCTAATGGCCACTACTATGCCGTCGACGACCAGTGCAGCCACGAAGAGGTCTCCCTCACTCTCGGCTGCATACAGGGTGACAACATCAAGTGTTCACTTCACGGAAGCCGCTTCAGTCTCAAGACCGGCGAGCCGCTGGAAGACCCCGCCACCGACCCGATCGGTACCTATGCCGTTAAAGTAGAAGGAAAAAAAGTCCTATTCCAACCTAAGTAGCCGTGGCAACCGACACTTTTGGTGATCCAGATCAAAAGATCAGACAATTCCTACACTGGAAGCTGACAACCTTTTCCGATATATTCTGCCGCTAATAAGAAGTAGCTTGCAGGCTACACATCAACCACCAAATGCACAGTCCGGGGGGACTATCCGGTGAAATATCTGTTTGTGTTGGCCGTTGCATTCTGTGTAACCCTCATTTGGCAGACCGCCAGTATCGCAGACAGAACCCCGAACCTTCAGAGTTTCGAGAGTAAAAAAGAGATCATCATCAGAGAGCCACAGGCAACCTGATCCGTTTCCCCCTTTTCCCCCGCCCTACCCAGCCCTTCCCTGAAAGCAATCACGGCCGAGACACGGGCCGAGTCATAGCTGTACGCCATACGTGCAACAAGCGGTGCTCTCTAGACGGTTCACAAACCGAAGTAAACTATCAACTGTCCAGCTTTGCTTATTGTTATTGATTAAGATTTCTTAATCTTGATGTGCTAGATCCAGCGAAATCGGAGATGCTGCCAGCCAAAACCGGACCTACCGCACACATTCGTTCCGCCAGATGATCACTTTAACCATTTTCATGTCACACCACGGGCGACCCAGTCGCCGTAACCGTCGCTTTTTTGTTGAGGCGACATATTCAGATCGGGTATGGTTGCGGACTCTGCCCGGCAGGGACCATTCAGCCTTACGGGCGAGATAAACGAACAAGACTCCGAGAAACGTGACGACCTCGAACGCCGCAGCAAGCACCGCCACTTTCGAAGCCAGGTCCCTCGAGTGCATCCGGGACGACCGGGTATTGTTCGACGACCTCTGCTTCACCATCAGTCCGGGCGAGGCGCTGGTCCTGGAGGGACGCAACGGCAGCGGCAAGACGTCGCTGTTGCGCATCATCTGCGGCATCCGCCTGCCGGAATCGGGCCAGGTGCTGTGGGAGGGCGAGGATATCTTTCGACTGGGCCCGGAATTCCGCGAGCACATCGCCTACCTGGGTCACAAGGACGGCTCCAAGCTGGACCTGACCCCGATGGAGAATCTGCGCATCGCCCAGGGCCTGGGCAAGGCCCGTGCCGGCATCACCCTCGACGCGGCGCTGGAGCACGTCGGACTCTACGGTTTCGAGGATGTGCCCACGCGCAACCTCTCCGCCGGTCAGCAGCGCCGGCTGGCCATCGCCCGTCTGCTGGTCACCGACGCCAAACTGTGGATTCTCGACGAGCCCTTCACCTCGCTGGACCGCAAGGGTATCGAACAGATGGAGCGCCTGTTCGAGGGACATCTGGAACGCGGCGGCATGGCCGCCATGACCACCCACCACCGGGTCGGCTTCAAGGAAGGAGTCAGACTGGTCCGCATCAACCTGTCGGAACAATGAGCACCCTCTCCCTCACCAGCGCCTTCACCCTGCTGCTGAAGCGGGACCTGACCCTCGCCTACCGGCGTCGGGCCGAACTGGTGAATCCGCTGCTCTTCTTCGTACTGGTGACCGCCATGTTCCCGTTGGGCATCGGCAACGATCCGAAGCTGATCGAGGCGGTCGGTCCCGGGGTGATCTGGGTCGCCGCCCTGCTGGCCGCCCTGCTCTCCCTCGATGCCATGTTCCGCTCCGACTACGACGACGGCGCCCTGGAGCAGTTCATGCTCAGCGCCCATCCTGTCTCGGTGCTGGTGCTGGCCAAGGTGCTGGCCCACTGGCTGGTGACCGGACTGCCCCTGTTCATCGCCGCGCCGCTGCTGGCGGTGTTGCTCAACATTCCGGCAGAAGCCATCCCGACCCTGATGCTGACCCTGGTGCTCGGCACCCCGGTATTGAGCCTGATCGGCTCCGTGGGTGTGGCCCTCACCGTGGGATTACGACGCGGCGGTGTTATCCTTTCCTTATTAATACTGCCGCTCTACGTACCGGTGCTGATCTTCGCCACCGATGCGGTGAAGACCGCCATCGTCGGGATCCCGACCACGGCGCAGCTTTCGATCCTGTCCGCCATGCTGGTGGGCTCCCTGGTACTGGCCCCACTGGCCACTGCCGCATCCTTGAGAATTAGCCTCAGTTAGGGCCTGTGACACATTATGATCGTACGTTTCTTTCACCAAATGGGCTCCCCCCGCTACTTCTACGGCGTGGCGGGCAAGCTGATCCCCTGGTTCATGGCCACTTTCCTCATTACCCTGGTGCTGGGCCTCTACTACAGCTTCGCGGCGCCGCCCGACTACCAGCAGGGGGAGAGCTACCGCATCATGTACATCCATGTGCCGGCCGCCTGGATGTCCATGTTCATCTACGTGGTGATGGCGGTATCGGGCCTGATCAGCCTGGTCTGGCGCATCAAGATGACCGAGGTGATCGTCATCAGCAGCGCCACCGTGGGGGCCTCGTTCACCTTCCTGGCGCTGGCCACCGGCTCGCTCTGGGGCAAGCCCATGTGGGGCACCTGGTGGGTGTGGGACGCCCGGCTGACTTCGGAACTGCTGCTGCTGTTCCTCTACCTGGGCATCATCGCCCTGCACAGCGCCATCGAGGACAAGCGGGTGGCGGCGCGGGCGGTCTCCATCCTGGCCCTGGTGGGCGTGGTCAACATTCCGATCATTCACTACTCGGTGGAGTGGTGGAATACCCTGCACCAGCCGGCTTCGATCACCAAAATGGGCAAACCCAGCATGGACATGAGCATGCTGGTACCGCTGCTGATCATGGCCATCTCATTTAAACTTTACTACGGCGCTGTGGTCTTAATGCGCGCGCGTGCGGAAATCGTGGAACGGGAGCGCAACGCCCGCTGGGTGCAGGACATGGTGGAGCAGGAGGCGAAATGAGCGAGTTTTTCGCCATGGGAGGCTACGCTGTCTACGTCTGGCCCTCCTTCGCGCTGGCGGCCATCGTACTGATCGCCAACGTGGTCGTTCCGATGCAGCAGCGCAAGCGCATACTCAAAGAGATAGCCCGCAAATTGCGACGGGCCAGGAAAGAGCAATCATGAATCCAATCCGCAAGAAACGACTCACTCTCATCGGCCTGATGGTGGCCGGCATCGGCGTCGCCACCTGGCTGGCGCTCAATGCCTTCGACGAGAACCTGATGTTCTTCTTCTCCCCCAGCGAAGTGGTGGAGGGCAAGGCACCCACCGCCCACCCCTTCCGCATCGGCGGCCTGGTGGCCACCGACAGCGTCAAGCGCAAGGAGGACGGACTGACCACCAGCTTCACCGTCACCGACAACGCCAAATCGGTCACCGTCGAGTACACCGGCATCCTGCCCGACCTGTTCCGCGAGGGCCAGGGTATCGTCGCCATGGGACAGCTGAATACGGACGGCATCTTCGTCGCCAGCGAGGTGCTGGCCAAACACGACGAGAACTACATGCCGCCCGAAGTGGCCGAATCGCTGAAGACCGCACACGACGAGGGTGTCGCAGAAGCCAAAAAGGTGAGTGTCCAATGATCCCCGAACTCGGACATGTGGCCCTGATCCTGGCCTTCTGCCTGGCCGTGACCCAGGCGGTGGTGCCGCTGATCGGCTCCTACACCGGGACCGTCTCCTGGATGGCCCTCTCCCGTTCCCTGGCTTTCGGACAACTGGTATTCCTGGGACTGGCCCTGGTGGTGCTGGCCAACGCCTTTCTGGCCAACGACTTCTCGGTCATCTACGTGGCTCAGCATGGCAACACCAAGCTACCCGACATGTACAAGATCTCCGCCGTGTGGGGTGCCCACGAAGGCTCGCTGCTGCTGTGGGCCTTCCTGCTCGCCTGCTGGGGCGCCGCCATCTCGGTCTTCAGCCGCAACCTGCCGCTGACCATGGTGGCCCGCGTGCTCTCGGTCATGGGTATGATCAGCATCGGCTTCATGCTCTTCATGCTGCTGACCTCCAACCCCTTTGACCGCACCTTCCCGGTTCCACCTGAGGGCCGGGAGCTCAATCCCATGCTGCAGGATCCGGGACTGGCGATCCATCCCCCCATGCTCTACATGGGTTATGTGGGCTTTTCGGTGGCCTTCGCCTTTGCCATCGCCGCCCTGCTCGGCGGCCGTCTCGACGCCGCTTGGGCCCGCTGGTCACGGCCCTGGACCACGGTGGCCTGGATCTTCCTCACCCTCGGTATCGCTCTCGGCAGCTGGTGGGCCTACTACGAGCTGGGTTGGGGCGGCTGGTGGTTCTGGGACCCGGTGGAGAACGCCTCCTTCATGCCCTGGCTGGTCGGTACGGCGCTCATCCACTCGCTGGCGGTAACCGAGAAACGGGGCGCCTTCAAGAGCTGGACCGTATTGCTGGCAATCTCCGCCTTCTCCCTCAGCCTGCTCGGTACCTTCCTGGTGCGCTCGGGGGTGCTGACCTCGGTCCACTCCTTCGCCTCCGATCCGGCTCGCGGCATCTTCATTCTCGCCTTTCTGCTGTTGGTGATCGGCGGCTCCCTGATGCTCTACACCTGGCGTGCCCCCTACATCTCGGGCGGCGGCCGTTTCGACCTGGTCTCCCGCGAGACCTTTCTGCTCGGCAACAACCTGCTGCTCTCGGTCTTCGCCGCCCTGGTGCTGATCGGTACCCTGGCACCGTTGATCTATGACGCCCTGGAGCTGGGCAAGATCTCGGTCGGCTTCCCCTGGTTCAACAAGATGTTCCTGCTGACCACCCCGTTCCTGGCCCTGTTCATGGGCATGGGCTCCCTGGCCCGCTGGAAACACGCCGAAATCAAGGACCTGACCAAACAGCTGCGGGTGGCCTTCGGCGTCAGCCTGGTGTTCGGCGTGGTCAGCATGCTGCCCATTTTCGAGGGCACCAACTGGCTGGTCGGACTCGGCATGGGCCTGGCCATGTGGATCGCCACCTCCCATGTGATCAACCTGAGAGAGCGGCTCAAGCACAAGCGCGGCCTGGCCGGCTTCTGGAACGATTTCAAGGCCGGAGGTCGCAGCTATTACGGCATGATCCTGGCCCACCTGGGCGTGGCCGTGTTCATCGTCGGCGTCACCCTGGTCAGCAACTACGGCATCGAACACGATGTGCGCATGAGCCCGGGCGACGTCAGCGAGATCGCCGGCTATCAATTCAAGTTCGAGGGCGTCAGCCAGTTCCCCGGTCCCAACTACAACGCCAATCGCGGACGCTTCCAGGTCAGCCGTGACGGCGAGCACCTCACCACGCTGGAACCTGAAAAGCGCACCTACTTCGTGCAGACCCGTCCCATGACCGAGGCCGCCATCGACTGGGGCTTGACGCGTGACCTCTACGTCTCCCTGGGCGAGCCCCTGGGTGGCGGCGACTGGAGCCTGCGTCTCTACTACAAACCCTATGTGCGCTGGATCTGGCTGGGCGGTGTGCTGATGGCCCTGGGCGGGTTCCTGGCCATCACCGACCGCCGCTACCGCACGGCACGAGTACGTGCGAGCCAAACGGTCGCCGCCCGCGACAACTCCGCCACCGCCACATGAAGTGACTGTCAGTATGAACCGCTATCTCCGCTACTCCATTCCGCTGGTGATCTTCGCCTTGATCGCCTCTTTCCTTGCCTGGGGGCTGAAGAGGGACTATGACCCCAAGCACATCCCCTCGCCCCTGATCGGCAAGTCGGTGCCGGAGTTCTCCCTGCCCTCCCTGGAGCAGGCGGATACGATGGTCAGCAACAAGGACCTGCTGGGCAATGTCTATCTGCTCAACGTCTGGGCCACCTGGTGCATCTCCTGCCGTGCCGAGCATGAGACGCTGGTTCAGCTCTCGCGTTCCGGCAAGGTGGACATCGTCGGCCTCAACTGGAAAGACGAGCGGGACAAGGCCCAGGTCTGGCTGCGTCAGCTGGGCAATCCCTACAGCGTCAATATCTTCGACAAGAAAGGCCGCACCGCCATCGATCTCGGCGTGTACGGAGCGCCCGAGACCTTCCTGGTCGACAGTCAGGGCATCATCCGTTTCAAACACGCAGGGCCGGTCACCCTTGATCTATTCAACAACAAGATCCTGCCCCTCATCGAACAACTGAAAATCAAAGGCTGAATATGTTGCGCAGGTTCATTTTCGTCCTCTTGCTACTGCTCTTCACCCAACCGCTCCTCAGCGCCACCCTCGCCGACTACACGTTCGACGATCCCAAGAAAAGCGAGGAGTTTCGCCACGTGATCGAGCAGATGCGCTGTCTGGTCTGCCAGAACGAATCCCTCGCCGGCTCCAATGCCGAGCTGGCGGTGGATCTGCGCAATGAGATCTACGATATGATGAAGGCGGGCCAGGGCAAAGACGAGATCATCAAATTCATGGTCGCCCGCTACGGCGACTTCGTGCTTTACAATCCGCCGGTTAAACCCACGACCTATCCCATCTGGTTCGGCCCCATCCTGCTCTTCATGATTGGCGCCGTGGTGCTGTTTCGCATTCTCAGGCGCAAGAGCAAGACCCGGGAGACCGAACTCTCGGCGGAAGAACAACAACGTCTCGACTCCCTGCTCAAGCAGACGTCTGACTCCAAGGACGCCGACCAATGACCCAATTCTGGATGTATACCGCCGGGCTGATCGTCCTGGCGATGACCTTTATCGTGATACCGCTGCTGCGCAGCCGATACCAGACCGGCATCGACGCCGATGAACTGAACCTGAGCGTTTTCAAGCAGCAGCTGGCGGAACTCGACAGCGACCTGGAAGCCGGCATCCTCGATCAGGCGCGCTACGAAGCGGCCAAGAGAGATCTGGAAAAGGAACTGCTCAGCGACGTCAGCAGTGACTCCCCGGATGCCTTGCCCTCACCTAAAAAGGGGGCCCGCTGGATGGCCCTCAGTGCCCTGCTGGTGCCCCTGGTCGCCCTGCTCGCATATCAGTTGCTGGGTTCTCCCGAGATCATCACGCGCCTGGCCGAGCAACCTGCCGCGAGCGGCAGCGGTCAGACCGGGCACGCGCAGGCGGCCGGCATGGAGGGCATGCCTCCGCTGGAGGATCTGGTGCAGAAGCTGGCTGCGAAACTCGAGCAGCAACCCGACAATCCGCAGGGCTGGGTCATGCTCGGCCGCAGCTACATCGCATTGAATGACTACCCCAAGGCCATCGAGGCGTTCGATCGCGCCATGCAGCTCGACGCCGAGAACGTCGCTATGCTGCTCGCCTATGCGGAAGCCATCGCCGGAAGCAACGGCAACAATTTCACCGGCAAGGCAGCGACCCTGGTCGACAAGGCCTACAGCCTGGAACCCGAGAACCCCAACGCCCTGTGGATGTCCGGCATCGTCGCCTATCAGCGGGGTGATTTCCAATCGGCCCTCGATCGCTGGGTCAAGGTGCAGGCCATGCTCTCCCCCCAGAGCAACGAACTGGAATCGGTCAACAACGCCATCGACGATGCGCGTCAGCAACTGGGGCTCCCGCCGAGCGAGCGCCAGCTGCCCCAGATCGCCCAGGCCCGTCCCGGCAACAGCAGCGTACCCGCTTCCGGCAATCCGGACAGCGGTGCATCCACCGGCGTCGAGGTGACCGTCTCCCTCTCACCCGAGATGGCGCAGAAGGCCAGTCCCGACGACCTGGTGTTCATCTACGCCAAGGCCGTGAGCGGCCCCCCGATGCCGCTCGCCGCCGCCCGCAAACAGGTGCGTGACCTGCCGCTGACGATACGCCTCGACGACTCCATGGCCATGATGCCGCAGATGAAGATATCCGGTTTCAAACAGGTCGCCGTGGGCGCCCGGGTTTCGCTCTCCGGTGGCCCTACCGCCCAGAGTGGCGACCTGGAAGGCGAAGTCCGACCGGTCGTACCGGGGCAGAGCGAGGCGGTGAACGTCGTTATCAACAGCGTTCATCCATGACTTTTCAGTGCCCTGCAGTCTGCCGAGCGCTGTCTCGCTGGCACGGCACAAACTCCCAGCTCAGACCGCCCCTCGACGGCTTTGCGCCGCATGAAACGAGCGTTCTGTATTTAAGCAATCGTTAATGGTGGGGCATGGCCCCACCCTACCGTTGATTCGAGGT
>JBNKYJ010000148.1:0-19397 GCA_050300835.1 Sedimenticolaceae bacterium
TTACATGATCAGTAAGGAAGCTTCCGGGAGTGTCTCCCTGTTCGCGATCCAGAGCGACGGTACCCTGTCCGCAGTCAACTGCACGACCACAGCAACCTGTGCAGCGGGCAACATGCCGGAGTCGATCGCCATCGATCCCACCGGCCAGTTCGTCAGCGTTACCAATGGCAGCGACAATACCGTCAATCTCTATCAGATCGATCAGAATACGGGACAGTTATCATCGCTCAGCGGCTTGGTGACGAGAAACATGCCTTTCGCTTTGAGTTACTACACCGACACTGCGGAAGTCAGCGTGACACCCAGGTTCGCCTATGTGGGCAATTATGACGGCGTCAGCATCTCTTCCTATTCAATCAATTCAGGGACTGGCAGTCTGACAGCGATCGGCACGCCGATTGCGGCTGCTAGCAAGCCCACTGCAGTCACCACGAATCTTTCCGGCAGCCATCTATTTGTTACCAACGAGACAACCGACAACGTCTCTGTCTTTACCATCAGTAGTGCTAGTGGTGCCCTGACTCAGATCTCGGGATCACCCTTTCCAATCGAGACTAATCCGACCGGCCCGGAGACGGGCCCCGTATCGATCAGCGTCGATCCCTCCGGGCGATTCGCTTATGTGGCCAATTCCACCGATTCCCTGTCGGCATACAGCATCGACAGCACCACAGGCGCTTTGACGCTGCTCGCGGGATCACCATTCGTTACAGGAGACAATCCGAGTTCGGTCACCGTGGATCCTACTGGACAGTTTCTCTATAACGCCAATATCAACACCGACAACGTATCAGCGTTCACCATCGACACAGTCACTGGCGCATTGTCGCCAATCGGAACCACTCCAGCAGGTGACGCACCCAGTTCCATTGTCGTTGACCCCAGCGGTCGTTTTGTCTATGTCGCTAACAATGGATTCCAAACATTTGGAGTTTCTGCCTACTCAGTGGACCCACTGACCGGATCGCTATCCAGTGTTCCTGGCTCCCCTTTTGCAGCTGGCAACGCACCCATCTCTATTAGCGTCGACCCGCTAGGTGAGTTTGTCTATGTGGCCAATCGAAGTACCAACAACGTCACTCCGTTTAGGATCAACCAAAGCACAGGAGCGCTAACAGCTGGGAGCAATGTTCTCGCGGAACTTAATCCACAGGCGATCACCGTCGATCCCTCCGGCAAGTATGTCTATGTAGTGAACGGTGACTCGGCCAGCGTATCCAGGTATACGATCGATTCCGGTACGGGCGCGCTGACATCGAACGGAACTGCGGCTACCGGTCTGTTTCCCCGTTCGATTGTCACGACCGGAGTGGTGCAGTAGTCGGTTATTCTTATCCTGCATTTATCAAGGGGTCAGAGTAAGTTTACTCTGACCCCACTGGGCCCAATAACAACGGTTTCTGCACTTCAGTAACGATCTGCGGTTTTTACCAGTACCAGTACCAGTAAGGATGGTGCGGCAAGCCGCACCCTACCGGAGTCGGTCGCGGGGATGTGTTGAACAGGATTTATGGTAGGGCAGGGCCCCACCCTACACGTTGTAGTTCCGCATTTCTGTAACGATCTGCGATTGTTAAAAACGGTGGGGGGAGCTGCGCCCTGCCGGTTGCCTTAGGGTGGAGCCCTGCCCGACCGATCTGCTGTTGAACACTGCGTAGGGTGCGGCTTGCCGCACCGTTCAGACGATCCGATCAACCCGCTGCGGACAACGAACGCACCGAACGATAGCTCCCCGAATAACTGCGTTTGTTCAACACCAGCTGCCAAAGCTGCCCCTGTCGGCTGCGGAAGAAACCGGCACAGCTTTGCAGGTAGTATTTCCACATCCTGTAGAAACGTTCATCGTAATTGCGTTCCAACCTTGGCCAGGCACGGTCGAAGTTCTCCCACCAGGCCATCAGGGTTCGATCATAATCCTGACCGAAGTTATGCCAGTCCTCGATCAGGAAGAGCCCTTCCAGTGAGCGGGTGATCTCGCGCGCCGACGGCAATTTTCCGTTGGGAAAGATGTACTTCTCGATCCAGGGATCCAGGGTCTTGACACTGTGGTGGTTGCCGATGGTATGCAGCAGGAAAAGGCCGTCATCCTTGAGCACCCGGTTGGCGGTTTCAAAATAGGTGCGGTAGTTCTTCTGACCCACGTGTTCGAACATACCGACCGAGACCACCTTGTCGAACTCCCCGCTCACTTCGCGATAGTCCATCATTTCGATGCTCACGGGCAGCCCCAGGCAACGCTCCTGCGCCAGCTTCTGCTGTTCTTTCGAGACCGTGATTCCGACCACCTCGACAGCGTAGTGTTTCGCTGCGTAATGCATCAGCCCGCCCCAACCGCAGCCGATCTCCAGCAGGCGCTCGCCCGGCTTGAGCTGCAGCTTGCGGCAGATCAGTTCCAGCTTGTTGCGTTGCGCCTGCTCCAGGTTGTCGGCATGTTCCCAGTAGCCGCAGGAGTAACTCATGCTGCTGTCCAACATGGCTTCGAAGAGGTCGTTGCCGGTATCGTAGTGCTGTTCACCAACCTGAAAAGCGCGTTGTGACGACTGGGCGTTGAAGAGGGTGCTTTTGATCAGGTCGAGGAATAGTCTGAATTTGGTCCATCCCTTGATCTTCTCATCCAGGTCGGCCTGCAGCAGGTGATGGAAGAGTTCGTCCAGTCGCGGACTGTCCCAAATCCCATCCATGTAGCTCTCGCCCAGGCCGAGCGAACCTTCGCTCAGTATCCGGTGATAGAACGAATCGTCCCTCACCCGGATATCCCAGGCGCGTTCTCCGTTCAGCCGCACATCGGCCTGTTGCAGCAGTTCGACCAGCGCCTTCGGCGGAACGGTCTGCCCTGGATCCTGGTGGTGCAGTGCCCGGGAACTCATCAAGGACATCGGCTCTCCTCCTCATGCGTTTTGTACGCACATCATTCATTTCTACTCATAAAGTAATAGGCTAGTGAAGTGGGCAGGCGATTCAATACGTAAAGCCACTGATTTTTTCCTGTGGATTTTTTTGTTTTTTTACTTAACCAATAAAATCAACACAGGAATTGTCAGAAGCCGGCGCACCGGAACAGGGCGAGCGCACCCGATTGATACGGCTGATGCGCCAGGGCGGTGCATATTTCCGCAGATTCCAGCCAAAACCCCATGGTCCAATCCTTGCTGCGGTTACCCGATAACCAAACAACAGCAGCCATCATGGAGGTCCCGCATGTCCGCCGCCCTCAATCACCAGTTCATGACGGTGAAACATGTCCTCAATCACGACATCATGCACTGCACAGCCGACGGTGTGGTGGGCAACCATCTCTACTCCGGCAGGGCACTCGGCATCACCGATCCACGTGACATCATCCAACTGCACCCCGATCTGCAACCCTTGTGGCATGACATCGAGGCACACTATCAGCGTGTCGGCCTGCCCTATAGCAGGAACGTGATCTGGAATCTCGATCTGCGACAGTTGGCGCGCCACGCGGGATTCAAACCCTCGGTCTTCTTCTACGGCCCACACGAGTCCCGGGTCTGGGGCGACAGCGGCTGGTTCGAAACCGTGCAATTCATCAACTCGAAGAACAACTTCATGGCCCTGGCCGGGGAGTTGGGTGTCGACGTTCCGCAAACGCGCTGTTTCGACAGTGTCGCCGCGGTGACACCGCAAGCGCGTAGCGAAGTCGTCTTTCCCTGTTATCTGAAAGCCGCGGTGTCGGTCTCGGGCGTGGGCATCTACCGTTGCGCCGATGCCGATGAGTTGGATCAGGCGCTGACTAAATTCGACTCCGATGTGCCGGTGCAGATTCAGGAAGAGGTGGTGGCCGAGTCATTTCTCAATCTGCAGTATCTGGCCGACAACGGACAGCTGATGCGACTTGCCGCCACCGAACAGATCCTCGATGGCTTCGTCCACCAGGGCAATCGTCACCCCGCCTCCCATGAGCCTTGGGAGATCGTCGAACCCATGGCCCGGTGGATGGCGCAACGGGGCATGCAGGGAATCTTCGCCTTCGACGTGGCAGTGAGCCAGACCGATCGCGGCCTGCGCTTTCCCGCCATCGAGTGTAATCCGCGCTACAACGGCGCCTCGTATCCGACCCTGATTGCCGTTAAGATGGGCATCCCCGAGTGGTACGCCGTCACCCTCTCGACCCGCCATAGAATCCTGGCCGACATCGACCTTTCCGGTCTCGAATACGACCGGGAAACCGGTCGGGGCGTGATCATCGTCAACTGGGGCACCGTACTGGCGGGCAAGCTGATGGTCCTTATCGCCGGACCCGAAGCCTATCAACAGGCGACCCGGCTCGAACTGGAGGCTCGGCTCGATCCCCCGCTCGACTAACCTTGTCCCGGCGCTTGGCCGGGCGTTGACCAGGACATTTCGAACATGGACCAGCAGGGTCACTACTCGCTCATGATTCACGGCGGCGCGGGCGCGCTCGACAACGTCAAGGACGAGAAGACCGCCGTGCGCTATCTGGAGAGTATCCGCCGCATCCTGGAACATGGCCGCGAAGTGCTCGAACTTGGCGGCTCCGCGTTGCAGGCGGTGGAGACCTGCGCCTCCCTGCTGGAGGACGACCCGGTGTTCAACGCCGGCTGCGGCTCGGTGCTCAATGAGTACGGCAAGGTGGAGATGGACGCCGCCATCATGGATGGCCGCGACCTCTCCACGGGGGCGGTGGCGGCGGTGCAGAACATCGCCAACCCGATCCAGCCGGCGCGCTACGTGATGACCGAGAGCGAACACGTGATGCTGATCGCCGAGGGCGCCATGCGCTTCGCCGACCATTGCGGTATGGAGCGGGAGCCCGACAACTACTTCTACACCCCGGACCGGGTCGAACAGCTGAGACAGGCGCGGCTGAAACACAAGATCATGCTCGACCACGACGACAGCGAGAGCGAGGACCAGAAGTACGGCACCATCGGCGCCGTGGCCCGCGACCCCCAGGGCAACCTGGCCGCCGCCACCTCCACCGGCGGCATCGTCAACAAGCGCATGGGACGGGTGGGAGACTCCCCCATCGTCGGCGCCGGCGTCTGGGCCGACAACGAGACCTGCGCCGTCTCCGCCACCGGCTACGGCGAGGACTTCATGCGCACCCTGATCGGCAAGACCGTCTCCGATTTCATGCTCATGCAGGGGATGGACGGCCCACAGGCCACACAAGCCGGTCTCGACTACCTCACGCGCAAGCTCAAGGGGCGCGGCGGTATCATCGTCATCGACAAGGACGGCAACTGCAGCAGCGGCATGACCACCAAAAAGATGATCCACGGCTGGATCGAAAAAAGCGGAAAAACCGTCGTACGGTTTTGAAATGAACCACAGTCCGTCACCGGCAGATGGGCACGTCAGCCCGGGCCCATCGGTATGGGAATATTGCACACAACCCGGGTGAAATTTTCGACATCAGCCGCAGCCCCGAATCAGTAACCTCTCCTTCACAGTCCGTGTGTCTGCACGGAATGTACAAACGACCAGGAGGAGAGCAATCATGAAAAGATTCACAAGCTTTCTATTCGCCACAGTGATGGTGGCGTTGGCCGGCGGCAACCTGTCCGCGGCCGTAACCCAAACGCTGCTCGGCATACAAGAGACGGCGTCCATTGACTATTCCGCATCCGAGCCAATGAGCAGGAGACAAAGTCCGTTGCTACTGGCCGGGGAAAGCACCACCGTGACCAAAACCAAAACAAAGACCAAGACGAAAACGGTCGATGAGAACGGTAACCTGAGCAAGACCAAAACGAAGACCAAGACAACCACCACCACAACCACCTCATCTTCCGACGACTCGGACAGTGACTCCGCCAACAGCGGCGACACCGACTATCATGGCGTCTCCTATGAAGGCTACTGATTGGTCATAGCAACCCGTTCATGCCGGGAAGGCAACACCGGTTCAACCCGGCATGAAATGCGGTTGTCTCTGTCAGGAGTCCCTGATCATCGGCAGGGCGTCCCTGACCATCGGCTTCAACTTGCCATCGCCGGCCGTGGCGACGTGGCTGAGCAGGGTTCTTCGCATGCGCGGCTCCCAGCTGCGCAGGATGTGGTTGGCGATATCACGCCTGGCCTGCTCCTGATCGGGCATGGCTTCGAAGAAGTCGCCGATCTGGTTGGCCATCTTGATGAGGTTTCTCGGGTTCATGCGTAGTTTTCTCTCAGGGGGTCGATCCACTGGTTGGTCTCGATCCGCATCTCTTCGAACAGACGCCAGGCATGGGTGTAAATGGCGCAGTCGTCGCCGCGCAGAAAGCCGACCAGGGTCAGATTATGGAGATTGGCCAGGCGCACGGCCGCCGCCGTGGGCGCGGACACGGCGGCCAGCAGACCGTAGCCCAGCGCCACCGTCTTCTGCACCATCTCGAAGCTGGCGCGGCTGGTGACGATGAGTCCGCCATCCCCGGGATGGCGCTCGCGGACGAGACTGCCCAGGGTCTTGTCGAGGGCGTTGTGGCGTCCAACGTCCTCACGCAGATGAGCGATGCCACCGTCGGCGGCGACATGGCAGGCGGCATGCACTGCACCGGTGGCGTGTTGCAGCCGTTGTTGTGTCGGCAGACTGCGAATGGCCTTGCGCAGGGCATCCAGGTTCAGCCTTGCGGTGCTGGTGACCGGCGGCAGATCACGCATCACCTGGGTCAGGCTCTCGGCGCCGCACAGACCGCAGCCCGTGCGTCCGGCCAGGCTGCGGCGGCGTTGCTTGAGTCGGAAGAAGGCGCCGCCGGCGATCTCGAGCTGCAGAATGACGCCGACACAGGTCTCTTCGATTTCGATGTCGTGGATCTCTTCGGCGCTGGAGACTATACCCTCGCTGAGGCTGAAGCCGACGGCGAAATCCTCCAGGTCGTCCGGGGTCGCCAGCATCACGGTATGGGAGATGCCGTTGTACTCGAAGGCCACCGGCACCTCCTCGACCACGCTGTCGGGTGCGGCGGGTACGCCGGGCCGCAGCACGTTGAACTCGCTCAGGCGCTTCATCGGTTCTCGGCTCCTGCCAGCAGACGACGCTGCTCGGCATCCTGGCGGGCGTTGCGCTGCTGCCAGGCCGAGGGCTGCTCGACCCGCACCAGCTGCACCGCGGTGACCTTGTACTCCGGGCAGTTGGTGGCCCAGTCGGAGTTGTCGGTGGTGATCACGTTGGCGCCGCTCTCGGGGAAGTGGAAGGTGGTGTAGCAGACCCCCGGCTGCACCCGCTCGGTGAGGCTGGCCCGCAGCACCGTGTCGCCGGTACGTGACTGGATGCCGACCCAGTCGCCGTCGCGGATGCCGCGATCCTCCGCGTCCTGGGGGTGGATCTCCAGCCGGTCCTCGGCGAAGAAGCGGTTGTTCTCGGTGCGCCGGGTCTGCGCGCCCACGTTGTACTGGGAGAGCGTGCGGCCGGTGGTCAGCAGCAGCGGGAAACGCTGGGTGACCTTCTCGTCGGTCGGTATGTACTGGGTGATCATGAAGCGGCCCTTGCCGCGCACGAAGCCCTCCTCGTGCATGGTCGGCGTGCCCTCGGGGGCGTTGGCGTTGCAGGGCCACTGCAGGCTGCCGAGGCGCTCCAGCTTGTCGTAGCTGACGCCGGCGAAGCTGGGTGTCAGGGCCGCGATCTCGTCCATGATCTGCGAGGGGTGGTCGTAGCGCATGGCATAGCCCAGCGCATTGGCCAGGCCCATCGTCACCTCCCAATCGGCCTTGCCGGCCAGGGGCGGCATCACCTTGCGCACCCGGGAGATGCGGCGCTCGGCGTTGGTGAAGGTACCGTCCTTCTCCAGGAAGGAGGCGCCGGGCAGGAAGACATGGGCGTACTTGGCGGTCTCGTTGAGGAACAGGTCCTGCACCACCACGCACTCCATCGCCTCCAGCGCCGCCTGCACGTGCTGGGTGTTGGGATCGGACTGGGCCGGGTCCTCGCCCTGGCAGTAGAGACCGCGAAAAGAGCCGTCCAGGGCCGCCTCCAGCATGTTGGGGATGCGCAGGCCCGGTTCGGCCTGCAGGCTGACGCCCCAGGCCTGCTCGAACAGGCTGCGGGTGGCGCCGTCGGAGACATGCCGGTAGCCGGGCAGCTCATGGGGGAAGCTGCCCATGTCGCAGGAGCCCTGCACGTTGTTCTGTCCGCGCAGCGGATTGACGCCGACACCCTCGCGACCCACGTTACCGGTGGCCATGGCCAGGTTGGCGATGGCGATGACGGCGGTGGAGCCTTGCGAGTGCTCGGTCACGCCGAGGCCGTAATAGATGGCCGCGTTGCCGCCACCGGCGTAGAGTCGCGCCGCCTCGCGCAGCTGCTGCGCCGGCACGCCGATCTCTTCGGCCAGCGCTTCGGGGGCGTTCTCCGGGCGGGCGACGAAATCGCGCCAGTCGTCGAAGGCCTGGCGCTCGCAGCGCTCGGCGATGAAGTTCTCGTCGAGCAGACCCTCGTCGACGATGGTATGGGCCAGCGCGGTGAGCAGGGCCACGTTGGTGCCCGGGCGCAGTTTCAGGTGGTGCACCGCGCCGGCATGGGGCGAGTCGACCATCTCGGTCTTTCTCGGATCGACCACGATCAGCCTGGCCCCCTCACGCACCCGTTTGCGCAGGCGCGAACCGAATACCGGATGGGCGGCCATGGGATTGGCGCCGATGACCAGAATCACGTCGGCCCGCGCCACCGAGCTGAAGCTCTGGGTACCGGCGGAGGTGCCGAAGGTCTGGCCCAGGCCGTAGCCGGTGGGCGAGTGGCAGACGCGGGCGCAGGTGTCCACGTTGTTGTTGCCGAAGGCGGCCCGCACCAGCTTCTGCACCAGGTAGTCCTCCTCGTTGGTGCAGCGGCTGGAGACCAAGGCGCCGATGGCGTCGCGCCCGTGTTTCTGCTGGATGCGGCGGAACTCGGAGGCGGCATGGTCCAGCGCCTCCTGCCAGGAGACCTCGCGCCAGGGGTCGTTGATGCTGGCACGGATCATCGGCTGGGTGATGCGGTCGGGATGGGTGGCGTAGCCCCAGGCGAAACGGCCCTTGACGCAGGCGTGGCCTTCGTTGGCGCGGCCCGTCTTCGAGGGGGTCATGCGCACCACCCGGTCACCCTGCATCTCGGCCTCGAAAGCGCAGCCGACGCCGCAGTAGGCGCAGGTAGTTGAGACGCTGTGCTCGGCCTGGCCGTGCTCGATCACACGCTTGTCGATCAGGGTGGCGGTGGGGCAGGCATTGACGCAGGCGCCGCAGGAGACGCACTCGGAGTCCATGAAGCGCTCGCCCTGCCCCGCCGTCACCCGGGATGCGAAACCGCGCCCGGCGATGGTGATGGCGAAGCTGCCCTGCTGCTCCTCGCAGGCGCGCACGCAGCGGTTGCAGACGATGCACTTGGCCGGGTCGTAGCTGAAGTAGGGATTCGATTCGTCCTTCTGCGCGTTTCTGAAATGGTTGGCGCCGCTGAAGCCGTAGCGCACCTCGCGCAGCCCCACCACCCCGGCCATGCTCTGCAGCTCGCAGTTGCCGTTGGCGGCGCAGGTGAGGCAGTCGAGGGAATGGTCGGAGATGTAGAGTTCCATCACGTTGCGCCGCAGTTCGGCCAGCTTCGGCGACTGGGTGCGTACCCGCATGCCCGGCTCCGCCGGCGTGGTGCAGGAGGCGGGCGTGCCGCGCCGGCCCTCGATCTCCACCAGGCAGAGGCGGCAGGAGCCGAAGGGCTCGAGGCTGTCGGTGGCGCAGAGCTTGGGGATCATCGCCCCGGCCATGACGGCGGCGCGCATCACCGAGGTACCGGCGGGGACGCTGACCGGGACGCCGTCGATCTCCAGGGTCACATGGTTTTCGGCGGACACGCCAGGGGTACCGTAGTCGATCGGTTTCACTGGAAATCCTCCGCAAAATGGTTGAGCGCCGAGAGCACCGGATAGGGGGTCATGCCGCCCATGGCGCACATCGAGCCGTCGAGCATGGTGTCGCAGAGGCTGCGCAGCAGCTCGATCTGGCCGGGATGGCCGGCGCGGATGCGCTCGATCACCTCCATGCCGCGGGTCGAGCCGATGCGGCAGGGGGTGCACTTGCCGCAGGACTCCTCGGCGCAGAACTGCATGGCGTAGTGGGCCTGGCCGAGCATGTCGACGCTGTCGTCGAAGGCGACGATGCCGCCGTGGCCGAGCACCGCGCCGATGGCGCTGAAGGCCTCGTAGTCGAGGGGGGTGTCGAACTGGGACTCGGGCAGATAGGCGCCGAGGGGACCGCCCACCTGCACCGCGCGCAGGGGCCGCCCGGAGGCGGAGCCGCCGCCGAAGTCGTTGAGCAGCTCGCGCAGGGTGAGGCCGAAGGGCACCTCCACCAGACCGCCGTACTTCAGGTTGCCGGCCAGCTGGAACGGCAGGGTGCCACGGGAGCGGCCGACCCCGTAGGCGTGATAGAAGGCGGCGCCCCTAGCCAGGATGTCGGGCACGCTGATCAGGCTGAGCACATTGTTGATCACCGTCGGCTGGCCGAATAGACCCTCGATGGCCGGCAGCGGCGGTTTATTGCGCACGATGCCGCGGCGGCCCTCGATGCTCTCCAGCAGTGCGGTCTCCTCGCCGCAGACATAGGAGCCTGCCGCCTTGCGCACCTCGATGCGGAAGCCGTCGAGCCACGCCTCCGCCTCGGCCAGCGCGGCCTCCAGCACGGCGATGGCGTGGGGATACTCGGAGCGCACGTAGATGTAGCCCCGGGTCGCGCCGACGGCGAGACCGGCGATGGCCATGCCCTCGAACAGGCTGAAGGGGTCGCCCTCCATCACCAGGCGGTCGGCGAAGGTGCCGGAATCGCCCTCGTCGGCGTTGCAGACGATGTACTTCTGGTCCGCCGCTGTGTCGAGCACCGTCTTCCATTTGATGCCGGTGGGGAAAGCGGCGCCGCCACGGCCGCGCAGGCCGGAGTCGGTCACCTCCCGCACGATCTCGGCCGGCGTCATCCCCCGGGCGCGGGCCAGGCCGGAACCGCCGCCATGGAGCAGATACTCATCCAGGGAGCGGGGGTCGACCAGACCGATCCGCTTCAGGCTGACCCGCTGTTGCCGCGCCAGATAGGGAATCTCGTCGACGGGACCCAGACGCAGCGGGTGATCGCCGGCATCGGCCAGGCCGGCATCGAACAGGCTCGCCACATCGGCGGCTTCCACCGGCCCATAAGCGATGCGGCCGCCCGGGGCGGCGACCTCCAGCAGCGGCTCCAACCAGAACAGACCGCGGGAGCCGTTGCGCACCAGGCGGATCTCGATGCCGCGGCGTTCCGACTCGGCGCTGAGGGCCGCGGCCACCTGGTCGGCGCCCACGGCCAGGGCGGCGGCATCACCGGGTACGTATAGGGTCAGGCACACGACTGCACCTCCAGTTCGGCAATGAGGGCGTCGAACTTCTCGGGCGAGAGACGCGCGTAGAGCCGGGTCTCGTCGATCTGCAAAGCCGGACCGCTGGCGCAGAGTCCCAGGCAGTAGACCGTCTCCAGGTCCAGGTCGCGGCCCTGCACGGCGGCCTCGGCGTGAGCGGCCAGGGCCTCGCTGCCCCGCGCCTGGCAGGCCTCGGCGCGGCAGAGCTTGATCACATTGCGCGCCGGCGGGGTGGTGCGGAAGTGGTGGTAGTAGCTGATCACGCCGTGGACTTCGGCCCGGGAGAGGTTGAGCCGCTCGGCGATGAGCGGCACCGACTCGGGCGGGATGTATCCGAGGACGTCCTGGATCTCATGCAGCAGGGGCAGCAGGGCGCCGCAACGCTGCGCGTGGGTATGGATCAGACGATCGATGGGGGAGACGTTTTCATTGTTCATAGCTCCCTTTTCTAGCCATCAAATCCCACAAAGCAAAGAGGGATTTTCCGAACGGCTATTCGTCCTGGCCGAACGCCGCCGACATCAGCTCCGCCTGGCGCAGGATCTCACGCACCATGGGCGGCGCCGGTTCCCTGGCCAGGGTGATCAGGGCGGTGGCCCAGTCGACGCTGGGCTCCACCAGCTCGATGGCCACCACGTTGGGCGGCGTGCCGATCTGCTCCAACACACTGTGGGGGATGATGGAGGACCAGTAGCCACTGCCCACATGGGCCAGCAGGCAGAGAATGGAGTTGGTCTCCAGGGTCGGCACGGCTTCGGCGCCCACCTGTCTGAACACCGTATCGATGGTCTGCCGATTCATCATGTCGGGGGTGAGCAGACACAGCGGCGTATTGGCAGCGTCCCGCCAGCTCACAGTTTCGTAGTCCGCGAAGGATCCCTCCTTCGCCGTCAGCAGCACATGGCGCTCGCACCAGAGTGGTACAGCCCTCAAAGCGCCGTTGTCGACCGAGCTCAGATAGACCACGCCGGCATCGAGCTCGAACCGTTGCAGGCGTTCCACGATCTCGCTGTTGGTCAGCGACAGCACCTCCACCGTGACACTGGGATGACGGCGACAGAAGGCCGAGGTCAGGCCGGCGATGGCCGTCATGGCGGTGGGGATGGCACCGAGCCTCAACCGCCCCGTCAACTCATCGCGCAGGCTCGCCAGTTCCTGCCGCAGATCGTCCACGCTGGCGGCCACACGCTGGGCATAATCGACCACGATCTCGCCCTCGGGGGTGAGGCCGGCGAACTGCTGTCCCCGTTCGACCACGCTGACGCCCAGGGTCTGCTCGATGTCGCGAATCGCCGCCGACAGGGTCGAGGGCGAGACATGGCAGGCCGCGGCGGCACGGCCGAAGTGCTTCTCGCGGGCCAGGGCGATCAGGTAGCGGTACTTGCGGGTGATCATGGGGTGTCACTATAAACCATAACCCCGGTTGGCTGGGTGGCGGAGATCAGCTACCCGACGTCATACCTCAGCGGGCGGCTGGTGGGGCACGGCCCGAATGGCACTTACTTAAGCCATGTTTCGGTGCGGCAAGCCGCACCCTACGGCTTGATCACGAGCAGGGTGCGGCTTGCCGCAGCGTAATCCTTTGACGATCCCTGAACCACTTCGGTGAAGTCAGTGCCATGGGGCAGAGCCCCACCCTGCCGGTCCATTCACGCTGTGATGCCTGCGCCAGTCTCAGCGACGTGGAGAACAGTGATCTGCATTGAATCTGTAAGTAATCGACCGCATCTACGACTGAGGAAGGTGATCGGGGGGCAGCGCCTGAGCGAACCCTTGCCACTCAAATCCGTCTAACTGGATCCCTGGCCGATACAGGGCGTCCTGTACCGCAGGCCAAGCCGGCAAAGGAAATCGGAATGAGCAACAGACTCGCCCACATAGACAGACTCGCGCCGGAGACCCTGCGTGAGGCCAAACTCGGACTGGAGAAAGAGGGACTTCGGGTGGACCGGGCGGGCCGCATCTCCAGTTTGCGGCATCCGCTGGCGTTGGGATCGGCGCTGACCCATCCCAGCATCACCACCGATTTTTCCGAGGCCCTGCTGGAGCTGATCACGCCCCCCTGCCGGGATGCCCGGGGGGCGCTCGCCCTGCTCACCGAAACCGAAGTCTTCGTCCATCACCAGCTGGATCAGGAGCTGATGTGGTGTGCCAGTATGCCCTGTCGCCTCGACAGTGACGATGAGGTCCCGATCGCCTGCTACGGCCGCTCGGACCACGGCATGGCCAAGCATGTCTACCGGCGGGGCCTGGCCCATCGTTACGGCCGCATGATGCAGGCGATCGCGGGGGTCCATTTCAACTACTCCTTCAGCGAAAGCCTCTGGCCCGCGCTGCAGGAAATCATGGGGGTGAGCGGAGAGTCACAGCCGTTCGTGGCCGACCGCTACATGGCGACCCTGCGCAACGTGCAGCGTTACGACTGGCTGCTGGTCTATCTCTTCGGCGCCTCACCCGCCGCCCACATCGGCTTCGCCGGCGCCCGCGAAAGACTGCGGCGCTTCGACCGTGAGACCGGCTACGCCCCCTACGCCACCTCCCTGCGCATGAGCGACATGGGCTACGGCAACCGGCTGCCGGCCGGCCGCACGGTGTTCATCGACAGCAACTCCCTGGACACCTACATCGCCACCCTGCGCCAAGCCGTGGAAACGCCCCACCCACCCTACGAGGCGATCGGCATCCGGGTCGATGGCGAACAGCGCCAGCTCAACACCCATCTGCTGCAGATCGAGAACGAGTACTACACCAGTGTGCGCCCCAAGCAGGTGGTGCACGCCGACGAATCTCCGCTCACGGCGCTGGAGCGCCGTGGCATCCGTTACCTGGAACTGCGCAGCCTCGACCTGGACCCCTTCTCGAGCGCCGGCACGAGCCGGGAGCAGCTGCTGTTTCTTGAGACCTTCCTCCATTTCTGCCTCATGCAGGAGAGCCCCGCACACAGCCCCGAACGCTCCCGGGCCAACCGGGAGAATCTCAACCGCACCGCCTTCGCCGGCCGCGATCCGTCCCTCAAGCTCGATCGCGCAGGCGCTCGGGTGCCTCTGCGCGAATGGGCGCTCCAGTTGCTCGATGAGATGCGGGCCGTGGCGGAGCTGCTGGATAGCGCCCGAGACAGCCGGGACTACACCAAGGCACTGGGTTCACAGCGGGAGCGGGTGCTCGACCCGGAGCTGACCCCTTCGGCCCGTCTGTTGGCGGAGATGGCTCAGTCCGGCCTGGGTTATACCGGCACCGTGCTGCAGCAGTCGGAGCGCCACCACGCCGACCACATGTCGCGACCCCTGATTCCCGCCCGACTCGAATACTACGAGGCCCTGTCACGGCAATCCCTGCGACTGCAGTCAGCACTCGAAAGGCAGAGCCACGACCGCTTCTTCAACGATCCGGCTGTCGTCTCCTTCTCGCGTCGATGCGACAGGAGCAGAACCCTTCAGTGCGCCTGCTGCCGAGGCTGATGCGGCCGCATCCCGTGAGCTACCATCGACGGGTCGTTCGCAGACTACGCAGGGATCACGCTATCAGCATTTTTCAGCCGGCAGCCCGGATGCAACGAAGTGGAATCCGGGTATGGCCTCGCCCCGTTATGCCCTGGATTTCGCTCTGCTCCATCCAGGCTACACGCTGCACCTGTCGACTCAGGAGCCGGTCACGATGGGCCGACAGGCGGCAAACCCTGCAGGATATTCCCGCGTACCGGCGCGGAGAAGAAGGTCCGCCATAGCAGCCGCCCGCTGAAGGGTTCGGAACGGTTCCAGGGCAAGAGCGAGACCAGCCTGGCCATGGTGCAGTAACCGAAAAAGAGCTGGGCCCAGGTGCCGATGGTCGGCACCCAGTAGAGCCATTGCATCGGTCCGGGCAAGGCCAGCAGCAGCAACATCAGATACCAGTATCGCACCTGCACCGGAAAGGCGCCGCTGCTCCCCTCGCGCAAGCGATAGTGGAGTAGCTGCCAGAGCGTGACACCGATGGCGCCGAGAAAGGCCTCGGGCGTCACCAGCAAACCCAAGCTGAGGAGTATCGCCGTCACCAGCCAATACCACCAACTCATCTCCCGATATTCGATCATCAACATAAGGCGTCACCTTGGTTTGTTTGCTTCATGGTTGCTCAGCCGGGTCGTCAACAGCGCACGCACCTGCTGCAGCAGTTGTTCATCGTCCCACTCCCGCTCACCGATCGCCTTGTAGACAACCTCTCCCTGGGCGTTGAGCACAAAGGTGGTGGGCAGCCCCCTCACCTGCCACTGTCGGCTCATGCGGCCGCCGCGATCGAGCAGCACCGGAAAGTCGATGGGGAAATCGTGCAGAAAGGCCCTCACCGCCTGCGGCTCCTCATCGAGATTGATCCCCAGCATGACGACGCCCTCCGGTTGCAGGAGCTCCCAGGCCCGGTTCATCGAGGGCAGCTCACGCCGGCAGGGCACGCACCAACTGGCCCAGAAGTTGACGATCACCACCCGCCCCCGATAGTCGGAGAGCCGATGCGTTCGATCATTCAGATCCGACAGTTGAAAGGCGGGCACCGGAGCCGGATCGGGCACGGGCGTCAGCACCCCGTCAGCCACGCACGGTCTGGCGAGCATGAAGAGGACAAACAGCCATCCCGCCTTATGCCGCCACCGGATCAGAAGCATCCGTTCGGCTGACGGCATCGTGCAGGTCACAACATGTGGCATCCTGATTGTTACTACACTCATATCTGACCACCAAGGGCTTTGCGCGGACACGGTTCCACCCTCTGGACAGATCCAGCCTGTAGGGTAGGGCCCTGCCCCACCGAA
This sequence comes from Sedimenticolaceae bacterium, assembly GCA_050300835.1. Classification (GTDB taxonomy): domain Bacteria; phylum Pseudomonadota; class Gammaproteobacteria; order Chromatiales; family Chromatiaceae; genus Thiodiazotropha. Next base: position 16,092 of record JBNKYJ010000148.1, read on the forward strand.
ATGCTCATTGATTCAAACCCAATGCTTGGTGAACGGTTGATCGGCATCTCAACCACCCTCGGCCAGCATCCCGCGCACCAGTTCCAGCACATGTTCCGGCGGCAGTCCGTAGGGCACCACCGCCGTAAGCGCTCCCTGCGGGTCGATCACGTAGAGATCGGCGGAGTGGTCCAGGCTGTAGCGCCCGTCCCGATTTTCCTGTCGTTGGAATTTGACCCGATACTGCCGCGCCACCCGCTCGACCGCTTCAGGGGAACCGGTCAGCCCCAGCAGGTTGTGGCTGAAATAGCGCGTGTAGTCCCGCAATACCTGCGGTGTATCGCGCTGAGGATCGAGGGAAACGAAGAGCCCACGCACCTGTTCGACATCAGGCCCAAGGGCATCGAACACGGCGGCGATATTGGCGAGTTCGTTCGGGCAGATATCGGGACAGTAGGTATAGCCGAAGAAAAGCAGTACCAGCTTGCCCCGCATCTGATGCAGGGAGAAGGGACGGCCGTGGTGATCCGTGAGGCTGAAGTCGCCACCGATCTCCGTCTGGGCACTGAGTGTCGAAGCGAAAGCGAGCACAACGAGGCTCAAGCTCAAGCAGAGGAGCCGAGCGCGGCCCATCCATCCATGCAACCGTTCGCGCCCCGACCGCATCAACGCACCTCCACCTCGGTACCGTGGACCCAGTTCGGATCGCCCTTGCCCACATCGCCCACGGGGGCGGCGAAGGCGTCGGCCACCAGGGTGTCCACGTTGCTGCCGGTAAGCGACATGAGAAAGGCGACCAGCGCCTGCTTCTCCGTCTCAGCGAGATGGAGCGGCCGGATCAGCGGATCGAGCAATTCGTTGGGTACGCCTCCGGCAGCGTAGAAATCGACCACCTGGCGCAGGCTCGTGAAGGCACCGTTGTGCATGTAGGGGGCGGTCAGCGCCACGTTGCGCAGGCTGGGGGTCTTGTACTTCCAGCGGTCGTCGGGATTCTGGGTCACCTCGTAGCGGCCCACATCGGGCGGCGGCGCCTCCCCAACCTGCTCGATCACGGCACGCTCGATCTCGAAGGTGATGCCGGGGGCCATCTGCACCTTTTGCTTCTCGGGCAGCAGGCCCATCGACGCCCGATAACCGAGACCGGTATTGTGCAGAGCGTCGTCGCTGAACAGGGCGTACTCCTCACCGATGTGATGACAGGCCACGCAGCCCGCCTTGCCGGTAAAGAGTTCGAAACCCCGCTGCGCTTCGGGCGACAGGGCCGACGCGTCGCCGCCGTAGTACCAGCGATCGAAGGGGGAGTCGCCGGAGACAAGGGTGCGCTCGTAGCTCGCCAGGGCCATGCCGAGGGTCTCCATGCTCACCCCCCGGCCGTCGAAGGCGGCTTCGAAAAGCCCCCGGTAGTCGTCGATGCGGCGGATCTTCCGCAGCACCTGGCCGACCGAGGGATTGCCCATCTCGTTCTTCGCCAGCAGCGGTCCCCAGATCTGCTGCTCGAGGGTCTCCTCGCGCCCGTCGTGGAACAGCAGACCGGCATAGGCCGCATTGTAGAGGGTCGGTGAATTGCGCCGCACGCTGCGCCCCTCGATCCCCACCGCCATCGCCAGCTCGTTGCTGGTGAAGCCCTGCTCGGGCACATGGCACATGGCGCAGGAGAAGGTATCGTTGAGCGAGAGCCGCCGGTCGTAGAAGAGCCGTCGCCCGAGTTCGATCCTCTCGCGCGTCAACGGGTTGTCGGCGGGCACCGGAAGCGTTGGCAGTCCCAGGGGGGGATGCTGCGCGATGGCCAGCAGGTTGGCCGGCTCGCCACGCCGCTGCTCCAGGGAGAGTGAACGGGTCCGGTAGCTGTCGCTCTCGTAGCCCCGTTTGTCGTCACCCGGTTGCGACAGGGTGTCGGACGGCGAGGGTGTGAACGCCGCCCTCACCGGATGGGCGTCCGATCCCGCTTGCTGCGCCATCAGTGTCTTCACATCGTTGATGAGCAGTTCGTGGTGCAGGAAATCGACGCTGTAGATGTTGCGGATGCGCCGCTGCGGGTCGATGAGGAAGACCCGCAGCAGATGGGAGAATCCAGACGACTGTGCGCCGTTGTCGGGGTCGGGCAGCACATTCTGATTGTAGGCCTCGAGGATCGGCTCGAGCTGTTCCTGCGAAGCGGTGGTGAGGAACCGCCACTCCCCGGCCGTCCCCGCATACTTGAAATTGTTGCCGTAGAGGGCCATCACCTGGGGCGTATCGACCTTGGGATCGAAGCTGAGACTGATCAGCTTCAGCCCCCCGGCCAGCGCCGGATCCTGCTTCATCGCCGCCTTGATCTTGTAGAAGACGTGGGAGGTGAGCGGACAACCGTCCACATCGTTGCAGCTGCTGTAGATGAAGGCCAGCAGCACATAGCGATCGGCAAACAGATCGTACAGCCGCCGCGGGCGACCGTCGCTGTCCAGCACCTCGCCGTCGGCCGCCTGACCCAAGGGTGGGAGTGCGTAGCTGCCCACGGGCGGCAAGGTGTAACCCAGATCGCCGTAGCCGGGCGCCGCCTGGGAGCGGGAGGCTGAATCGGCCCAGCTCAGCGAGACCGAAGCGAACAGCAGCAGCGCGAGTTGACACAATCGGAACATGAAAACTCCAGATCGGGAACAGCCCCGACCCGATGCAGTCGCGGGCCGGGGTTTGCAGCCGGATGAGCGGACTCATCCGGCATCCACGGGGACTAGGGCTTGTAGGCCGATTCCAGGTCGGCGAGCTTGACCTTGTCGTCCTCGGGCCGGGTCATGCCGTAGAGGGAGTAGGCGCCGAAACGCATCTGATGGGCGCGGCCCAGCTTCTCCTGGGTGAAGTCGATGGCGAACTTCTCCACCAGCTTGTCGCCGTCCCAGACATAGCTCTTGAAGTACTGCTCGTTGTCCTCGCCCTTCTTGTCCCAGTTGGCCAGCAGGGAGGAGGTGTAGTAGATGCGGGTGCTGTCCCAGCTCGAGGAAGCCATGTTGACCTGACGCCCAATCACCTTCTCATAGACCTGCTTCGGCGCATGCGGATCGCTCATGTCGAACAGGCGGGTCTTGCCGTCCATGAAGGTGTTGACCCAGAGCCGGCTGTCGTCGGAGCTGATGGAGATGTCCACCGGCAGCGGCACTTTGGCCGGATCGCCGATATCGGCCACCGCCTCGGCCTGCCACACACCCTGGCCATCCTCGTAGATGAGCCAGATCTTGGAGGTCAGCGCGGTGGTGGTCACGCACCAGTTGTGGTCGGGCTGCCAGGCGCAGCGGATCTCCAGCGGCGCGCCGGGAACATCGAACACCTTCTTCGGCTTTTTGCTGTGCAGAT